>RFSG01000176.1 GCA_009924095.1 Sphingobacteriia bacterium
GATTTGTGGAATGGTTAAGGTTTCTACATAAGTTCCATTCAACACATTAAACGTAACTGGAGCACAAACGCCATTGGTTTGTAAGGCAGAAATAGCAGCTGAAAAAGTAGTATAGGTTCCCCCACTGCCAATGGTATAGGTTCCTCCTAATCCTGTAAATAATCCGGAATAAGAAACAGTATTGTTGCCCGAATTTAGGTCCGTCTGTCCATTCGGATTAGATACTACTGCCGACAGACTATGGGGCCCTCCGGTAGAGAAATTAAAAGTACCCACTGTTACTGCAGCGGATGCACCTGTACTTAAACTGCCTGTCCAATTAAATGCAGTTTGAGCAACCCCATTAATGGTATAATTAATCGTTGCAGAAGTTAAAGTGGTAGTTCCCGGATTGGTAAGGGTAACTTGAATATTATTGATTCCAGAACAAGGAACTGAAAGACCTGGGATCATGGCACTAATTCCTGCATCAAAACTGAACACTGAATAATCTATAGTCATGAAGGGTATGAAGGAAGAACTATAGCCATGAAAAGATTTCCATGCAGTAGTTATCGCACTACTATTCACAAATCCATATCCCACCCAACCTGGAGTGGTAGAGCGATTCCCAATATTTAACAACTCGGAAGACCCTAAAGAAAAGGTACTCCAGTTATAAGTACATCCAAAAGAAGTAGTGGCAGCCAAGGTACCATCCGCACAGTCTGACCATAAAGCGGCACCAGAAGTAGTTACCGGATCATTCGTTAAAGGATACAAATTCATATTGCGGGCTGTACAAGAACCTGCAGCATACATATAGGCATTAACAGAAGCGGAATTGATGGCAGTAGCTCCAGCCAAACTGGCTAAACTAAATTTAGCAAATCCTCTATAATAAGCAGTAGATTCAGAAATCTGAAGAATTGCATTGTCAGATTTATTATAAGGAGAAGTGTTGCTGATATAACCTGTCCAATTCGTACCGTTAGTAGTATTAATGTTTACAGTAGGGTCTATTGTTAGAGGATATATTCTCTTACTATCCTTCAACCAGGAAACCGGAACATAGGTAAATAAGCTATAACCTTGATCGTCTTTTTCAACCTCCATAACCGCCGCAATAGGGTTGGCCTCTGGGCTTCCATCTTCACCCGTTTCCGAAAGCATTGGGGCATTAAATTCCAATACCAACACTTTACGTGTATCTAAGATTTGAACCACTTCCCCTACTTTTTTAGCTTCCCAACCTTCGGGCAATTGAAAACCTTCACGCATCACCAAATGACTGGCAGCTGCTGGAAGTTGATCCACCCAGGAACGATTTTTAACGATATAATCTAATTTTCTTTGAACAGAAGTAAGTGTAAACCGGGCATCCATAGAGGGGAAAATTCCCGCATAGGTCAATTGATTTTCGGAATTAATGCCAGCAGTAGCAAAGGCAGATTTCTGGTCTAAAATCTTTCCTTCAGCATCCCGAACTTCAAGGGAGGGTTGAATCCAATCCTGAAAAACCCCATTCGGTAAAACTACTCTAGCCCCAACAGCACCGGGGATAGCAGGGTAATCTGTACGCAGGGTGTTGGTTTGATTGGTATAGGCGATACCTTTCAAATCTGTACCTGTATAGGGTTGGATTTGGGTGTTAATGTCCTTCCAAACCCCACGATCCAAATAATGAATCGGGGCTGAAGCAACAACTCCAGTATAGGTTCCATCTGCATTTCGGTAATGCTTGGAAACCGCATCTCGCCTGGATTTATCTTCCAGTTCAGATTTATACTGTTTTTCCCAAGGTTTGTTGACACCAGCGGATACTGCACTCGCCTCTTGTGCAGATACGTTTAAACTCCAACAGGTAACCCAAATACATACCCCAACACACAGCTTTGAAAAGGAAAAGTTGACCATAACTTTTTAGTTAATTTTTATTCGCTTTCTGTTTACTCTTTTGTTTTGAAGAATAGCCCTTTAAGAATGTACAAATATTACAAATTGAAATGTACGACCTATGACTAATTCTATTGGTCTACTATCTTACCTCAAAAAAAACAACTACACAAGAATTTTTTGAAAAAAAAAACCATTCAACCCCAATTTAGTACGGTTTGTGAAAATTTATATGTTGATTATCATGCACTTAATAAAATTATTCCAAATTGGAATATTTGCGTGAATATTATTTCAAAAGTCAAAATGTTAAATATTAGAACTTATTTTCATAACACCATTAGTATTATTCTATCATTAATTACCACTAAAAATAGGATATCTATATCCGGTTCGGGAGTCAATTGTATAAGTATCTAAATGAAATCCAGGCGCCGTTCTTTCTCGTTTCCATTGATTACGTTTCCATAACCCAATAAATTGTTCCACCCATTCTTCAACCAGAGATTCAGGATATAATTTTTGAAGCGCGATTACTATTCTTTCCGTATCCCATCCCTTGTAAATCCAATGGTGTTCAATAAACTGTAAAGCATCATAAGGCATTAAATCTTCCTCATCGGTTTGGGATTTTTCAACTGGTCTTAGTTCAGCACTCGGCTGCAAATGATTTACATAGGATAATTCATTAATATCTAACTTCTGCTCTGCCCAAACCAACCATTGGAGAATAAATTTTTTGCTAACTCCTGCAAGCGGAGCAAGGCTTCCGGCACTATCCCCATCCATGGTAGTGTAGCCTACAGATAGCTCACTTCTATTTGCTGTGGTCAACAATAATGCTCCATAAATATTCGCTAGCATCCATATCCCCGGTACTCTTACACGTGCCTGAACGTTTTGTAAAGCGATGTCATCCAAGTCCCAATCTAACTCTCGTTGTATTGTCGT
>RFSG01000177.1 GCA_009924095.1 Sphingobacteriia bacterium
GCCACCACTTGTTCCCTGAGCAGCAATCACAATATTTGAAAACTCGGAAGACTCTAATCTATTTCCTACCTTTACCGATAAATTTCTATTTGAAAATAGAGATATATCATTGCGTATTCTGACATGACCACTTCCACCACCACCACCTCTATTACCACCGCCATTACCACCACCACCAACCACTACAACCCTTACAGAGTCCATATTTTCAAATAAGGTAACATTTCTTGTACCTACTTGCTGAAAAACATAGATTCTGTAATTGTTGTAAATAAAAGCAGAATCATAATTTGAAAAATGTCCTACGTTAATATTTCTGCTTCTTTCCGGCCCAGCACCACAACCGTTTACAGCACTCACAAGCATACTAAATCGAGGCGAAAATGCATAAGACCCGGGAGAAATAGCCAGGATAGAATCCGAACCCTGCCCTGTAAGTAATTGGATTTCATTGGGAAGCTTCCACAAATAATTAACACCTCCACTTGCTTGAAAATTAATTTGAGAAAAGGCAGCTACATAATCAGTGCCGTTGATAATTGCTGGCATTGTAGTTGGCAACTGACAAGCAACCGTTCTTACGCCCCTACCTCCGCTTACACTTGATCTGCTATCTATGTTTTGATTCATTTGTTTTCTGTCAGAAATACGCAATAAATTCAATACATCTTGCCAATTTCCTCCTCTTCTCCCCACACCTACAGCATTTGAACCCGGCCATGAAACAACATTGTGAATTCCAAAAGTTGTATTAATCATTCCATCACCATGCATACCTGTATAGCTTCTACCGCCAGTGTTGCCGATACTTATACATATTTCAGAAATATTACCACTCAACTCCATCGCCCCAAAATATCCCGCCCCTGATGACACCCTACCAAATGAATTTTGAGAAAATGCACCTACTTTTAATGGCCCGGTGAGACTACTACCATATGCGGCATTAGCCAAAGGGGTTGAAACAAATTCGTTCGCTTGACCACCTCGGTTTATTGCTGCTGCTGATACTGCATGTTTACTTCCCCATGCAAATTGGCTAGTATCTGCAAAAAAGTATCCTCGAGCTGCTTTTTCGTATTCCAACTCTGTCATAGGACGCAAGCCTGACCAATCTAAGTAAGTGGCTACATCTGCCCAATTTAAAAAATTACATGCTATCCACTGTCCATCGACAGAATCTCTTCCCGTACCGTTAGCATTCAAGTCGCAATAAAATTCTATGGCCTCTGTTGGGTTTATGGTGGAATTACACCGGATGCCATTTCGATTTTGAACACTAGATGTTCCACTCATCACGAATACATTGCTAACACTAGTAGTGTTTAATGATAAATCCGTAGCAGTTCTTAAATTTTGATTGATCCGAGAAAGTGTATTCAGAAAATCAACATATTGTTGTTGACTGATTTCATACTTCATCATATAAAAGGACTGATAACCTTTTGGAAAAGTAGCTGCCAAAGTCTGAGAAGTGGTGCTATTAAAATCATCAGTTGTTAGCATTCCTGAGCTGTTATTATTTTGCAAACTACCCGATGTATTACCTCCTAACCTTAAAGAGTCCTCTGATTGCACTCTGAAAGGAATACTGCTACTACTACTTGAAAATTGACCTGATAAATTAGATACAACTCCATCACCAAGATCAAAAGGGCCTCCCGGTATATATACCATTTCCACAGCAAAGACTTTTACTTCTACAATATCATTATCGTTGATGTTATTATTCCTGTAATTCCATTTCAAATTAAGAAGATTTTGAGTAAAACTTCCTGAACCTATACCCGATCTATAGATAAATACACCCAATACAGGGTTGGTAGTCGAGTTATATGCTACAAAAGGATTTTGTAATTCAGCGTTAATAATTGCCGGTGTTCCACTTCCTGTAAGGTGACCTGATTGTGACAATCTTGCATGTTCCCAAGGACCGAATACTCCGTTTACAGATTTTCTGAACTTCACAAATACCCATGCACCATCCCAATTATTGAGACCTGAAGAGGCCGGCATGCGCCATGAGTTCTGCCACGAAAGATCAAACTCAATAAATGTAAAATTATTGGCATTATTAACCCCTGCGCTTACATCTTGCCCTGTCAGAGCAACATTAGCAACTTGAATGTTATTGGCTCGGGCGACATGAGCCCAAAGAAGCAAGGCCAAGGCAAAAAACGAAAATATCTTTTTCATTGTGATGATAGGTTTAAAACAGTATAAGGGTAAATCTGCATGAGCGTTAGGCAAATTGCATTATAGGCGGCAATAGTGGCAGAACTAAAACTTAATTGGGTAGCACCACTGCCTGCTGTGGCTAAATTCCAACGGGTGATAAATGCACCGCTTGTCTGGATTTTGGCATAACTTGTATTTAAAAAGCCAAGCAGTAAGGCAAGAGAAGAAATTAGATTCATCAAATGGTGTTTCATTTTAAAGAATTATTGAGAGAAGGAAAAATCATTGACCAGATTCCCCTATTGAATCCATTCTTTTTTCTTCCTTTTCGATTGATTTTAGGAATCAATCGAAGCACTCTCTCGAATTATAAAACAAAATTAACAACCAAATGAATTATTTATCAATACCTTATCATTATTTTCCTAAATCTGAACAACCTTACTCTCATGAATAATCTTCATTTTTTATACCATCAAGCACGTTTTTTAAGTTTTGATGGATATGAATTGATAAAAAATAGTTTTAATTCGGTAAAAGAATTTTATGAATATTGCTAATAAGAATGTTAATCCATTACCAGTGATTTTATTACTCCGTTGAAATTTCATCGTAAATAAATTCCATTTTGTAGATAAAAAGT
>RFSG01000178.1 GCA_009924095.1 Sphingobacteriia bacterium
ATCACTGGAGCAGCCAGTGGCTAATTCTGTAACCCGTAAAGTATAAATGGTAGTTTGATTCGGTTGCGCATACGTAACTAAACAGGTATCACAAAACAACCCTGTTTGAGGCAACCATTGTACCCGATAAGAACCAATGGGATTAATAATTTGTCCCTGTAAAAATACCCCGGGGGCATCTTTACAAAACGACAAATCCATCCCGGCATCAGCGAGGGGTAAGGGGATAGGCGTTACTACCATGGAGTCAATATTAGAACGACATCCATCTGCTCCGGTAGCATAAAAATAATAAGTGGTAGTAGTATCAGGATTAGCTACTGGGTTGAGCAGATTAATATTAGATAAATTGGCATTTCCGGGTGACCAAGAATAAATATAGGGAGCAACTCCACCCGTAACTAACGCACCCACTTCAGTTCCTCCGGAACCTTCACAAAAGAAAGTGTCAGGCAAACAAGATGCATTAGGTCCATTACGCACAGTAATGGTGACTGTGTCAAAGCGATTGACTAAAGGACAATTAGAAGTAGAATTGCAGATATACGTTATGGTAGTATCTGGAAAAGCAAAAGGATTTGAAACGTTGGGGTTGCTTAGTCCAGTTGCCGGTGTCCAACTATATTGTTGAGCGCCATTTCCAACAATTAATTGGATTGAGTCTCCTCTGCAAATTGTAACATTTTGTAAGGTAACACTACTGGGTACTGTAGGTTGACAAACGACTGCCGTTCCAAAGAACTGCATCGGAACGTTGGTAGCCACAGAACTGAAATTGTTAAATACGATCAGATATTTTTCACAGGCATTCACCTGCAAGGGGGCTTCATAATTTCCGGGATCTCCTCCTGGAGGAATCACATTTACTAGGCCTGTTCCACCACTTGCCCCTGCATTCCAGTTACATCTTACCGGAGCCACCAGATTATTCGCAATATCCGCACAGGTAACGTTGGTATAATCGTACATTATCCAATCATAAAACCCCGCTTGGGTTCCGTTGCCTCCAAAGATAAATTCCAGTAATCCTCCGGTCTGAATTTCCACTAAGATCCAGGTCGGAAATGTTTCTCCGGTTAATAAACACCCTGCATTGGTACTCGGCGGAATATTGACATTCGGATTGCCCAAACTTCCGGATGGGGGCACCTCCTGTATCCCTGGAGCAGTAGCCGCAATGGGAAACAAGGTATCCCCACAAACCCGAACATTGGAATTACAATCCCCATAAAAAGGTTGGGCAAAAACATTTATGGACAGGAATAACAACCCTATCCATAATCCTATTTTAACCTTTTGATAGATATTAATCATTAATGTTTATAGGTTCCAAAACTCCAAATTAAATGGGCATTAAAATCAACTCCATGACCAATTCCTTGAATCATTAGGCCTAATAAATTTACGGAAGAAATTGCTAAATGAAAACGATCTCTGGAACGAATTCCTGCCATCATACCAAAATTATATTTGGTAAATCCTCCCATACCTGCCGTAAAACCAAATTCTAACCATTTAAAAAAATGTTTTTGATATCCCATTGTCAATGCAGCTTTACGCGTAGAAAACGGTAATTCCTTAAATCCTTGGATATAAGTTAAAAATACCTTGCCCTTATCTTTTAAATCATCCTCACCACTTAAAGAATACGAACCTTGAAAAGTCATTCGGGTACCAACAGGCATTTTAAAACTACCCTGTTTAGGAGAATCAAATCCTAGTGCGGTATATAAGCTATCTAAATAAACCGTACTCGAAACCCCATCTAATTTTGTAAAATCAAACCCTTCATATAAAAAGGATTTATTATTCTGTAAATGATGCGCATTGGATTTATAATTAATTCTTCCTAAATCGGTTAATCCCCAATCTAAATTGATTTTATTTTTATAGGCAAAGGATAATCCTAAATCTACCGCTGCACCCGAACCTGAAGGGGAAACAAATGGATTTCTATTTTCATTGGCAGCATAAGAAATATTATAATTATAATCGAATTGTAAATATTCACCGGTTGCTGCTGTAGTTAAATCAATTCGTGCTTGTGGCATATATACTGCTGCTAATCCTTGTAATAATTTTATTTTTCCGCCTGCTCTAATGGATAAATCCTGATATTTAAACACATCACCTGCAGCTCCAAATGCAAATTCACGATAAAAATTACCATTAACGGCAAAAGGTGTTAATTCTACTTTCTGCCCTGCCCATTGTTTATTTCCATTCCAAAATAAACTCAGCATATTTTTAGAAAAACCGAAATTAACGCCAAACTTATGATTTACCCCAAAACTAAAGGATATGTTTTTTCCATAAATAGGTACCTGCAATGCAATTCCTTGTAATACCTGGGTGCCGGTTCCTGCAATATTTCGATATTTTAATTTATCAATTGCAGTATTAATATCCGGACTATAAACCTCTTGATTTTTTTTAAACAAATCAAATAAAACCTGATTTGAAAAAAATGTAGAAGAAGCCCAAAAACTTAATCCCCCATCTATTTGCCATTTATGCGATTTTAAATTTAAGGTAGAGGGAAGTAGTTGACTTCCTTGCAAACTACCCCTAAAAGCCTGGGCGGAAGGCACATCTCCCTGAGCAATTAATT
>RFSG01000179.1 GCA_009924095.1 Sphingobacteriia bacterium
ACTATTACCTGGGCAGGCAAAAAATGGTTGTGGGGGGATGTGATTATTAAATCCGGAGGAAAACTTACCATTAAATGCGAAGTATCTATGCCTATTGGCTCTCGTGTGATTGTGCAACGTGGAGGATCATTAGTTTTAGATGGAGGTACACTTACCAATATTTGTGGTAATATATGGAGAGGAATAGAAGTTTGGGGAGATGCGACTAAACCCCAAAATGACCCAGACCAAGGAATGGTGGTGCTTCAAAATGGAGCAGTTATTCAACATGCCTATACCGCCATTAGCCTCATTCGTTGGGATTTAGCAGTTTCAAATAATACCTATCAACCCAATTGGCAATATACCGGCGGCATCGTAAAAGCATTGAATTCTACCTTTAGGAACAATGCTCGAGCAATTGAGTTTATGTCCTACCATAATATGCAAAATGGCAATGAGTTTAGAAATTTGAGCTACGCAAAAGACTGTGTTTTTAAAATTGACAGCTTCCTGAGAGACAATGGAACGCCTAATGCATTTATTACAATGTATGATGTTAAAAAACCAGCATTCCAAGGAAATCTGTTTATAAATTCAAATACTGCTTACTCACAATCTGGAGCAGGTATGGGTATTTATACCGAGTTAGCCGATTTAGAACTTGACGACAGTCCCGTTTTTGGTACCAATGTTTTTAGAAATTTAAATTGTGCGGTACGTACGGTTGGCTTTAATGCTTCTCGGCAAACGATTGTTCGAAAAAATAAATTTTACAACAATATTGGAGGCATTCATATAAACGCTTCCAACTATTCTATGATTACTGAAGACAGCCTTCAAGTACCGATGAATGAAAACGGTGGATTGGGTTGGTGTGGCACACCTTCTGGGTACGCGAATACTTATGGATTGCAATTTGAACACTCCAAAGGTTTCCAGGCAGAAGGTTCTGATTTTACTACTTATGGCACCTATACTCCAGTTTGGGATACCAGCTATTTTGATATCCAAAATGGGATTATCGTAAACAATTCGGGTATAAATGCCCATCAGATTTATCGTAATACCTTCAGTGATATCATGGTCGGAAATAAAGCAGCTTCTGTAAATGGTGCCCCCAGCACAGGTGCTGCGCCTGTTCCTCCAGGGTTAGAATTTAAATGTAATGAGTTTGACAACGATGTGTATGTTACCTCCATTGGCGTTACCCAAGGAAGTTCGGTGGGGTATTATCAAGGATCTTTTGTTCAGCAACAACTCAATAATGACAAAAACCCAGCGGGCAATGAGTTTCGACACGTTTCATCCCGTTTTCCGAATGATAACTTAGTTACCCTTTGGTACACCGAACCGAATTCTATCGTTTACGTTCATCATGATACCACCAATGCCCCTCAGCTTTTTCCAAGAAAACACCAATTGTTGAGTGTGCTCACTGTTCAGGCTCCGGTGGCAAAAGGAGCTAGTTCATGCCCCAATTTAATATCAGGCGCTATTCAAGGAGGGGGTGGTGGCGCTAACCGACTGGCGAATCCTTTTCCGGTATTTATTGCTTTACGCGACTCCCTCGTAAAACTGAACGATACCATTATCCAAGCAAATGCTGATGCTTTAGCCAATAGTATAGATACCCAGTCACCTGCAGATGCCTATATGCAGGTAAGTCCCTTTATTCCTTATTTATCGGATAAGGTATTACTACGAGTTGTAGCCAATGCTTACGATACCTTAGCCCCTGAGTATTATGATTTACTTTTTTTGCATTCCCCTTTAAGTACGGCAGTATGGAATGAGATGGCAGCCTTACCTTTTACGACTGCGCAAGCAGATAGTCTATTGGCAGCCCAAACCTCAGACCCCTCACCACGGGAGAATCTATTACGTCATTCTAATTTTATTGCTCGTCAACAGGATCAGTTAAAAGATGAAGAAATACGTTGGTGGTTAAGCGAGGATTCTATTCCTTGGGATAATATTCTGCATATGCTTATGCTTTGCCCACATACCGAATCTAAGTTTGATTTGGCAGATGTATATATTACCAAAGGAGACCATGTGGCTGCTACTCAAATCCTAGATTCAATTTACGATTTAAATAATGAATGGCGTTCCTTAGCTACTTTAAAAAGAGAACTGATCATGTTGTATTTTCAGCCTGGGGGAATTCTAAGAGCAAAAGAAATCCCCAGTATAGTATCTTTTGCTGAAAACATGGTAGCTTCCAATGTATCCGGTTGGGGTAGTGCGCAAGCGTTATTGGATATCTTATATAAAAGATCCAGATGTACAGAACCCGGTCGTTTAATGATTCCTGAGGATATGCCTCAACCCCAGGAAAGAAGAGGGCTTACTGCATTATCTTCCCGTACTCAAAGTTCTGAATCCATAGTGCTTCATCCCAATCCTTCATACGGGGAGCTCGTGATTCGGATCAATTCTAAACTCGATCAAAAAGGAGTAGTAAGCGTAATGGATTTACAAGGTCGCATACTTTGGAAAAAAGACGATTTAGGGGTAAACATAGATAACAAACTGGAGTTAGATTTTTTAAGTCCAGGGGTTTATATGATAAAAGTACAGGCTGGAAAACTTAACAAAGTTGAAAAATGGATACGCCAATAATCAATC
>RFSG01000180.1 GCA_009924095.1 Sphingobacteriia bacterium
CAAACTTTACCAGTTGCTCCAAATTCAGTAGCCTTTGGGCAAAACACTAATGCCGCTGGTGCACAAAGTTTATCTGGGGGAAGTAATTTTACAATTGCAGCAGGAAACAATAGTATAGCCTTTGGAGATAATGTTCAAACTTTACCAGTTGCTCCAAATTCAGTTGCCTTTGGACAAAATACTGAAGCCCGCGGTGCACAAAGTTTATCTGGTGGAAGTAATTTTACAATTGCAGCCGGAAACAATAGTATAGCCTTTGGAGATAGTGTGCAAACCTTAGCTACCGCTCCAAATTCAGTTGCTTTTGGTATTGAAACCCGTTCAACTGCAGATGCTACCTTTTCAGCCAATCGTCGTTCTCAGGCTAATGGAACTTTTTCATGCGCATTTAATAATACTACTCTAGCAAACGGTGCTAGTTCATGCGCATTTGGTGGTGGAACTCTTGCAGGGGGAAATAATTCAGCTAGTTTTGGTCATACAACACAAGCAATTGGCGATCAATCTTTTGTAGCAGGTTATAACTCGAGAGCCCATGGTAGGCAATCTGCGGCATTTGGAATGGGTTGTCAAGCAGGTTCAACAACATCTCCATTGCCTGAGGATGATTTTGCGTGCGGACGTGGTACTATCGCAGAGGGTGGTGCGTCTTTTACAACAGGAATATCAACTCATGCAACAGGAGGAAGTTCAGTTGCAATGGGCTCTACAACTTGGGCTTCCGCTGTCAACTCTTTCGCAATGGGAGATTCAACAACCGCTGCTGGAGATAATGCCATTGCCTCAGGTAACCGCACCCACGCCAATGCATTGAACTCCCAAGCCCATGGCTTTAATGTGGTTAATAATGGGACTAATTCGTTTGCTCAAGGACAACAAGTTTTATCCAATGCATCTAATAATGTGACTTTTGGATCAGGAGGGCCATCTTGGTTAGTTAATACCCAAACCAACTCATTCATGGCAGGTTTTAACTCTGATGTTCCTACTTTTTTTGTTAGCAGTGCTATGGCCCCCGGAACCACTGGCAACGTAGGAATTGGTGGCTCAGGTTATTCAGCGCTTACTACCCCAAACCCATTAGAAAAACTCGAAGTGTGGAATGGAAATATACGACAAATGAGTCTTGATCTTTTTGTAAATCCAACTGCTAATTCATCCAATACTGGATACAACAACTTAGGGCTTGGTGTGGGTTTATGTCCTTTTTATGGATTAACAACAGATAATAATAGTACATTAACTAATCCGGTTCCGGGAATAGCAAATACATTTTTACAGATGGGTATAGATGGAACCAATTCTGTAATAAATTTTGAGGATGGCACATCATTGAATTTCAATGCAACAGTTGGACCTTTGTGCGCAAATCCTTATAATTCAGTTATCAGTTTACAAGGTCCTGCATCTGGAGGACATTCTTTAACAGTATCTGGAACAGCATGGTCTTTAGGTTGGTTCTCTCCATCAGATCAACGCTTCAAAAATAGTGTACAAACCCTAGATAAACCTATAGACCTTGTAAAAAGGCTAAGAGCGGTATCCTATAATTTTAATAGAGATTTGGTTACTAGCAAAGGTTTTCCTTCAGGAAAAGTGGGAGGATTTATTGCACAGGAATTAATTAATGTTATTCCCGAAGCAGTAAAATTAGACAAAGAGGGATATTATGGCGTAAATTATGACGCAATTGTTCCTTATTTAACAGGCGCCATACAGGATCAACAAGTATTAATTGAAGCATTACAAAACAATGATGAATTGGTGCAAACCAAAAACGAAAATGATATCCTGAATGATAGCATCCTATTAGCAGAACAATCTGCTATGATGAATGAGGTTAAAGGTATTAAAGCCCAATTATTGTCTCACCAGGAGAATGAAAATCAATTAACGACACAAGTAAAA
Source organism: Sphingobacteriia bacterium (assembly GCA_009924095.1). GTDB lineage: Bacteria > Bacteroidota > Bacteroidia > J057 > RFSG01 > RFSG01. Next base: position 1,909 of record RFSG01000180.1, read on the forward strand.
GCGCAACAAGTTCAAATCGAAAAACAACAGGAAATTATTAATCAACAGAATGAGGCGCTTCAAAATATTTTAATAGAATTAACTTCTTTAAAATCGTGTGTAAAAAAAGCTACTGGTTGCGACCCAGATCAACAATCAACACCTAAAAAAAATCCTACGGGTTTTAATTTAAATTCAGATGTTCCTTCCCTTGGTCAAAATTTTCCAAATCCATTTGGGCAGTTTACCTCCATTCCTTATTATCTTCCTTTATCTACCGGAACTGCAAGTTTAATCATCTATAACTTAGAGGGTATATTAATTCAGCAGTTTGACAATCTTGCGAAAGGAAATCAAAAAGTAGATTTTGCAATGGGTACACTTTCTGCAGGAACTTACTTTTATAAACTGGTTGTGGATGGTAAGGTGATTGATGCATTAAAAATGACAACTAATAAATCCAAATAATTTAAATTAACGAAACTTACTAATTGTTGTCAATTTTGAAATTGAATTTTTGAGTTTATATTTAAAAGTTCAATTTAAATGGTAGCAGGTAATTCAAGAAAGAACCCTTCAAAAAATATGATTATTAGATAAGTGAAATAAGGCAGTTCAAATAGGACTGCCTTATTTTGTTAAATAATTTTATTTCTACGATAATATACAATTTCATTGATTCTATACTATTTAAATCGTTTAATTTTATTCTTAACTA
>RFSG01000019.1 GCA_009924095.1 Sphingobacteriia bacterium
TTCCTAAAGAAACGGCATCATTTAATTCAATCCAATTAAAATTCTCAATTTGTAGGTGTTTGGTTATGGGTAAAATAGGAGACATACTATGTTCAATTCTGGGAATTAATAAATTTAAATATTGTAAAAAAGATAATTGTGCAAAGGGTTTTGAGATAGATAAAGCCTCATGAATTAAGGAAATACTTTGGATTCGGGATCTAATATTATTGGAATAGGATTCAATAGTATATTTTTCGGGTCTGTTTTCTTGAAGATCTAACAGTCCGGAAATTAATGCAAGATTATTTTTAGTGCGATGATGAATTTCTTTTAATAGTATTTCTTTTTCACTTACGACTGATTTTAATTCCTGAGTATACTGGTTTCTTTCGGTATATAATCCAATTATATTAGCGGTAAGTTTTAATAAGTTAATTTCCTGGTCGCCATAATGTTTAACTTCCTGGCAGGCATCAAATCCGATAAATCCCCAGAAAAAATCATTAATTTCAATGGGTAAAACCAATAATGATTTTATGGATTGTTCATTATAAACAGGTAATTCATCCTCCGGAAAATCATTAATGGAGCCTTGAAGAATGTTTCCAGATTCCAATATTTTTTGCCAGCGTTTATTATAGGGTATATTTTGATAAATAGGGTTATCTGCCCTGGGTTCTATTGCAGAGGATGACCATTCTTTCAATAATTTACATCTTAATTCATCCTGTTCTGTTTCCCCAATGTTTTGAAAAATATAAACCCTATCAACTTTTACGCCTTCTCCCAATATTTGCAACGATTGAAATACAGGATCTACATAAGGATTAGTTTGTAAAAGGCAGGTAGAAATTTCAACACTTATCCTTAATATTTCTAAGGATTTTTGTAATAATTGCTCTTCTTCTATTTGTTCTTTAATATCTCTAATAAAAGCAACAATGTATTCTGAATTGTTTAAGTTTACCAGAGAGGTAGAAGCCTCAATAGGTAATAATTTTCCATCCGAGTTGATTAAATTACCTCGCACTCGGATTGGACCTTCATTTCTTACAAATTCAACATGACTTTCCCATGCTCCAGGTTCTTTAAATAATTTTTCTATGTCAAATACATATTTTCCTTGATAATTATCCTCTGTTATTCCCAAGTTTTGACAGGCTTTTTTATTTAAATACAATAATTCCCCGGATAATTTTGCAATATGAACCGCATCAGCGGCGTGATGTAATAAGGAATGAAACAAAGAGAGATTTGCAAATGACATAAAACATAAAATATTTATTGAAAATACGAATGTAAATTGGAAACCTTATATTTACATATTCCGAAGGGAAGAATAATACGTTTTAAACACTTGTAGTATGTTTAAAGTTGCAATTGTTGAGGATGAGTTTATCATCCGTCAGTCATTAAAAAATAAATTAGCCCAATATCCTCAGTTAAATTTGGTTGGGGAATTTGACTCTATTGCAGGATTCGAAGCGTGGCATCCTACAGAAAAAGCAGATTTGTTGTTTTTGGATATTACTCTTCCAGATGGCAACATGATGGAGTATATTCGAAATCAATATTCTGGAGATGCCTATGTGATTTTTATTACCGCTTATGCAGATTATGCTGCCGATGCATTTAATTTGAAAGCCTTGGATTATATTGTAAAACCTATTCAAGAAGATAGATTAATATTAGTCATTCAAAAATTTTTGTCTTTATATAAAACAGATTCAGAAAAAACAATTTTAGAAACAGAGCCAACGGAGGAAATAAAATTATTTCAGCCTGGAAATGAGAAATTATTATTGCCTGTAATGGAAGGGTATCATTTAGTACCGATTTCAGATATCGTGCGGTGTATGGCTGAAATAAACTATACTCATTTATTTTTAATTGGCAATGCTCCGCTTTTATCTTCTTATAATTTACGGCAATTTGAGGTATCCTTAACTCCTTTTGGATTTCTAAGAGTTCATAAATCACATTTAATTAATGTGCAACATATTCGTAAAGTATTACGCAGTCATGATGGGGGTAATTTATTAATGACGGATGGAAGTGAAGTTCCAATATCAAGGAATCTTAGGGGAGATATGAAAACCCTATTAAAAAAATACTGTATTACTTTAAATGCCTCTACTTAATTTGGGAAGGTAAGGGGATAGGTAAATTATTTAATTCTATAAAAGCTTGTTTGGTAAGTGGATGGTCGGGATATTTTTGAATAAATTTTTGATATAATTTTCGTGCTTGTGTTATGTCATTTAAATCCTGATGATAAATATTAGCGGATAAAAACAGGGCTTCGGGAGCTGATATTGAGGTAGGGTAGATGGAATATGTATGTTTTAACCATTCGCAAGCTTTTAGGGGGTCAGATAATTCAGATAAATAAAGTTGCGCAATTTCAAATGACCATTGATGTGCGTCTGGGTCAGTGGGGTTTTCCTGTAAAAAAAGTTCTATAGAATGAATGAAGGATACTACGTTTTCTTCTCTATTTTTCAGGGAATCGGGTTCAGATTTAATATCCTCTTGATTTAGGTTTTTAAGAATAAAAGTTAATTCATCTTTTTTTTGTTGAGATGGAGAATTACAGGCGCAAATCCAGCTCAATACTAGAGAAGTTAAAAGAACAATTTTCCAGAGGTGGAATTTCATTATTGAATAGTATGGATAAAAATCAACGAAATAAATATGAAATAAAATACTTAGACAAAAAAAAAGGCTGTCTTTAACAGACAGCCTTTAAATTCATTGGGATGAATTATTTTTTACCAGCGAATTTGGTTACGTTTTCAGCAGCCCAAGTTTCGAAAGTAGTTTTCCAACCAGCCCATTTTTGAGCGATTTCGTCATTTTTAGCAACGAATTCAGCACCTTTAGCTTGTTTTTCAGCCCAGATTTTTTTGGCTTCTTCGGTAGTGGTTTTGTTGTTAGCTAACTCATTTAACCAAGTGTCATTCTCAGTTAAGAAAGTTGAGAAAGCATTTACTAAGTCAGTGTGCTCAGTAACTACTCCGTTAACTTCTGCATCTTTGGTTGCCATAGATGTAGAGTCAGCCTTCATCATTTTTTCAATACCTTTTTCTCCAAGTTTCATTCCGAAATCCTTTTTCATGGCATCGTAATCAGCTTGTAAATTACTATTGGCTTGTTGAATTTCAGCCAATTTAGCTTGCCAAGAAGCGTTTTCAGTTTTCATGGCTTCTACTTCTTTAGGGTCTACCCCTTTGTTACAGGCTACCAACGCGGTGATAGCAACGAACAGTGCGAAAAATTTGATTGCTTTCATTGTGTATGTGTGTGTGTTGAAAGGTTATTAAAACGACCGCAAATTTAGCTTTTATTTCAACTTATCCAATATTTCTTATTATCGTAATAAAAATTTCATACAAAGATAAAGTTCACTTTATTCGGCTTGGCCAAAATCTGGCATCATTTCCAGGTTTTGGAGTGTATTTCTATGGATAATACAATTATTCTCCTTTCAATCAATTATTTGTACAGTTTACAAAAAAACAACATTAGTTTTGGCTTTAAATGGTAATTTTGACTACGTTTTTGATATATTAGTATAAGTGTATTTATAAAGCTTCGTCCCTAATATCATCTTTTAGTTTTGCCGGTAACCTATCCTTCAATAACGAAAATAATCCCGAAAATTCTGCTGAGGAGTAGTGTGTTCTCATTCGTGATATTTTCCTGTTGGGTTAATATTAGTTTTGGTCAATTAGTTGTGACTAGTGGCCCAACTGCCAATCAAATGGTTAACATTTTGAATGGGGGAGGGATGATTATTAGTAACGTTACCATGAGTTGTCCGGATACCGCGAGGGCAACGTTTAATGGAAGTACTTCAAACATCGGGATTAATACTGGAGTTTTATTATCTACGGGCCATGTTGCAAACGCTCCTGGTCCCAATAATACAAGTTCTATAGGTACATGTCAGGTTTTACCCAATGGGCGTTTGCCGGGTGATGCTCAGTTAAATGCAATCTTAAATGCTTTCCCTGGTCCCATTACACCAGCAACTTATGATGCTTGTATTTTAGAATTTGATGTACAACCAGGTTGTGATACCATTCGTATTTCCTTTGTATTCGCCTCAGAAGAATATCCTGAATATATAGGTACTGGGTTTAGCGATGCAATCGGAATTTTTGTGAGTGGGCCCGGAATTGTGGGTAGCCCTAATATTGCAACCTTACCTAGTAATATACCCGTTGCTAATCCTCCAATTTTATTAGATCATGTAAATTCAGGGGTAAATTCTTCCCTGTTTGTAAATAATCCCGGAGGCTTAACGGTGCAATACGATGGCTTTACGGTTCGATTAACTGGAAAAATTTATGTTCCCAATACCTGTGGTACCTATCATGTAAAAATTGCCATCGCGGATGGGTATGATTGTTTCTTGGATTCAGGAATATTTTTAGAACAAGGAAGTGTTTTCTGTCCTTACAACACCTTTGATTTTACAACCTTAACTTCAGTAGCCCGAAGAACCTGTAATAATGGATTAGTTCAACTTAGACGTGCAGGAGATACCATTTCTGCACTGAATGTAAATTATACCATTTTGGGGGATGCGATTAACGGAGTAGATTATCAGACCTTAAGTGGTACGGTAAGTTTTCCAGCAAATACCGCTACAGTTACCTTTCCAATAATTCCTTTATTAAATGGTAATCCTGGTTCAGTAGATACTGTAAGACTAAGAGTTACTAATTCATTATGCGGAAATATTTCTTACGATACGGCAGTAGTCTTCATTCATCCCGCAAATCTGGCAAGTGCAGGATCAGATATTACCTTATGTGCCGGACAAACGGGCAATTTAGGAGGGAGTAGTACTTCAGGGTTTACCTATTCTTGGTCACCCGCTACTGGGTTAAGTTCTTCCACAATTTCAAACCCAACGATAACTTTAGCAACGGCAGGAGTTTATAGTTATCAGGTAATTCAAACCGATCCTAATGCTTGTATCAACCGGGATACCGTATTAGTTACTGTTCAACCTGCTATAGGGTCTAATACTATTGGGCCGAATCAAACTGTATGTGCTAGCCAACTACCAACAGCATTTACGGGTACAATTCCTACCGGCGGAACAGGAGGATATGCCTATCAATGGCAAAGTAGTACAGATCAAATTACCTGGGTATCCATTACTGGAAGCACAAATACCGGATATGCTTCAGGAATGTTAGGGGTGAATACCTATTTCCGACGGTTAGTATCGAGTGGGGCTTGTAGTGCTATATCTTCTACCTCTATATCAGTTACCGTTCAGCCGGGATTGGGGAATTCAACAATTGGTAGTCAGCAAACGGTTTGCAGTGGTTCTACTCCTGCTCAATTAAATGGAGCACTTCCAACCGGAGGAAGTGGGAGTTATACCTATCAATGGCAGAGTAGTTTAGATAATAGTTTTTGGAGTAATGTGATTGGATCTACAGGACAAAATTTTACTCCAGGTAGCTTAACAACTTCAATTTATTATCGCAGACAGACCTTTTCAGGTACTTGTTCGGGCAGTAGTACAGGAGTATTAATTGTGGTTGATCCTGTTGTAACTGGAAATGTAATTCCAACAACAGAAACTGTTTGTTCAGGGAATGTTCCTCCTGTTTTCACTGGGACTCAGCCTTCTGGAGGGAACAATGCCTATGTTTATCAATGGCAAAGTAGTTCCGACAATACCACTTGGGTTAGTATTCCGGGAGCAATTTCAGGTAGTTATAGTTCTGGGATATTAGCGGGTTCAGGATACTTCCGGAGGTTGGTTACTTCGAGTGCTTGTCCGGTTTCGATAAGTGGGTCTCTATTTGCACAGGTATTGCCTCTTATCACTGGTGTTAATATTGGATCTGCTCAAACCATATGTGCGGGAACTACCCCAGCCACTTTAAATGGCGCCTCTCCATTGGGAGGAAATGGGACTTATACTTATACTTGGCAGAGTAGTACAGATAACCTCACTTGGAATGCTGTGGTAAGTGGGACAGGTCAAAATTTATCTCCACCTATCATCAATACCTCCACCTATTTCCGAAGGCAAATTGTTTCTGGAAATTGTAATGCCGTAAGTAATACCATCCTTATTACGACAAATCCAGCAATTGGCAATAACCTCACAGCAGCCTCCCAAACCTTATGTAGTGGTTCAGTGGCTACTACGTTGACGGGTTCCATTCCAACTGGGGGTAATAATATTTATAATTATCAATGGGAAAGTAGCCTTAATAATTCCACCTGGGCTTCGATTCCATCTGCTACCCTAACTACCTACTCACCTGGAGTTCAATCTATTTCTGCCTTCTATAGAAGAGTAGTATCTTCAGGAATATGTGCTCCTGAAACCGGTACGCTCATTACAATTACGGTACAACAAGCCATTGCTAATAATTCTATCGGTGCTCAACAGACTATTTGTTCTGGACAAGCCCCGACTCAATTTACCGGTACAACCCCAACAGGCGGAAGTGGATCTTACACTTATAGCTGGCAGTCTAGCTTGGATAATATAAATTGGGTTACTATTACTGGGGCAGTAAGCACGCAATATTTATCCGGTGCTTTGTTTACGCAAACCTATTTCCGGCGTTTAGTGGCAGGAGGTTTATGTCCTTCTGGAATTAGTAATCTTGTTCAAGTGGTGGTTGAGCCATTGTTAGGGAATAATCAAATACTGGCGAATCAGACGGTTTGTACAGGTTCAGCTCCAGCATTGTTAACCGGCTTGTTGCCTACCGGCGGAAATAATAACTATAGTTATCAATGGGAAAGTAGTTTAAATACTGTTGCTTGGAATACAATTGCGGGTGCAACTCAAACTGACTATCAACCAGGCGTTCCCATAGCAGCAACTTATTTCAGAAGAATTGTAAGTGGTGGAACGTGTGCTCCCTTAACAAGTTCTACGCTAACGGTGGTACTCGATCCGATAGTAAATAATAATACTATTACGCCTAGTCAAACGATATGTCAAGGGGGAGTGCCTCTTCTTATTACTGGTAGCCTTCCTGGAGGAGGAAATGGAACCTATACCTATCAGTGGCAATCCAGTATTAATAATTCAACTTGGAATACAGTTTTAGGAATTACTACACCTTCCTATACTCCACCTCCTTTAAATAGTAATGCTTATTTCAGGAGAGTGGTGATTTCAGGCGCTTGCCAATTAAATAGTAATTCACATACAGTAGTGGTGAATCCGGGATTGGGATTAATTACTGTTGGGGCAAATCAAACTATTTGTAACGGCAGTACACCAACAGGATTAACCGGAAGTTTGCCATCAGGGGGAACTGGGATTTACACCTATCAATGGCAATCCAGCACGGATAATTTAACTTGGAATAATATACCTCCTGCGATAGCCCAGAATTTTTCTCCCGGTTCTTTAACCATAAATACTTATTTCCGTAGGTTGGTTAGTTCGGGTGCATGTAATAATGTAGCCGGAAACATAGTCACGATAGAGGTTGTACTCACCCCAAGTAACAATATTATTGGAAGTCAACAGACTATTTGCTCTGGTGGTACGGCGAGTTTAACCGGTACCTTACCTACAGGAGGAGCTGGGGCTTTTGTGTATACTTGGGAAAGTAGCTTAAATCAGGTAGCCTGGTTTAATGCAGGAGGGACTAATCAACAATTAACCTCCGACCCACTTACAGTACTTACTTATTTTAGAAGAGTAATTGTTTCATCTCCTTGTCCTGCAAATACATCCAATAATGTAGCGGTCATAATAACTCCTGCCATTGGTAATAATATAATAGGGGTCTCACAAACTTTATGCTTTGGTGTTGGTTCATCTCCTTTAACTGGATCTACGCCTACAGGAGGAACAGGTTCCTATACTTATGAATGGGATTCAAGTTTAGACGGATCCACTTGGGCTTTAATATCAGGTGCAAATGGGACTGGATATTCACCTGGGTTATTGACTCAATCGACTTATTTTCAGCGTAGAGTTTTATCTGGTCCCTGTAATTCTCCAACCTTTACATCAGCTCTGATTGTCATAGAACAACAAATAGGCAATAATACCCTAGGAGCAGATCAGTCCTTATGCACTGGCCAAGCAGCTTCGGGGATTAATGGATCTTTACCCTCGGGCGGAAGCGGCAACTATTCCTACCAATGGCAAAGCAGTGCTAATCAGATAACTTGGTCAACCATTACCGGAAGTACTTTCCAGAATTTAGCTCCACCTTCCATTTTATCCACTGTTTATTATAGAAGAGTTGTAAGTGGTGGATTATGTGTTCCTACTACCTCTGCAATTTCAGCTATTTATATATTTCCTTTGATTGGTAACAACATTGTAGGAGCCAACCAAACAATATGTACAGGCGTTGCGCCTGCTTTATTTACTGGTACTAATCCAACAGGAGGAGATGGTAACTACACTTATCAATGGCAATCTTCTGCAAATGCTACGGTGTGGACTTCACTTCCGGGAGCAGTTAGTAGCACTTACACAGCCCCTACATTAGGTACTTTAACTTATTTCAGAAGAGTAGTAACCTCTGGTTCTTGTACTGCTAATAATAGCAATAATATAACAGTTCAGGTTCAGGGAGGAGTCAGTAATAATTTAATCTTATCCAGCCAAACCATCTGCTCTGGCGGTACTCCTTCTGGATTTTTGGGTTCTTCTCCTGCCGGAGGAACAGGAACGTATGCCTATCAATGGATGAGTTCAACGGATAATAGTTCTTGGGTGAATGTTACGAATGCCACACTACAGAACTTAACCCCAGGAACTTTAGGAGTATCTACTTTTTACATGCGGGTGGTAAGTTCGGGATTGTGTCCTCCCAATTCCAGTACTAGTATACAGATTACAGTTTTTCCTCCGGTTGGCAATAATCAAATCAGTAGTGACCAAACCTTATGTGCAGGAGGAACTCCATTTCAATTGTTGGGTAGTTCTCCTAGTGGAGGAACGGGAACCTATTCCTTTATTTGGCAAAGTAGTTTAAATAATTCCACTTGGTTTAACATTCCTATTGGGGGGTTAGGTCAAAACTATCAACCCCCAGTAATCAATGCAAATACCTATTATCGAAGATTGGTAAATTCTTCTGGTTGTGCTTCCAATTCCAGCAATTCAGTTACGATGTCGGCGATGCCGGCAATTACGAATAATGTGATTGGGAATAATCAAACCATATGTGTGGGTCAATCTGCTTCACTTATTACCGGTAGTGTACCTGGCGGTGGAAATGGCATCTATAATTATCAATGGGAATCTAGTTTGGATTCTACCCTATGGATTCCGCTTGCAGGAGTCACAACGGTTGCCTATACTCCTGGAACAGTTGCCTCGACCTTATACTTTAGGCGAGTGTTAACCTCTGGTCCCTGTATACAAGCAACTTCTGGGATAAGGATCACTTTACAACCTCCTATAGGTAATAATGATATTCAGGCTTCTCAAACTTTATGTATAGGGACTTTACCCGTTCAGTTTACGGGTACTATTCCCACTGGAGGTAGTGGAGCTTATGTTTATCAATGGCAGAGTAGTTTAAATAATTCCACTTGGAATTCAATTAGTGCCGGCACTTTATCCGATTATTTACCGCCAACTACACCGAGTTCAACCTATTTTAGAAGGCTAGTAACCTCAGGGGCATGTGCTGTTTCAACTTCTTCAACGGTTGTTTTATTATCCATTACCCCGTTGATAACGAATAATAATATTCAAAATGATCAAACCATTTGTTTGGGAAGTACAGCCACCTTATTAAGTAGTCCAGTATTGGGAGGAGGAAATGGGGTGTTTCAATACCAATGGGAGAGTAGTACGAATTTGGTTAGTTGGGGTCCTTTAACCGGGCAAACCAATTTCTCTTATGGACCTGGTTCTTTAACCTCAACCACCTATTATAGAAGAAATGTAACCTCAGGGGGATGTTCCTCGGTAAGTGATTCCTTACAAGTGTTGGTTGATTTATTGGTAGGAGGGAATCTAATTACCCCAAATCAAACCATTTGTTCTGGTCAACTTCCAGTTCAAATAAGTGGTACGGCGCCATCTGGAGGAACAGGGGTGTTTACCTTTCAATGGCAATCTAGCCCTAATATGGCTGGATTTAATCCTATATCAGGCGCAACACAACAATACTTTACGCCAGGAACAGTAATTAATACAACCTATTACCGAAGGATGGTGGCTTCTGGGGTTTGTCCACCTCTACCTTCAGATACTGCTATAGTATTTGTAAATCCTGGAATTGGGGATAATTTAATCTCTCAGAATCAAACCATATGTCAGGCATCAACTATTGCTGCCCTGTTAGGGAGTTCCCCTACAGGCGGAATAGGTACCTATTCCTTCCAATGGCAATCCTCAACAGATAATTCAATATGGGCCAATGTTAACGGGGGAATAAATCAAAACCAAGCACCCTTGATGGTTACGGTCAATTCTTACTTTAGGAGAATTGTTAGTTCTTCTTCCTGTATTCCTTCAACCAGTAATACAGTTGTAATAACAGTAGTAAATCAGATTACGAATAACACAGTAGGACCAAATCAAACGGTCTGTTCTGGTTCTTCTCCAACCTTATTAACCGGAACCTCACCAGTAGGAGGAAGTGGGATTTATACCTATCAGTGGGAAAGCACCTTAGATCCTGTATTTATAGCTTGGGCACCTATTACTGGGGCAACCGCTAATACTTACGCAGGGGGAGCAATGACTCAGCTTACTTATTTCAGGCGAGTAGTTACGTCCGGGTTATGTATTAGTAATAGCACTGAAGTGGCTGTTTATATTGACCAACCGATTGGAAACAATATCATATTTACCAATCAAACCATTTGCTCAGGAACACAACCTACCTCTTTAACTGGTATATTTCCAAGTGGTGGAGGGGGAGTTTACACGTATCAGTGGCAAAGTAGTACCAATAATATTGCTTGGAATAGTATCACATCTACTAATTCCCTAAATTATCAACCCCCAATATTAACAGCAGGTACATACTATCGACGAGTCGTTACTGCTGGGATTTGCCCGGGATCTGTTTCGGCCTCCATATTTATTAATGTTCAACCTAGTATAACAAATAATACGATTGGGGCAGGACAAACGCTATGCAATGGCACATTGCCTTCTGCCTTAACAGGACTGAGTCCTGCAGGAGGAACTGGTTCCTATACTTTTCAATGGCAATCCAGCAGCGATAATTTAACTTGGTCACCAATAACAGGACAAATTTTTACTGGATATAGCCCACCTGGATTGGTGCAAAGTACTTATTATAGAAGGGTTGTTTCCAGCGGATCCTGCGTTCAATCTAGCAATGTTGTGCTTATTGAAATTAACCAGCCCATTTCAGGGAATACCTTAGTGGCAGATCAAACATTATGTACTGGAACTACTGGACAACCATTGTCAGGAGTTGTATTAAGTGGTGGAAATGGAATCTATACATATTCCTGGCAATCTAGTGCTAATACTATTTCATGGAATCCTGTGATTGGGGCAACTGGAGCTCAGCTAACATTGCCATCTGTGAGCTCAAATATTTATTACCGAAGAGTAGTAAGTTCTCCTCCTTGTCCGGTGCTTACCAGCAATATGATAACCATAACTGTTGTTCCTAATTTGGGGAATAACTTGATTGGCAGCAATCAAACCATTTGTTCGGGAAGTCCAATTGCAATATTAACAGGGCAGTTACCCACTGGAGGCTCGGGTATTTATACCTACACCTGGGAAAGTAGTACCAATAATCTAACTTGGATAGCAGATGGAGCAGGTCAAAATTATACTCCTAATCCTTTAACATCAACTTCCTATTTCCGAAGGTTAGTTTCTTCGGGCTCTTGTAATGCCCTTACCAGCTCGGTAGTAACAATTACCATTACCTCTCCCTTGGGATACAATATTATTGGAAACAGCCAAACCCTTTGCGGATCTGTACCCTTTTCTTCTTTAACCGGTACGGTTCCAACTGGAGGTAATGGAGTATTTGCCTATCAATGGCAAAGTAGTTTAGATAATTTCACCTGGAATAATTTTGCGGGCCAAATTAACATTGGGCTCACAGGATATTTACTTTCCAGCACGACCTATTTTAGAAGGGTAGTTGCTTCAGGAGCATGTTCTAATCAATTCAGCAATGTGGTTGGAATTGTGTTAGAAACCAACATTCTAAATAATGTAATTGCCGGGAATAATTCTATTTGTAGTGGCACAGCAGCCTATTTAACAGGGGCTGTCCCCTCTGGAGGTAATGGGTTTTTTACCTATCAATGGCAAAGTAGTACTAACAATTTAGCGTGGATAGGGACTGGAATAACTTCTATTGATTATCCAACGCCAACTTTGACTTCAAACACGTATTATCGTCGTGTAGTTGTTTCTGGTTTATGTGTTGCTTCTACCAGTACTTCTTTTTCAGTTTATGTTGAACCCAATATTTCTGGAAACCAAATTGGAAGTAGCCATACCATATGTTCAGGGCAAACACCCAATACCCTAACAGGTTCTCTACCTTCAGGAGGGAATGGGTCATTTATTTATACCTGGGAAAGTTCTCCTGATCAAATAAGTTGGTCAAGTAGTTCAGGGGGTGCAAATCAAAATTATACGCCAACCAATACGACCTCTACTGCTTATTATCGGAGATTGGTTCAATCAGGAGGCGTGTGTCCAACAACTTTAACAAGTGCAACTGTTTTGATATTGGTTGAACAAGCCATTGGCAATAACACCATTTTAAATAGTCAAACTTTATGTATTGGACAGGCTCCTTTTCCATTATCTGGTTCAACGCCTACTGGAGGTTTAGGGGTATTTACCTATCAATGGCAAATTAGTTTTGACAATGTAAACTGGAACAATCAGATAGGTGCAACCCAAACAGGGTATTCACCAGGTCCTATCTTTGGGGCGACCTATTACCGCAGAATCATTACTTCAGGAGGTGTATGTGCCCCTTCAACAAGCACTAGCATATCGGCAATTCCAATTACTCCTATAGGAAGTAATACTGTAAACGCAAGCCAAACCATCTGTTCAGGATCCACCCCAGCTTTACTTACTGGTAGTAACCCAACTGGGGGTAGTGGAATTTATACCTATCAGTGGCAAACTAGTAATGATAACGTTAACTGGTTCAATGACCCTACAGCAACAGCTCTTTCCTATGCCTCACCTGTAATTAATTTCCAAACTTATTTCCGTAGGGTAGTAGGGGCTGGGACTTGTTTTAATGCCAGTAATGTAATTATTGTAAGTGTTTTTCCAGCGCTTGGGAACAATACTATACAATCCGGACAAACCATATGTCAGGGATCATCGCTTACCAACTTAACGGGAACGTCTCCAACTGGAGGAACTGGAACTTATATTTATCAATGGCAAAGTAGCTCTGATAACCTAACTTGGAATTCTCTATCAGGTCAAACACAAACCTTCTTGGTTCCCGCCACGCTACCAGGTCAATATTATTATCAACGGTTAGTATCTTCCAATCCTTGTTTTAATCAGGCTTCCAATAGCGTAAGTATATTAATAGAATCTACTATTGGAAATAATTCAATATCAACTAATCAAACAATTTGTGAAGGAAGTACAGTTCAATTAACCGGTACAGTGCCTTCAGGCGGAAATAGTAACTATATTTATCAATGGGAATCAAGTACCAATAATATTAATTGGAATCCAATTCTGAGTGGTACCTCTGTTAGTTATACTTCAAGCGCACTTACTCAAAATCTTTATTTCAGAAGGATAATTAATGCGGGGATATGTTCTCCTAACACCTCCTCAACTTTGACCATTACCGTTCATCCGACAGTAGGTAATAATACTATTAACACTGATCAAACCATTTGTTTCGGTAGTGCCTCTTCCCAATTAACCGGTTTAACACCTAGCGGAGGAAATGGAGTATTTGTTTATCAATGGGAATCCAGCACCGATTTAATTAATTGGATCACTGCTGGTGCATCCAACAATTATTCCCCAGGTTCTCCAACAGTAAACTCGTATTATCGAAGAATGATAAACTCTGGTGCTTGTACAACTCCTGTAACCAGTAATACAATATCCATTTATGTTAATCCCCCGGTTGGTAATAATTCCATCAGTTCGAATCAAAGCGTTTGTACAGGACAAACACCTCCAGGAATATTAGGTACAACCCCAACCGGCGGTTTAGGGAATTATGTTTTTGTTTGGGAATCTAGCGCTAATAATATTAACTGGACTACCTTCAGTTCCGGCACCCAAACCAGTGTAAATCCTCCTATACTTTCTGGAAACACCTATTTCCGCAGAACGATTCAATCTGGAGCATGTCCTTTATCCATAAGTAATACGATAAGTTATGCAACCATCCCTGGTATTTTTAATAATCAGATTGGAAACTCACAAACGCTTTGTAATGGAGGTACTCCATCTGCATTAACAGGCTCTATCCCAACAGGGGGTACAGGTTCTTATACTTATGTATGGGAAAGTAGTCCAGATAATTTAAGCTGGGCAGTAATGACCGGAATCAATACCACCGGTTATGCAGTTCCTCCAGTTTCACAGTCCCAATACTTTAGACGGATAGTCCTTTCAGGAACTTGTTCAGATACATCTAGAACACAAGTTATAGTTGAATTCCCGATTGGAAATAATCAAATCAATTCAAGTCAAACCATTTGTCAATTTACTGCTCCTGCTATATTGAGTGGATCCTTGCCTACCGGAGGTAATTTGAATTATCAATATACTTGGGAAAGTAGTGCTAATAATCTTTCTTGGAATGCAGTAGCAGGAAGTACGTTACAAAATCTTAACACAGGTGCATTAACCTCGAATATATATTATCGTAGAGTGATTGTGAGTGGAGTATGCGCACCGAATACCAGTTCCGTCATTTCCATTCAAGTAGAACCAGCGATTCAGAATAATCTCATTGGTGCGTCCCAAACCCTTTGTACAGGTCAATTACCTGTAAACTTAACAGGACTGACACCGTCTGGAGGAAACGGAACATTTGTGTTTCAATGGCAAACCAGTAATAATAATATCAACTGGTTGAATTTTACGGGTTCAACCAATCAAAATCAAACACTACCGATTTTATCTCAGTCCTTGTATTATCGAAGGATGATTGTTTCTGGAGTTTGTAATACACCGAGTGATACTGCAAATGTGTTTGTTCAACCTGCACTTGGAAATAATTTTATTGGTAGTTCTCAAACCGTTTGTATTGGTACTTCTCCAAGCGTTTTAACCGGAAGTACCCCAACGGGTGGAAATAGTGTTTATGGTTATCTATGGCAAAGCAGTTCAGATAATAGTACTTGGATACCTACATCTACCGGGACAGCAATAAATTATAATACCGGAAATATTTCTAATTCCTTTTATTTCAGAAGAGTGTTGATTTCAGGCTTCTGTCAGGATACCACCAATAGTGTTTTGATTTCTGTATTCCCTTCCATTTCCAGAAATATTATTGCTACTGACCAAACCTTATGTCCTAACCAAGTACCGACCACCTTTATTGGTACATTACCACAAGGGGGAAATGGTATATTCTCTTACCAATGGGAGAGTAGTTCGAATTCGGTTACTTGGACTACTTTACCAGGATCTACGAATATTAATTATAGCCATGGTACTGTTACCACTACAATTTATTTTAGAAGGGTAGTTACCTCTGGACCGTGTTTTAATAATAGTGCTGCCTTAACCGTAACCGTAAGTCCGCCAATAAACAATAATACTGTATTATCTACCCAGACCTTGTGTAGAAATGCTGCACCTGTAGCCTTTACCGGAACATTGCCTGTGGGTGGAACAGGATTTTATTCCTATCAATGGCAAAGTAGTGCACAGAATAGTACTTGGACCACCCTTCCAGGAGAAACGGCGATCACCTATTTACCCCCAACTCCTAATGTTATCAGATACTATAGAAGATTAGTAAATTCAGGATCCTGCGCTGATACCAGTGTTTCTGTTTCCTTAGTTATTGAAGACTCCATAGGGAATAATGGAATAACCCCTTCCCAAACCATTTGTCAGGGGCAGTTACCCATTACCCTCAGTGGATCTGTACCCACAGGCGGAACAGGTACTTTCAACTATCAGTGGCAAAGCAGTAATAATCAAATTAGTTGGCAAGCGATTGCAGGTGCATCTTTTCCAAACTTCTTACCCCCAATCGTAAATCAAACCCTATATTTTAGAAGAGTAGTTACTGGTATTGCTTGTCCACCCTCTACTTCTAATGAGATTGATGTTACGGTTCATTTGTTAATTGGAAGTAATACGATATCCTCAAATCAAACGATTTGTTTTGGAGCAACCCCTGCTTCTTTAACTGGTAGTTTGCCTTCTGGAGGAAATAATATTTATTCCTATCAATGGTTGACTAGTTTAAATTCAAATAGCTGGGCAGTAACTACAAATGGGGGAGGTATTAATCATACTCCTCCAGCACTTTCTCAAACCTTGTACTTTAGAAGAGTAGTTATTTCAGGATTTTGTAGTCCAGATTCAAGTAATGTTATACAAGTATTTGTAGAACCTCCGATTGCTAATAATCTGGTGGGTTCCACCCAAACCATCTGTGCAGGAACAGCCCCCTCTCTCTTTACCGGAACTGTTCCTACAGGGGGTACAGGCGTTTATGCTTATCAATGGCAAAGCAGCGCTAATCAAGTTGCCTGGGCATCGTTAGTAGGGGCTACAGGTCAAAACTATACTTCGGGGGCACTCGTAAACTTGACCTATTTCAGAAGGATTATTACTAGTGGAGGATGTCGTCAAGATACTAGTTTAACTATTCAAGTAACCACCAACCCTCCGATTAGTAATAATACCATATTCTCCTCTCAAACATTATGTACAGGAGCTATTGCCGCGGGTCTTTCAGGGTCTTCTCCTGGGGGAGGATTGGGTACCTTCCTATATCAATGGGAGACTAGTACAGATAACGTAACGTGGTTCCCTGCCACTAATGCTACCCTACAAAACTTTGCTGCTGGAACTCCTTCCATTAATACTTATTATCGTAGAATTGTAACTTCAGGTGCATGCCCTCCATTAACCAGCACGACTATTCAGATTGAAATTAATCCTATCATCGGTAATAATACGATAGGTGCTTCCCAGACGATTTGTACTGGAATTTCAGCCACAACCTTAACCGGAACAGTACCTACAGGAGGCAATGGAACGTACACTTACATCTGGCAAAGTAGTACTAATAATGCCTTATGGGCACAAATTCCAGGGCAAACCCAAGCTCAATATTCTCCTGGTATTTTAGGAAATACAACCTATTTCAGGAGAGTTGTAATTAGTGGACCTTGTTCAGATAATAGTATTTCTGTCGGAATTGTATTGACACCACCTATTGCTAATAATATCATTGCGAGCAATCAAACCATATGCTCAGGGCAATCTGCTACTCTGTTAACCGGGACTATCCCTAGTGGAGGGAATGGTATATTTAGTTATCAATGGGAATCAAGTCCAGATAACTTGGCTTGGACTTCCCTTACAGGTCAATCTGCAGTTAGTTTAAATCCAGGAACGCCTACTTCAACTATTTATTACCGCCGAAATATTTCTTCTGGACCATGTCCAGTACTCAACAGTAATTCAATAAGCCTAACCGTATTCCCTACTTTAGGCAATAACCTTATAGGCAATAGCCAAACCATTTGTTCTGGATCGTTGCCAACTCCCTTAACGGGTTCCTTGCCTACCGGAGGATCTGGCATCTATTCCTACCAATGGTTGTCAGGAGCAAATCCATTAGGTCCTTGGGCTCCGTTAAGCGGATCTACTTTGATTAATTTTACTCCAGGTTCGCTTACCGCAGCAGTTTATTATAGAAGAATAGTAACATCCCTTCCTTGTCAGGATACGAGTACAGTACTTTCAATCTTGGTAAGTCAACCCTTGGCAAATAATATTGTCGGTTCTAATCAAACCTTATGTTCAGGTACTGTTCCTGCTATATTATCAGGAACATTGCCTACCGGTGGCTTAGGAGGGTACAATTATCAATGGGAAAGTAGTACAGATAATTTAATTTGGAACACAGTCGCCGCTGCTACAATAGCCAATTACTTACCTCCTGGATTAACCCAAAATACCTATTTCAGAAGAGTTGTTTCCGCGGGTCCATGCCCAGCAATAACCAGTAATACAATTAGCCTTTCAATTCAGCAGGCGATTGCAAATAATACAGTCCTCAATAATCAAACCATTTGTTCAGGTAGTATTCCAGCACCTTTAACGGGGTCTTTACCTAGTGCAGGTACTGGGACTTATACCTATCAATGGCAAAGTAGTTTGGATAATATTACCTGGAACCTAATTGGTGGTGCAACTTTCCAAAATTTCACTCAACCTACCCTGACACAAACTCTTTATTTCAGAAGAGTAGTCACTTCTGGTATTTGTCCCCCATCTACCAGTGCCTCTATTCAATTGTTATGGTTACCTACATTAGGGAATGTTCAAATAGGATCTGCCCAAACCGTATGTGCGGGAGTACCTATTCAACCTTTAACTGGAGTAATACCCACAGGAGGAAATGGTATCTATAGTTATCAATGGGAAAGTAGCGCTAATCAAATTCTTTGGACAGCATTACCAGGAGAAACAGCTTCTCAATTAGTTGCCGGATCGCTATTAAACTCAACTTATTTCAGAAGAACAACCGTGAGTGGAACCTGCTCCCAAGTTTCTGGAAATGTATTCATTACCATCTTGTCTGCACCTGGTAATAATACAGTTGGAAGTGCTCAGACTTTATGCTCTGGTCAAACTTCTTCCACGCTTACGGGGACCGTACCTACTGGAGGAAATGGCATATTTAGTTATCAATGGGAAACCAGTACAGATAATGCGACTTGGGCTTCGGTTGGATCTGGTACAAATCAAACCTTTAGTCCTGGAGCGTTAACCCAAACCTTATATATACGACGGGTGGTAACTAGCAGTGGGGTATGTGCTTCAAATACTAGCAATGGATTAACGATTACTGTATATGCACCGATTGGCAATCATCAGATTGGGGTATCGCAAACCATTTGTACAGGACAACTTCCTGCACCTTTTACAGGAACAACGCCTTCTGGAGGAAGTGGAATTTTTAACTATAGTTGGTTAAGCAGTGTTAATCCAGGAGGTCCGTGGTCTCCTATACCAGGAGCGAATGCTTCAGGATATACCCACGGAAGTATAGTAGTGAATACCTATTTCAGAAGAGTCGCCAATTCTCTCCCTTGTAATGATACCAGTACTGTAATTTCGCTTGAACTTAATCTACCGATAGGAAACAACCTAATATCAGGTGCCCAAACCCTTTGTGCAGGATCCGTTGCCGGAATATTAACAGGTACAACTCCTACTGGAGGAAATAGTAACTATAGTTATCAATGGGAAAGTAGTTTGAATAACTTAGCTTGGACTTCAATTGCTAATAGTACCAATTCCACGTTAAGCCCTGGAATCCTTAGTGTTTCTACCTATTTCAGAAGAATTGTTGCTGCAGGACCTTGTAATGCCAATACTAGTGCTTCAATTTTTATTCAGGTTGAACAGATACTAGGGAATAATACATTAATATCTGATCAAACTATTTGTCAAGGCCAAGCTCCTTTACCTTTTACCGGCAGTTTACCGACTGGTGGAAATGGAAACTATACCTATCAATGGCAATCTAGCAATACAAATGTTAATTGGCAAGTGGTTATTGGTGCTACGTTACAGAACTATACTTCTCCTGCCTTAACCCTTAATCGTTATTTCAGAAGGATAATATTGGGTGGAGTTTGTTCCGGTAATACTTCAAATTCTTTAACCATTATGGTACTACCCCAAGTGGGTAATAATATTGTGGGATCAACTCAAACCATTTGTGTAAATACAAGTCCCCAAGCCTTTACAGGAAGCTTACCTACAGGTGGGGATGGGATTTATGGATATCAGTGGGAAAGTAGTTCCAATCAAGTAGCTTGGAATACCTTAGCTGGAGCTACACAATCTAGTTATAGCGCTGGTGCTTTAGTTACCAATATTTATTTCAGAAGAATTGTTAATTCAGGAGGGGGATGTGCAAATACAAGTGTTTCCATTAGTGTTCAAGTAGAACCTTTAATTGGTAATAATTTAATTGGAGCAAATCAAACGGTTTGCGCTAGTCAGAATCCGTTTACCCTAACAGGTACTTTACCTACAGGAGGATCTTCTCAATATGGATATCAATGGGAGACCAGCCTTGATAATTTAAACTGGAACTCGGTAGTTAATCTTACCCAGTCTTCTTATGCAACGGGTACAATTCTTCAAACCACATATTATAGAAGAATTGTTACCGCGGGTGCTTGTAACCCGAATACCAGTAATTCTATTGCCTTAACAGTATTGCCAAGTCCGGGTAATAATCTCATTGGTTCTTCTCAAACCATATGTATTGGTCAAGTTCCAATTGCATTTACAGGAACAATCCCTACTGGAGGAGATAATATATATGTTTATAGTTGGTTGAGTAGTACGCTATCTGGAGGTCCTTGGAGTGTCATCGCAGGGGCGACAGGTCAGGGATATGCAGCTGGTGCATTGTTAACCAATACTTATTTTAGAAGGATGGTGGTTTCAGGACCATGTTCCGATACGACTTTATCCGTCTTTATCCAAGTTAATTTGCCATTAGGGAATAACGCTATTTCTTCTAACCAAACTATTTGCAGTGGGACAGCTGGTCAGTTGTTAACCGGTACTCTCCCATCGGGAGGAACTAGTAACTATGTTTATCAATGGGAAAGTAGTCAAGATAATATCACTTGGATACTTCTATCCGGAGGTACGCAATCTACTTATCCTCCAGGAACCTTAACTCTTAATACGTATTTCAGAAGAATTGTAACATCAGGTCCTTGTACGCCGAATACTAGTAGCTCTATTCAGATTACAGTAGATCCAGTTATTGGTAATAATACCTTGTTGACTGATCAAACAATATGTCAAGGTCAAACGCCTGCTCCATTTACAGGGAGCCTTCCAACAGGGGGAAATAGTATATATAGTTATCAATGGCAATCTAGTAGTACGAATGTAAACTGGGTTATTATTCCTGGGGCTATTCTACAAGATTATTCATCTGGTTCTTTAACGCTAAATCGATACTTTAGACGAATCATTACTGCTGGGGTATGTGCCGCTTCAACCAGTAATACCTTAACTATTACTGTACTTCCTTTGATTGGAAATAATATAGTAGGCAGTCAACAAACCATATGTTCGAGTACTATACCCCAAACCTTAACCGGTACCCTGCCTTCAGGAGGTGATGGGATTTATACTTATAGTTGGGAGTCTAGTGTTAATCAGGTTGCCTGGAATATACTCTCCGGATCCACTCAGGCTTCTTTTACTTCAGTAGCTTTAACGAATAATACTTACTTCCGGAGAATTGTTAATTCAGGGGGAGGTTGTAGTCATACCAGTGCGTCGCTGAGTATTCAGGTAGATCCGCCTATTGGAAATAATATCATTGGAAACGATCAAACGATTTGTGTAAATCAAGCCGCAGGATTATTAACAGGTGCACTTCCCACAGGTGGATTTGGAGGATACAATTATCAATGGGAGTCTAGTTTTGATAATCTTAATTGGAGCTCAGGTACCAATAACACCAATTCTACCTTCTCACCAGGAGTTTCAATACAAAATATTTATTTCCGTAGAGTTGTTACAAGTGGTGCATGTAATCCTCAAACCAGCAATGTAGTTGCAGTTACCGTATTACCTTCACCAGGAAATAACCTAATCGGTGCCTCACAAACGATTTGTTTTGGTCAGGTGCCAGTACCTTTAACAGGAAGTTTACCTACTGGAGGAAATAGTATCTATGTGTATAGTTGGCTTAGTAGCACACAATCTGGAGGTCCTTGGACATTAATTCCAGGAGAAGTGAATTCAGGTTATGTTTCCCCTGGGTTGTTTGTCAATACTTATTTCAGAAGAGTTGTAGTATCAGGACCCTGCAATGATAGTAGCAATGTAGTATCTATGCGGGTAAATACAGGTATTGGGAATAATGTAATTAACGCTAACCAAACCATCTGTTCTGGAACTGCGGGTGCTTTGCTTACGGGTACTTTACCTACCGGTGGAAATGGAGCTTATGGATATGCTTGGGAATCTAGTATTGACAACTTAACCTGGAATGCCCTTTCCGGAAGTACCCTTACCTCAAACTTACCTGGAGTATTAACCCAAACAACCTATTATAGAAGGATTACTACAGCAGGTCCTTGTGCTCCACATACCAGCAACAGTATTCAGATTTTGGTTAACCCTTTAATTGGCAATAACACCGTTGCTGCTGACCAAACCATTTGTAGCGGAGATACTCCTGCAGGATTTACAGGCAGTGCGCCAAGTGGGGGAAATAGTATCTATAGTTATCAATGGTATTCAAGTAGCAATTCTATAAACTGGGTGATAATAGCCGGAGGAATTCAAAGTCAATATTCATCAGGTTCTTTACTTACGAATACCTATTTCCAAAGAGTGGTATCAGCAGGGGTTTGTACGCCTAATACCAGCTTACCGTTAGCTGTTACAGTGTTCTCTCCAATAGGAAATCTCCAAATTTCTGCTGCTCAAACCATTTGCTTTAATACTGCTCCGTTAGCTTTAAGTGCTGCCACTCCCTCAGGAGGGAATGGAATATATGCTTATCAATGGGAAAGTAGTGCGCAAAACTTAGTGTGGGCTAGTCTACCAGGTGAAACACAATCTGTACTATCTCCAGGAGTTCTAACCTCAACAACTTACTACCGCTTTAACCTGGTATCAGGGCCATGTTTAGCTTCAAGTCCCTCTATTCGAATTTTGGTTCAACCGGTTATAGGGAACAATCAAATCTTCGCAGATCAAACCATTTGTAATGGGCAAACCCCAGCCCTTCTGACGGGTAGCTCGCCTACAGGAGGAAATGGAGTATACGCTTATACCTGGGAATCAAGCGCTGATGCGATTAACTGGTTTATTACAGGAGGAAGTTTAATAAACTTTGCCCCAGGATCTTTAAATCAAAATACTTACTACAGAAGAATTGCAGGTTCCCTTCCTTGTTCTCCTTCGACTAGTAATCAGGTAACTATATTAGTTCTTCCAAGTTTGACTGGCAATGTGATTGGAGCCAATCAAACCATATGTACCGGCACACAGCCTGCCCTTTTCACCGGTGCTCAGCCGAGTGGTGGAAATGGTAACTATGTTTATCAATGGCAAAGTTCTGCAACAGGTCTTTCTGCATGGGTTACTATTCTTGGAGCAAATACGGCTTCCTGGCAAAATACCAGCCTAACCTCAAATACCTATTTTAGGCGATATATTGTAGCAGGGCCCTGCTCGGATACTAGCAATGTGGTTTCTGTACTGATTAATTCACTAATTGGGCAGAATACTATTTTCAGTAATCAAACCATATGTTTTAACTCTATACCCACGCAACTAACCGGAACAAATCCTACTGGTGGTTCGGGAATCTATACCTATCAATGGGAAAGTAGTACAAATCTAATTTCTTGGATCCAATCCAGTTCTGGCACCCAAAATACTTTAGGTCCTCCGGCTCTAACCCAAACTACCTATTTCAGGAGATTGGTGAGTGCAGCTCCTTGTCCAGCTATTACCAGTATTCCATTAACCGTTCATGTAGATTCCATCATAGGAAACAACTTTATTGGAAATACTCAAACCATCTGTGCAGGGGTAGTACCTCTAGTGTTAACTGGAAGTTTACCAACTGGTGGAAATCTATCTTATTCATATCAATGGGAATCCAGCAATAATAACATTATCTGGAATTCTGTTCCTGGTGCTATCACCCAAAATTTTGGACCTCCTGCTTTAACTAGTACAACCTATTATCGTAGAGTGGTAACTGCTGGAATTTGTACTCCATCCACAAGTGCAAGTACAATGATTTGGGTTAATCCAGTTATTGGTAATAATACAATTCTTCAGGCACAAACCATTTGTACCGGAACTGCTCCCTTAACTTTCACTGGATTAATCCCAACCGGTGGTGATGGTATATATGTTTATCAATGGCAAAGTAGTAGCAACAACATTGGCTGGACTGCCCTAACCGGGGCTACTTTAATAGATTATACTGAGGGTGTTTTAACAGCAACTACTTATTATAGAAGGGTAGTAACGAGTGGTACTTGTTTGGATAATAGCCAATCTATTCAAATATTAGTTAATCCTCTGATCGGAAATAATCAGATTGTCAGCAATCAAACCTTATGTTCAGGACAGATTCCAGCTACCTTCTCAGGTTCTGCTCCATCTGGTGGTAATGGATTCTATAGCTATGTTTGGGAGAGTAGTGCTAATAATTTAAGCTGGAACGCCCTTAATGCTGGAACTAACTCAAATTACAGTTCGGTTGCGGTAGCTCAAAATTTATATTTCCGTAGAACTGTAAGTTCACCTCCCTGTCCGGCCAATACAAGTCCGGTATTAACGTTGTTGGTCTATCCACCCTTGAACAATAATGTTATTGGTGTGGATCAAACCATATGTACGGGTTCGGTACCCCAATCCTTATCCGGAACCTTCCCAACTGGAGGAAACGGAACCTATCTTTATCAATGGCAATCCTCCTCTTTTTCAATTGGTCCCTGGAGTTCCATAACGGCTGCAACCTCTGTTTCTTATGCCCCCGCTGCATTGAACAATAATACTTATTACCGGAGATTTATTGTAAGTGGACCTTGCTCTGATACAAGTTTCATAACCATAATTACTGTAAATCCACAAATAGGAAATAATACAATCCTCAATAACCAAACTATTTGTTATAATACCACTCCCTCCACACTGACAGGATCTTCGCCTTCAGGTGGAAATGGAATCTACGCCTATACCTGGGAGTCCAGTGCTGATAACTTATTATGGGTTTCGGCAGGAGGAACGGCTATTTCTTATACTTCTGGTGCTTTATTGAATAATAGATATTTCAGAAGAATTGTAACTGCAGGAGTATGTTTACCAAATACAAGTGCAACCATAAGGGTTGTTGTAGAACCTTTACCAGGAAATAATTTTGTGGGAAGTGATCAAACCATCTGCCAAGGATCTACCCCTGCGCAATTCACAGGAAGTTTACCTACTGGCGGAAATGGTAACTATGTTTATCAATGGGAGACAGCTTCAGGTTCTGGACCTTTGGTTTGGAATATTGCTGCACCCAATGCAACCAGTCAGAACTTTGTTTCTGTTGTGTTAACTCAGAATAGATATTTCAGGAGAATAGTAGTGGCCGGGGTATGTCCACCGATTACCAGCCAGATTATCTCAGTTACAGTAGACCCAACTATCGGAAATAATTTCGTCGGAGCCAATCAAACTATTTGTACCGGCAACCCTTCTTCTCCATTGACAGGAACTCTACCTACCGGTGGTAATGGTAATTATACTTATCAATGGCAAAGTGGGTCCAATGGTGTAAACTGGGTATCTATGTCAGGAGAAACCCAGACCGGTTATTTTGCCGGAGTTCTTACCCAAACTCAATATTATCGTCGCATAGTCACTAGTGGTATCTGTACTCCTAATACGAGTGTGTTCGCAGAAATTTTAGTAACCGAAGATATTACTTTGAATACAATTGGAACACAACAAACCATTTGTAGTAATCAATCTCCTGCGCTTTTAACGGGTACTCAACCTTCAGGTGGATTAGGAGTATATAATTATAATTGGGAAAGTAGCGCTGATCAATTAACCTGGTCTTCAGCTCAAAATTCAGGTGTGGCTAGTTATGCTTCCCCTGCCTTAACAAGCTCTACTTATTTCCGAAGAATTGTTCAATCTGGTCCCTGCACTGCAAACACGAGCAATAGTTTCCTAATTACAGTGTTGCCTCCAATTGTTAATAACCTTATTTCTCTGGATCAAACCATTTGTACAGGAACACCTGCTGCACAATTAACCGGCAGTATTCCTACCGGAGGAAACGGAACCTATACTTATGCCTGGATTTCAAGTGCAGATAATGCAACCTGGTCAACCTTAAGTGGAACTAACGCTGTCAATTTCTCCCCTGGGATTCTAACCCAAAATACTTATTTCCGAAGAATCGTTACCTCGGCAGCTTGTTCAGATTCGTCTAATTTTGTTTCTATAGAATTGGTTACTTCTCCAACGATTACTATTTCTGATGTAACCATTTGTGAAGGTAATCCTGCTGTCCTCTCTGCTCAAGTAGACATTCCAGGTGGCGTATTCACTTGGAGTGCGAGTCCATTAAATGCTTCGTCTATAACCGTTTTCCCAACGGTTACCACCACTTATACAGTAGATTATATCGTTAATGGTTGTCCTGCTCCACAAGAGGATGTTGTAGTAACCGTGAATGCTAGACCTTTAGCGACAATTCAATCCAGTGATTCTGTAATCTTCTGCTCAAATGACTTTGTTCAATTGAATGGCTTACCTTCAGGTGCTTCCTATAGTTGGTCTGAAATTGGAACCGGAGCGAATCTTGGATTATCTCAAACTATTATAGCCAACGCATCGGGTAGTTATGTTTTACAGGTTACGGATGGATACAATTGTGTTGGTTATGATACAATTGTTCTTACACAACGGCCTCCTATAGTATTACAAACTAATGGAGCTCTTGCCTCTTGTACAGGAGGAAACGACGGAACGGCAAGTGTTAGCCCCAGTGGAGGAACGCCTCCTTATTCCTACTTATGGTCAACCGGAGGAACAACGGCCACGATTACCAACTTAGCTGCCGGTGTTTATAATGTGGTTGTTACCGATGCATTAGGATGCTCTGAAATAGCTTCTGTAAACTTGGTAGATCCAACTCAATTAAATGCCACAATTTCTACTATTGTTCCTGTTGCTTGTACTGGTCAATCTAGTGGTTCATTAACTGTAACTGCCGCTGGAGGATTAGCCCCATATACCTATTCTTGGAGTACGGTTCCTCCCCAAACAGGTGCAACCGCTACCAATCTTGCGGTAGGTTCTTACAATGTATTAGTTACCGATGCAAACGGATGCTTTACTGTAGTGGGCGCCCAAGTCACTCAACCGCAATTCCCCCTTAGTGTTGCTATTATCCCGCCCCCTCCTCGTTGCCCAGGAGTGAGATTCCAGATCTTTGGAAATGCAACCGGAGGAACCGGACCCTACACCTACAATTGGACTCCTACCTCCGGACTTAGCAATCCATCCACAGCTAATCCATATGTTACTTATGATGTAGATATCATCTATACCTTAACCGTAACTGATATTAATGGATGTGTGGCGACTGCCAGAGATACGGTGTTTGTATATGATAAACCTCAGGCCGATTTCCTTCCAATTTATACAACTACTGATAGCGTTTTTTATAATGAACAAAAAGTGAGAGTCAGAAATCTTTCCTATCCAGATAGTTTAGGATATGCCTGGACTTTTGGAGATGAAACTTCTCCGGATTCTATTTTCCAACCGGTGCATAAATATTATGTTGAAGGTACCTATCAGATTACCCTAATTGTAATTTCTGAAGAGGGTTGTAGAGATACGGCTGTTAGGGTAGTAACCTATCGTAACATTCCAGATATTTATGTGCCCAATGCCTTTAGTCCTAATGGGGATGGAGTAAATGACTTCTTCTCAATAGCGACTATAAATATTAGAAACTTCACAGTTCAGATTTTTGATAGATGGGGAAATATGCTTTACACATCTAAAGATCCATTCTTTAGGTGGGATGGAGCTGCCAATACCTTACCCCTTCCCGAAGGAGTCTATACTTATATCCTAAAAGGAATTGGAAGTAAAGATGAACTCATTGAAGCCTCTGGAACAGTTACCCTTATTCGATAAAGTAATATATGAAGCAAAATTATAATCTATTATTTAGTCTGGATAATAAGATTGACCTTTTGTAACATTTGATACTTTAAACATTAAATTATATGAAAAAAAAAACACAACTTGCTTATACGTTAATCTTTTGAAGATTAATTTGTATTGAATGAGTTTGACCTTTAAACTTTTAATTTAACACCAACACAAGTATCATTTTAATTAACTATATAATCCATTTATGATGAGATCCTTCCTCAATTTGCCTGCTCTCTCTCCCGTTTTACCCAGGTTAATTCTTTTGAGTTTCTTGGGATTTGCTACCTCACTATTTGCCCAAACCCCAGTTCCGGGAAGCAATAGTCCCCTTTGTATCAATTCTACTTTAGCCCTTACAGTTAATACGGTGCAACAAGCAACCTATTTCTGGACAGGCCCTAATGGATTCTCCTCCACTCAACAGAATCCTGGTCTTTTTGTGAACAATTTAAACATGGCTGGAACCTATACACTAGTAACCACAGTGAATAGTGTCCCTACCACTACTACAACAGTTGTCGTAGTGAACAGTCCTCCACAAAATGTTCAAGCTTTTGCCAATACACCCCTATGTGTTGGACAAACTTTAAACTTGTCAACCAGCCTCTATCCGGGCGCAACCTATTTGTGGCAAGGACCTTCTAGCTTTACCTCCAACTTACAGAATCCCTCGATCCAGCAAATGACTACTCAAAGAGCTGGAACCTATTATGTTTCTGTTACATATCCAGGATGTACTGCCGTTAACGGATTTGTAAGTGTTGCAGTGAATACGGCACCCACAGCAGTGGCTACTTCAAATAGCACTGTTTGTTCAGGTTTGAGTATTAACCTAGCTGCCAATACCGTTTCGGGTGCAACTTATGCTTGGCAAGGCCCGAATGGGTGGACTGCTAACATTCAAAACCCAGTTATTCAAAATGCCCAATCTATTCATACCGGTACTTATACTCTAACCGTTACAACTCCTGGATGTACCCCTGCGGTGACTACTACCCCTGTTGTTGTTAATAATACCAATGCAAATGCAACCGCTGGATCCAATAGTCCGGCTTGTGTTGGTCAAACTTTAAATCTTACTGCAACTACGTTAGCTAACACTACTTACACCTGGTCGGGACCGAATGGGTTTTCTTCCTCTCAACAAAATCCTTCTTTGTCCCCTGTTAATACTAATATGGCAGGTACTTATATGGTTTATATTCAAACCGGTGGATGTTCAACAGTTTCAAGATCAGTGGTAGTAAGTGTAAGTAGTATGCCTACCGGTCGGGCCACAAGTAATAGCCCAGTATGTTCTGGAGGGCAAATTCAATTATCCTCACCAGTTCAAACAGGATTTAGTTATCAATGGCAAGGCCCCAACGGGTTTTTCTCAACCCTCAATAATCCTGTTATTTCCTCAGCTAATTCCATTCACGCAGGTAATTACTTTGTGTTTATTCAAGGCTTCGGATGTCCATCACGAGTAGATACAGTGACCGTTATTGTAAATACATTGCCTCAAATAACTACCACTGCTAACTCTCCTTTATGTACCGGAGGCACTTTAAGATTTACTACAACAACAGTAACCGGTGCAACTTATAGCTGGCAGGGTCCTAATGGATTTACTTCTACTCAACAAAATCCAGTAATTCAACAGGTAGGAAATAACCAGGCGGGTAATTATTATGTAATGGTCTCCATTCCAGGTTGTTCTCCAGTTACAGCTTTTACGACTGTGGTTATTAATAGTACCCCCACAGCAACTGCTGGTTCCAATAGCCCAGTATGTACGGGAGGGTTTATTAATCTTACCACCCCTACCGTTTCTGGAGCCACCTATAGTTGGACTGGTCCCAATAACTGGACTTCTAATATCCAGAATCCAACCATTCAAAACGTCCAATCCATTAACGCTGGAACCTATAGCTTGGTAGTAACTACCCCTGGTTGTGGGTCAGCAACTGCCACCACTTCAGTTACCATTAATACTTCCACAGTCAATGCTAACGCAGGTTCTAATAGCCCGGTTTGTGTGGGTAATACCTTAAACCTTACTGCCACCACAATTTCAGGTGCCACCTATGCATGGACTGGCCCCAATGGATTCGGTTCTACGCAACAAAATCCAACTAGAACCCCAGTTACCACCTCTATGGCTGGAACTTATATAGTTTCCATTCAAACCCCAGGGTGTGGAACGGTTACCCGTACCGTGGTGGTAAGTGTTAATTCTATCCCCACCAGTCGAGCAGGAAGTAATAGCCCTGTTTGTTCTGGAGGAACTTTACAATTAACAGCACCTTCCCAAACTGGATTAACCTATTCCTGGTATGGACCAAATGGGTTTAGCTCTTCTCAAAGTAGTCCCGTTATTCAGAATGTATCTACTCTAAATGCAGGTAATTATTATTTGGTTATTCAAGGCAATGGTTGCCCATCCAGAGTGGATACAGTATCTGTTGCCATTAATACCCAACCCCAGGTAATCCTAACCTCCAATAGTCCTGTATGTGTAGGTGGAACTTTATCTATCTCTGCTACTTCTGTTAATGGAGCTACCTATAGCTGGCAAGGTCCAGGTGGATTTACTTCTACCCAACAAAATGTAGTGCTTCAACAAGTAACTCCAAATAGAGCTGGCAATTATTATGTAATCGTTTCAGTCCCTGGATGTTCTTCCTATACTGCCTTCATTTCAGTAGCTATTAATTCTTCACCAAGTGTACTCCCAGGCTCTAATAGCCCAATCTGTGCTGGAGGAACGCTTGCACTTACCACCAACACTATCAATGGTGCTACTTACACTTGGAGAGGTCCCAATGGCTGGTCTTCCTCGCTTCAAAACCCTGTAATACAAAATACTCAGTCTATTAATACTGGGGTTTATTCTCTTACGGTAACAACCTTGGGTTGTGGTTCTGCAACTGGAACAACTTCTGTAACTATTAACAGCACTAACGTGAATGCTACAGCAGGAGCTAATAGTCCTATTTGTACAGGTCAAACCTTAAACTTAACAGCAACTTCAATACCTGGCGCTACTTATGTTTGGACAGGCCCCAACGGATTTGGATCTACTCAACAAAATCCAACCATAACACCCGTTACCACTGCAATGGCTGGAACTTACATAGTCTCTATTCAAACACCAGGTTGTGGAACAATCACACGTGGAGTAACAGTTGTTGTAAATGGATTGCCTACCAATCGTGCTGTAAGCAACAGCCCTGTATGTGCTGGGGGAACTATTCAGTTTTTAGCCCCTACTCAAAATGGATTAACTTATTCTTGGTATGGCCCTAACAATTTTAATTCAACTCTAGCTAATCCTGTTATCTCTTCAGCATCCTCTATTCATGCAGGAACCTATTATTTGTTTATTCAAGGTTCTGGTTGCCCAACTCGTGTGGATACAGTTGTTGTAGCAGTAAATTCCCTACTTCAAAATATTGCTACTGGTGCTAATTCACCTCTATGTGTTTCTCAAACTTTAAACTTGACCTGTACTTCAGTTACAGGAGCAACTTATAGTTGGACTGGACCAGGAGGATTTACCTCAACCCAAAGAAATCCTAGTCGCACAAATGTAACTACCCAGCATTCAGGTCAATATATAGTAGTGGTTACTGTTCCGGGTTGTGGAGCAATTACCCAAGTGGTGAATGTACAAGTAAACAATCTTGCTTCTGCTCAAGCTTGGTCTAATAGCCCCATCTGTGCAGGTGCTAACTTGTATTTAACAACTCCTGCAATTACAGGTGCTACTTACCTTTGGAGAGGACCTAATGGATATAGTTCAACCCTTCAAAACTCCTATATACCCAACAGCACTACTGCTAACGCTGGAGTATATACCGTATCGGTTACTGTTCCGGGTTGTGGTACTGCCTCTTCAACAGTTGTGGTTTCTATCCTGAATAATAATACTAACCTGCAGGCTGGTGCCAATAGTCCAATTTGCTATGGCCAAACCCTAAATCTTACCAGCGGTTCTATAACAGGTGCCACCTATCTTTGGACAGGCCCCAATGGTTGGTCTTCTACACAACAAAATGTTACGCGCAATCAGGTTACCAATTCAATGGCAGGTGCTTACGTACTTACTGTAACCACACAAGGTTGCGGTATCATCACTAGAAGTATACCAGTAGTAGTTAATGCACCGGCGATTGCGCAAACCTATGCAAGCTCTCCCTTATGTGTTGGAGGAACCCTATATTTCTCAACTTCTACTTCAAATAATTGGATCTATCAATGGACTGGCCCTAATGGATTCTCCTCCACTTCTTCTAATCCAGTTATACAGAATGTAGGAACACAACAAGCCGGAGTATATACCTTAAGTGTTACCAGCCCAGGATGTGGAACTGCTTCTACTACTGCAACTGTAGTGGTAAACCCAGGTGCCCTCAATTCTTTGGTAACTTCTAATAGCCCTGTATGTATTGGCGGCACCCTTCAGTTCTCAATTACAGGAGTTCAAGGTGCTACCTACAGCTGGAATGGTCCCAATGGATTCACCTCTACCCAGCAAAATCCAGTGATTCAACAAGTAACCACCGCAAATGCAGGTGGATATTATGTGGTAATTACTACCCCGGGTTGTGGATCTGTAACCAGAACTTTATCTGTTCAGGTAAATTCATCTGTAACGGTTTCTGCCGGATCCAATAGCCCCATCTGCTCAGGTTCTAACTTGTATCTTAGTGCTACTTCAGTTCAAGGTGCAACCTACCTTTGGACAGGACCAAATGGATTTTCTGCTCAAGGTTCTAACCCTGTAATCGTTCAAGCCCAATCCAATCAAAGTGGAGTGTATAGCTTAACGGTAATCACCCCATGTGGTACTCAACAAAGAACCACTACTGTAGTAATTAATAATGGCGGAAATATTACAGCAAGCGCCAACTCTCCTGCTTGTGTGGGAGGAAGCATTAACTTAAGTGGAACTGCTATAACCGGAGCAACTTATTCATGGACCGGCCCTGCTGGATTTACAGCTAATACCAATAATTCTACCCTCACACAAATAACCTCTGTTATGGGTGGAAATTATAACTATGTGGTTTCTATCCCGGGTTGCCCCTCTGTTACTCGTCAGGTAAATGTGATAGTTAATAATCCGGCTGCGGTGAATATATCAGCTAACCAAACCTTATGTGCCGGGCAAAATTTAGTCATGTATGCCCAGGGACCCGGAGGAAGTACCTATACCTGGACAGGCCCTGCAGGATATTCCGCTACCGGATTTAATGTGGTTAGATATGCGGTTACCCCTAACTATGCAGGGGTTTATACCTTAACTGCTCAGGTTCCTGGATGTGGACCCGTAGTACGTACCTTCCCGCTTACTGTTATCAATTGCAGAATGGGTAACCCTGAAGCAAATGAACCTGAATTGAACGTGTATCCAAACCCGGCAGAAACTCAGGTAGAGTTGTCCGTAGTAGATAATAAACTTCAGTTTGTTAAAGTTATTGATATGTCAGGTCGTGTGTTAATCGAACAAACGCTTACAGGTGAAAAATCACATGTGGAATTAACATCAGTTCCATCTGGATATTATTTGTTAGAAATTCAAACAGATTTAGGAACCGTTCGCAAACGGATTTTAAAGCCTTAATCAATTGAGTAATTTAATTTAGTAAAGGGGGTCAAGTTGACCCCCTTTTTATTACTGTTATTTTGAATTTTAAAACTATGATTTATGTTTTAAGGTATTT
>RFSG01000181.1 GCA_009924095.1 Sphingobacteriia bacterium
CTTCTAAATCAGCATGTGCCTTTAAATCTTCATGAAGCGATTTTAATTCTAACATTAAAACCCGGTAGGGCAGGGGATCTTGAGGTTCGAATCGGAAGTGTGAGGTTAATCGGGAAATATCTTCCACTTCTTCATTATCTGCACTATGATGCGCTTGTAAGGAGGCCATTTGAATATCGGGTAATTCCAATAAAGCGGCAGGTGGTCCGTTTTGTAAGGCTTCTTCTAATTGGTGAATAAAAGGAAAAACAATTTCTTCCTCTTGGCGCAGGTGGTGCATAAAATCGGTTCGAAACTTATCAAAGAAAGTTTGCAACACACTTAAATGCGGAAATTCTTCAGAGTATAACTGTTCGTTTTTTCGAATATGATAATGCACCATCGGCAGCGTAACCCTCGAGTGGGCATGGTGGGTATGGATTAAATACAGAATCAGTTGGCTGCTGGTAAACTGCCCAAATCGCTGAGGGGCAGCTGGCTTACTTTCTAAGGTGAACTGTATTCTCAATTCCAGACGATGTTGATCAATATGAAACTGTTTACAAGCTTCTTGTAAAGTCATGTTACCCGACTTGAAAAAATCAAGACCGGCCTGAAACAAAACGGCTGCAAGACGATAATCGGTTTCGATTAGTTCTTCAACCTTACTATCTCCATATGAGGTCATAGGTTGAAATTAAGGATTAAAGTTTATTCAGAAAAGAACCTCGATTATTAAGGTTCTGAAAACCACAAAAATTAATTGGGGGGATAAGTTTTTTCAAAAATGGACTGCCGAAATAGATTTAAAGCACTCCTATTTTATTTGGCAACCACAAATCGTTGGATTTCCGATTTATGATCTGCAATGAATTCTAGTTGATAAATTCCAAACAGTAAATCCTCAATATTAATGATTAATTGTTCAGGTCTTAATACTCCTGATTTAATTCTCATTCTAATATTTAAACTAATTTAATTTGCACAACTATTGAAATCCTATGGTTCAAATAATTCTGTTTTTATTATAAATAATAATTTGAATTAAATCTGCTCGGGTTTTTTCCGGGCCGTAGTTACTTTCGAATTTTTTTAATAATGGTTGAGATTTTAAAAGTAGGAACTTATAAAAAGGAAAAAAAACAGGCTGAATAATAAATTTTATAATCCAGCCTGAAATAAAAGTGCTACTAGAAATTAATTGGTTTTTATCTACAATTCAAATTTAATATCCCCATAGCTGAGACCTGGTTTGAATTAAGGATTAATATTAATGCTTACAAGAATTTAGTGGCTCGTATGTTAAACCCTGTGATAATTAAAACACATAACTAACATACAGTTTGAATTTTAAATTGGGAGTACCCTCGATGGTTAACGTACTGGGGAATTTATTGCCTTTTAACATATCCCAGGGGGTGAAGTAATAGCCTCCCATAAAATCATTTGCAGAAGTAGAATCATAATCCCTTAGGTCAATTTCACACTGTGAAGTGGGGCTAGTAATTTCTATCGATGGAGATAAGGTCCACGAGTAGCCTGAATTTACATCTGCATCTTGTATATAATCTGAATCCAATAAAATGGAAGAACCTTGTTTGAATACTAAATAAATATCCGGTCCATTACTGGCATCCCATCCACCACCGCTGGGCGGAATCGGAGGCATTTGAAGCACATCAATTTTATTTACAATAATTTTAATGGGTGTTTTTTCATTCTGGCATTCATTTCCCGAAAATCCAGTTTTACAAGAACAATCTCCATCAGAACAGGTTCCTCCATTTTGGCAAGATACTTTTTTACAAGGATCGGCGCAGCCTGAAATCCCAATCATTAATAAACAGATAAACCCGAATAAAATAGAGCTTCTCCAAAAGTGTTGAGGTAATTTTAGTTTGAACATAGTGATTTAATTAAGTTAAATGGTACTGCAAACTATGTAGAAAACAGGTTCTAAATAATATCCCTATAGGAATAAAAAAGGCAATAAATGATTATTATATATAAATTAGTTGTATTATTTTAGTATTAATAAATCATAGATACAATTCAATAAATAATTTACCCAAACGCTTATCTAACCAAACTAATATATCCCTGGTGTTGCACGGGATCACCAGCACAAGATTGTGTTTTAAGCACATAAAAATATACCCCTGCAATTACCTCATTCCCCTTCACTTTTCCATCCCAAGATTGTTCAGGGTCAAAGGATCCAAATACCAAATTTCCCCATCTGTCAAAAATAGATAATTCATATTTTTCTGGCGTTTGTAATTGAATTTTAAACTGGTCGAAATTCCCGTCTTGATTAGGCGTAAATACATTCGGAATAAATACATCATAGCCGGGTTCAACCAACAGATTCACCTGTTTTTCGATTACTTTGGTACATTCCGAATTAGAGATTAAACATTGTACTGGCCAGGTTTTAATCTGAGGAAACGTATGTTTGGGATTTCTAAGTTCACTGTTATCGCCATCTCCAAATTTCCATCGAACGGCTAAAGAATCACTTGCAATTACCCTAAAAGAAGCCGTATGGGAGCAGGTATCCGGGAAGGCCA
>RFSG01000182.1 GCA_009924095.1 Sphingobacteriia bacterium
TAAACCCGAAGCAAAAATATCTTCCTCACTTACCTTATCCTTACCATTTTTCGACGACTTCTCTCACGAAAGCGCCTGGCCTGATACTTCTATGTGGGTTTGGGATACTTTACGGATGCCCTATATTACCCGAACTCTTGCATTTAATCCTCCCAGCTTAGGAGCTATTGTGATGGATGGTTCCAATCGTAAAGGATCTTATTATAATTTACCGAGTCCTAATCCTCCGTATCCTGAGGGGAAAGCTGATTATCTTACCAGTCAGGCGATTGATTTATCAGCCTATTCTCCAGCCGATAGCCTGTATTTAAGTTTTTGGTATCAACCTAAAGGATTAGGCAATGAGCCTGAATTCGGCGATTCTCTTTTATTGTATTTTCAGGATACCTCAACTGCCCCTAAGTTTATTGGGGTTTGGGGCATACCCGGACAACCCTATTCAGGATTTCGTCAAGTCTTAATTCCGATTACCAATCCTTTATTCTTTCATGATCATTTCCAATTTCGATTAGTAAACCGAGCAACCCTCACCGGACAATTAGATCATTGGATGATAGATTACGTGTATTTGAATACCAATCGAAATGCTGGGGATAGCTTATATAATGATCAATCCCCCAATATGCCTACCTCTTCTCTATTTTTTCCTTATACCCAGATTACCCATAAACAATATGCTACCTTTTGGTGGGAACGTTTTCAAACCTTTTCGATTAATCTTCGCCACTTAGGTACCGGATTATCAAACCGCACTTTGGTGAGTAGTATTTCTGAGTTAAAACATAATGCGCTATTATCAGGCACTACCAGTTATAATGATCCCATTCAACTTTCCCCGGGATATCAAGCCATTGCTTATGCCCCATATAGTCCCCAAGCTTTATTTGATTATTTGTATTTACGACATACCACCTTACTCGATTTACCCGATATACATCCTGAGAATGATACCATCCGAACGAATTATGCGATAGACTCTGTGTTAGCATATGATGATGCTAATCCCGATGCGGCCTATGGCTTAAATACCAGTAGAACCTTTGCCCAACGCTATCAATTATTAATGCCGGATTCCGTAATGGGGGTATATGTTTGTTTTATTAAAACGATTTATAATGTTAACATTCCTCAATCCTATGTAATTACGGTTTATGATGGAGATGATTTTGCTCCTGGAAATATTTTATACGAACAATTTGCAGCAGCAATAGTAGGGGATAGTATCAATCAATTTTTTTACGTCAAGTTTGATTCTTTAATTCCAGTAAATACTAGGATGTGGCTTGGGATTCGACAAACCGATATCCAGCCGATTGGGATTGGGGTGGATTTTAACAACGCCAATACTGCAATCAAATGGGATTCTTTGCAGAATTGGGTGCCAAGCCAAGTGAATGGAACATTATTACTTCGGCCCGTATTGTCGGGCGGACAACCTATTCCATATGGAAGAGAACGGGATCAAATAGGGGAGGGGGTAAACATTTATCCCAATCCTGTGCGAGCAGGCGGGCAACTTCATCTTTCTGAAGCAGGAGAAATATTGAACTTAATTTCCGCAACTGGACAAGAAATATTTCTGAATACTGATTTTCCTAGTCCTCTTCCAGAAGGAATTGCTCCTGGATTTTATGGAGTAAAAATTAGGACAGAAAAAGGACTTGAAGTAAAATCCATTTGTATTATTCCTTAATCTATGAATAGCCCTGTAAAACTGGATGTGCTGGCCATCGCCGCCCATCCGGATGATGCCGAATTAGCTTGTTCCGGCACATTGGTTCAGTTAAAAAAGAGAGGATATAAAATCGGAATATTAGATCTGACCCGGGGAGAATTAGGTACACGCGGTACCCCTGAACTTCGGGAGTTAGAAGCGAAAGCATCTGCTGAGATTTTAGGATTGGATTTTCGGGCTAATTTGAATTTCAGAGATGGATTTTTTGAAAATGAGGAAACCCACCAGTTGGCGTTGATCCAATGGATTCGTCACCTTCAACCCCGGTTAGTATTAGCCAATGCCCCTGAAGACCGGCATCCTGATCATGGAAGAGCCGGAAGCCTTGCCTTACAAGCTTGTTTTTATAGTGGATTATCGAAAGTCGTTACCCATTGGGAAGGCAACCTTCAACCCGCATACCGCCCGGAAAAGGTATGGCAATATATTCAGGACCGATGGATACAACCTTCCGTAGTCATTGAAATTTCAGATTCTTTTGAAACCAAGATAGCCTCTATTAAAGCGTTTGCCTCCCAATTTTATAATCCCGGATTACAAGAACCCGAAACCTATATTTCCAGTCCTGATTTTTGGCACCAAATTGAATCGAGAGCCAGAACTGTAGGGCATTTAATCGGGGTGAGATATGGGGAAGGATTTATTTTGCCAGGCCCGGTAGAAATTAAAGATCCATTATTATAGTATTACTTAGTATATTTAATTTTACATAAATACTATGTATAAATAGTTTTTTATAATAATAGATTTATTAA
>RFSG01000183.1 GCA_009924095.1 Sphingobacteriia bacterium
GCTATCCTCCAAGGTATAACCTGGTAATGACAAAGGACATAAGCTTAATAGAGTAGCAGGATCTAAGCAGAGGGTATCTCCTTTTTGCACTCTGGCATTCCAGATGGAATCAAACTGAAGCGCCTCTGGAGTTTGAGTATCGGTGAGGATAGTTTCCATTTTCCCCTGTTCGGAATGGGAAGAATTATTAGAACAAGAAATTAACCCTAACGAAAGGCAACAAGTAAAGATAAGACTAGCCCAAAAATTAGCGTAAAGGAGTTTAGAATAATTGAGCAACATACTCAGGAATCTTAAGCAGTTTCCAGCGTAACCTTAGATGCCATTGGGAACAAACCCAGTAACTGGAACATTTCCTGATCAGATTGAACTTCCGGATTAGGGGTTGTTAAGAGTTTATCTCCGGCAAAAATAGAATTCGCTCCAGCCATAAAACAAAGTGCTTGTTCAGGTACGGTCATTTTAACGCGTCCGGCAGACAAGCGTACTTTGGCAAGTGGCATTAAAATTCTAGCGGTTCCGATCATTCTGACCATATCCCAAATTTCAACTTTGGGTTGATCTTGTAAGGGAGTTCCTTCTACCGGCACCAACGCATTTACGGGCACTGATTCCGGATGCTGGGGTAAAGTTGAAAGCGTGTATAACATCCCAATTCGATCCTCAGTGCTTTCCCCAAGTCCGATAATTCCACCTGAACAAACCGAAATCCCTGCTTTACGAACATTATGCAAAGTATTCAAACGATCTGAATACGTACGAGTGGTGATGATAGAAGAATAATTTTCTGCTGAGGTATCGAGGTTATGATTATAGGCATGTAACCCTGCCGCTTTCATTTTATCTGCCTGATCCTCGGTTAGCATCCCTAAGGTGGTACAAACTTCTAATCCTAATGCATTAACCCCCTTCACCATTTCAAGAACCCGATCGAAGTCTCTATTATCCCTTACTTCTCTCCAGGCTGCGCCCATACAAAAGCGGGTAGAGCCTGATTCTTTCGCTTGGTTGGCGGAAGCTAAAACAGTTTCTACATCTAGTAATTTATGTACTTCTACATCGGTATGATAACGTGCAGCTTGAGGGCAATAGGAGCAATCCTCTGGACAACCTCCAGTTTTTACCGACATCAAAGTACAAACCTGTACTTCTTGAGGATTATGATACTTTCTATGCACCGTTGCAGAACGATACATTAATTCTAACACTGGAAGGTTGTAGATATCCCGAATTTCTTCCCGAGTCCAATTATTGCGAATCTCACTCATACGCTATCGTAAAGCCTAAGCATAGGCCTGGTTAATTAAAATTACAGAAACTTACTCAGAATAAGCGGTGCTTACTCCCTATATATCCTTTAGTCTTTAATAAAAGGATAATCATTTTCTACATATACATCTTCATAGAGTTCAGCTGGATCCGGGAAAGGACTGGATTCAGCAAAATCTACACAAGCTTGTACTTGTTCTTTTACGCGTGCTTCAATTTCTTCATATCCTTCTTCGGTAAGAAGATTATGTTCCATCATATAGGATTTTAAGATCAAGATGGGATCCTGTTCTTTAAATTGATCTACTTCCTCTTTGGTGCGATATTTTCCCGGATCAGAAATAGAGTGACCTTGATAGCGATAGGTTTTTAATTCCAGAAATACTGGACCTTTTCCGGATCGGATATGTTCGGCAGCTTTTTTAATTTCTTCATATACCGTCATAATATTCATCCCATCCACCGGACGAGAGGGCATATCATAAGCAGCACCCAATTTGTAAATATCCGTTACGTTCGAAGTTCTTTCCACAGAGGTTCCCATTGCGTACATATTATTTTCGCAAATAAAGAGCACCGGAAGTTTCCAAGTCATAGCCAGATTAAAGGCTTCGTGCAAGGCTCCTTGTCTTACCGCCCCATCTCCCATAAGGACAACACATAATTTATCTTCGCCCCGATATTGAATTGCAAAACCTACTCCTGCGCCCAAAGGGATTTGTCCTCCTACGATTCCATGTCCTCCCAAGAAATTATGTTCTTTCGAAAACATGTGCATGGATCCTCCTTTTCCTCTGGAACATCCGGTACGTTTTCCATACAACTCCGCCATCACCTCTTTAGGGTCAATTCCTCTGACAATTGCATTTCCATGATCACGGTAAGCAGTGATCACATAATCATCTTTACGGATTGCAGATTCTATCCCGGAGGAAATAGCTTCTTGACCTATATATAGGTGTAAGAATCCATTAATTTTTTGCATTCCATATAATTGTTTACATTTTTCTTCGAAACGTCTTTGCAACAACATTTCTTCATACCAATGCAAACAAAGTTCACGGGAATATGCAGGTGCTTTTTGGGTAG
>RFSG01000184.1 GCA_009924095.1 Sphingobacteriia bacterium
ATCATACAAAAACAGTCTTTGACATTCACATATTTTACTACCGGGACCATCACAACGAGTCACTTCTTTTACAAAAACTCTCTTATCAAATTGACATGGATCCCATTCGGCACATTGACCCAATCTTGGATTTTTAGATAAGTCGCATGGAATAGCTTCCCAATAATTACCAGTAGAGCCACAGCAACACAAAGAAAGAAGTGAAGTATTACTGACTAACAAATTATTAAAAACAGCTAGCTGCGACATTAGAAATTCCAACAATTATATTGATAAGAAGCAATAATTTTTGAACCACTTGCGGGGGCACTTACAAAACTAATAGTTACGCCACTTACATTATAATCGTCTGAATAACTTTGTAAAAGACCATTTTTAAATAACATGATAGTTTTGCTTGAAATCGGAGGATAATCTAGAATAAAATTGAGATTTACTCCATTGATAGCACCAGAAGGCACTTCATTCCACTGGAACATTTCTCTTACAGAAGCACTGTTTGTTAATAAACCACCAGTTGGTAATTCAACAGTACCTAAAGCATAACTACCAGAAGCCGTTTTCAGAATTGAACGATTGTTGGGTAAGCCTAAATGTATACCGCTTTGAGAGACTGCAAAGAAGTAATTCCCGCTTGTATCTCGTACTTCAAGCGGTGTAACAGATCCTAATAAATTATGAGTAACGACTAATCCGGGATTAAAATTATCTAATGTATTTTGGAAGTGATTTACACCGTAAAAATAGATTCCACTAGGATTGACCGATTGTAATATATTTCCAGAATTAGAAATTCTTAGTACAGGATCTTGTAAGCTTAAACCAATAGAGCCATTGTTTATAAAAGACAACGATGGAACAGAAGATAAACCAGATCCCAATTTGATAATATCGAAAAATTGCTTCGTACCATTAATATTTTGATTACCAGTAATCGAAACAAAGGTTATACCAGAAGCTCCGGTGCCACCTTGAGAAACACTTAAAGGAGTCGTTAATCCTGTCAACTCAGTAATATTACTGTTTGTACCAGCTAAATTAAAACTTACTCCGCTTAGAGCAATACTAATACCAGTAGAACCAATTGTAATACCAATTCCACTTCCAGCAGCCAAAGTTTTACGAGTTAAAACCGATCCGCTACCAATCAAAATTTCGTTGTGAGAAATACTATTTAAACCTAAACCTCCATAAATTAAAGGCAAAGGATAATAGGCTAAACCATTGAATAAACCACTACCATTTAAATAATATGTAGTATTCCAAGGTTCAGATTCGGAAGCTCCTTCATATGTATCAACAGGAGTAACCGATTCGCCGCCGCCACTTCTAAGAGAACTACCGCCAGCGTTACAGTCGTAAAGCCCGGGAAGCTCCATCATAAAAGCGGAAAAGACTGGCTTACCACTCACTTGATCGTGGACAATAAAACAAAAGTCACCAGAAGAAAATGGTAATACCTTATATCCCGTTGGCTTAGGACCAGAATGCATAATTCCAGTAATTTGCATGGCATTGGCAATACCATCTAAAACTCTAACATCGTATCGAAGATCTTTGGCAAAAAAGACTCCCGTAGGGTTAACGTCGCCAGACACGGTAGCAGCCTTTAGGATTTTACCGGCGTATACGCTCTGTGGGGATGTCCAAGTTCCCATCAAAGCGTTCCAACGCAAATCCTGCGGGCCTGCAAGCCAATTGTAGGATGGTACGTCTCTGAGGTGTGGGACCGACTGGAAACCACTGCCTAAAAAGCCGCTGGTTGGTGTCCCACTTCCTAAAACCCCACTCACATTCCAATTTAAATTTGAGTTTGGGGCAGGATAACCAAAAATATCAAAACCCACTCCTACATAATTAATAGGTGTTTTAAAACCGTAAGTTCTAACATTATGAGCATTAATACTAGCATCTAAATTACCGGGCAAAGAATTGCCGTGTACAATACCCTCATTCAGCGTATTAGGACCAAATGGATTAAGACCAGAAGAAGAAGCTCCGAAAAATCCAGTGGGATTATTCGCAAGCAAAATAGAATGAGTATAGTGAGGAACTCCGACAATACCGGTATTTGTAGTAAACGGCTTTAGATAACCTTGGGTTGTAATCCCATAAGTTAAATTATAAGCACCACTTACTCCGATTAAAGAATTAAGTCCCTGACGATCAGTAGAAATTGTCCTTTCAAGTGCCATATTTTATTCCGATATGTGTCCTGTAGAATTATATACACCGCTTCTTCCGGGATAAAAAATTCCTACGATATGGTTGGCCGTTGTGTTTTTTGAGTCTCTAATTAAGAAACTGTCAAACGGGAATTCCGATTCTTCTTTTACAAGA
>RFSG01000185.1 GCA_009924095.1 Sphingobacteriia bacterium
TTTAAATTTCCGGTTTGTGCGGATATTTTTAACGCATCCCAAAATCCTATTTCATCCGGCAATAAATTGATTACCATACATCCCGCTATCGCCATTCCTAAGGTAATCACAAACATCTGCTGCATTTGAGTATAGGATACTGCTTTGGTTCCCCCTGCAACGGTATAAATAATTACCAAACCCCCCATTACTAAATTGGTGAGATAAATATTCCATCCCAATAAAGTAGATAAAATTAATGCTGGTGCATAAATGGTTATACAATCAATTCCCGAAACTTATTTTTGGGAAGGCAGAAACCATTCCACCCAGGCATCGGTTTGGTTGACTGAAGTAGGTCTTAGGACAATTTTCCGATCTGCATCCAGTAAAAACATTGTAGGGGTACCAAAAACATAATAGTCATTCACAATCGGGCTTTCCCATTTTTTAAAATCACACATTGTGGTAAAGGGAAATGAACTTGAAAATGATTGAAAATCCGATTCGGTTTCATCCAAGGATATAAACACCACCTCCAGCCCCCGACTTTTCCATTTTGGATAGAATTCAGATAGCTCTTTTAATTCTGTGCGACATTTGGGACACCATCCTGCACCAAAGACTACAAGGGTATAGGAAGAATCAAGGGCAGATAAGCTATTGGGTGCTTGTTTCTGTAAATGAGTTGCGAAGTTGACAGAGGATGGAAAAATGAAATCAGGTGCGGTATTCCCCTTCTTCATGGCCCGATAAGTCTCCAATTGTTTGGCCAAA
Source organism: Sphingobacteriia bacterium (assembly GCA_009924095.1). Classification (GTDB taxonomy): domain Bacteria; phylum Bacteroidota; class Bacteroidia; order J057; family RFSG01; genus RFSG01. The sequence continues at coordinate 757 of RFSG01000185.1, forward strand.
TCACTATCAACGGTACAGGCAGATTCGTTTAATACTTTTAAGGCTAAGTATTCAGACGCTTGAAACAGACTATGCCGTTCGAGCAGGTCAAATAAATAATCGCAAACCAGATTGTATTTCTTTTCATCGCGCACTAATCCGGGCAAGATAGCATCGATTGATATTTTCATTTCCAGGAAAACGCTGTCTAATGAACGACCAATATTTTCCAACATCCAGAAATGATTATCAATAGCTTCTTTGAACAGTCCACTGGAAAAGAGTCTGGGGTCTGCATAATTTAACTTACGAAATGCCTGGATGGTAGCCGGCAATTCTTCTGTTCGATATTGCACCACGGAAGAGACAGAGGATACTAACTTTCGAATCGGCAAATACCATCGTACATAACTATCCTTAGGCAGATTTTCGATGTAAGCATCTCCTTCGTTTTGGATGCGGACCTTTTCTTTTTGAATAGCCGATTTAGGCATTTTCTGAACTGTAAAGAGAGCATCCTGAGTGTACATCTTCTCCAGATAAGACCAAGCGCTCAGGGCTTGTTCCCGGCGGGGTTGAGCAAGCGCATACTGTTGGAACCAAATATTTTGTTCTCCTTTCAAAACTTTTAACCTTTCCGTATTGAGTAAGGACTCTCCCTGGATTTCAATATCTTCTCCAGACAAAACCAGGATAAATACTTTTTGATCCGCTGAAACTAAATAGCCCATTCCAAAGTCAGCAACGGAATATCTCAGATCGAAATCACCTGTTGAATTGATACGGGTTTGCGCAATTGGATAGGTTTGCAGACCCTTAAATCCTTCCAACTTTACTTCCTGCCCTGCGAGATGTGACAAATTCCCCCTGATGTGTTGCGCCGAAAGCGTGCAAAAGAAAAACCAGGAAAGACAGAAACTTAAAATATAGCGAATCATAACTCAACCGTAAAAATACTTAAATCTGTGCTTGAATTAAGCCCATAGTCCTAAATATTCCGTTGGCTTAGTTCCTCACCAATAATTTTACTTGGACAGCAAAGACAATCGCTGAATTGGACAAAGCCCGTTGGCAGGTGGAGATATTCTTCAAGCAGATTAAACAAAACCTGGCAATACGGTCTTTCGTAGGAACTTCTGAAAATGCAGTACTAATTCAGGTTTGGTTTGCTATGATTTCAATGTTGTTGATTACCCTATTAGAGCTGAAATTAAAATACAGCTGGCATCTGTCCAATTTGGTTACATTCCTGCGATTAAATCTATTCGTCAAGATTGATCTGGCTTACTGGATTAATCAACCTTTCATTAAAAAAAATAATATTCCGAATGAAAGCGATTTGTTTTTATCCGCATGAGGTGGAACTTGAACTTGATTTTCCGGAAAAAAATGCATCCTGTATTCAGGAGAGGTGTTTATCGAGTCTTTTAAAAACGTTTTGGACAGAAGTGGCTTACTATTCAATTTAAATCCGGCTTACTGCCGGATTTTTTTTGAAATCAGGAATTGAAGCATAAGGCTTATTCCCATTACCAATAAACAGCCTAATAAATTTAGCCATAAAAATGCCATTACATCC
>RFSG01000186.1 GCA_009924095.1 Sphingobacteriia bacterium
TAATAAATGCGCTAATCCTAATCCTGGAATTGCCCAACCTAGATGACCATTATAGTCTAATTGATAACTTCCTTTACTAATTGCCTCGGTAAAAGTGGTTAGCTTGGGAAATTCTGCATCCACGCCTTTGAGCATGGCAATATGTTGTCTGCCCTTATATCTTACGGCTGCTTGAGTTTCAAGGGTGCTACTGATGGTTTGGATTTCAGGAAAGCTAAGTAACGTATGTTTTAAGGAGAGGGGATCTTGAATCCATTTTCCGTTTACCGCTTCAATTCTAATATCTGGGTCAATGGCGCCGTACATTTTTTCCAGTAAATCCTGAAAACCATTAAATATGGATAGAACCAATATTAATGCGGCAGTCCCTAAGGTAATTCCGGTAATGGCAATTCCGGTAATAAAATGTACGGCTCGTTTTCGTTGGCCGGATCGTAAATACCGATAGGCCATCCACCAGGTAACCTTCATTCTTCTTCAGTGCTGGAAGGGGTTGAATCTGTTGAGGGTTTGTCCTGTTGAAGTTGCTTGAACAACTGCTCCATTTGCAGGGCATGGGCAACGGTATCGTCAATATAAAAGGATATCTCCGGAATTTTACGAACTTCATTGCGAATTCGGGAAGCGAGTTCTTTACGGATTTCCCAACTTTTATCGTTTAAGGTTTTCACTGTATTTTCAACTGCATCATCCGGAAAAGTAGTAATATAAATTCTCACCACCATCAGGTCGGGACTCACACGCACGAAGGGGGCGGAAGCCATTACCCCAGGGCGGTCCGTCAGCGCCTGACGGAGCAGAGGAGTGATTTCTTTTTGAATCATCCTGCTGAATTTTTTTTGACGCGTAGTTTCTTTCATAGGGTAGGTAGCTTTATCCGTAGATTTGTACAAAATTAGGAAATGCGAATATATCTGAGAATACTGGCATATGGACAGGAATCCTGGGGAAAAGGACTTCTAGCATTAGGATTCCTTCTGCTCTTTAATATCTTTAATGCGGTGTCGCTTGCCATGGTGATTCCTTTTCTGGATATCTTGTTTTCTCCTTTGCCTGAAAATGTTGTTAAGCCAGAAGGATTTTCTTCTGCACATCTTTCAGAGATCAAAGCTACCGCATTTAATTATTTAAATTATTATTTGAGTTATTATGGAAAAGCAGAAGTATTAATCTGGTTTTGTGTGGTATTGGTAATTTCTATATTTTTTAAAAGTTTATTCCGCTATTTATCCTCATATTTAATTGCTCCCCTCGAACAAGGAATTGTGATGCGTATGCGAGAGCAAGTATTTGCACATCTTACCCGCCTTTCCATGCAATTTTATACTCGGAAAAGAAAAGGAGAATTAATTTCTGTAGTGGTAAGTGATGTGCAAGTGGTACAAGAAAGTGTGGTAGGAAATATTCAAACCGTATTAAGAGATCCCTTAACGATGGTGGTTTTTTTAGGGGTGATGTTAACCTTATCTTGGAAACTAACTTTATTTACTTTATTGGTACTTCCCTTAACAGGATTGGTAATAACTTCCGTTAGTAAATCTTTAAAAAGAAAAGCCAATAAAGGTCAGGAGAGATTAGATTCTTTAATATCTGTTTTAGATGAATTTATTGGCGGAATGCGAATTGTAAAAGCATTTAATGCAGAAGATTTTGAGAGGGCGAAATATCAAAAACAAAATCTGGCTTATTTTCAAACGCAGGTATCGATTAGTAGAAGATCTGATTTTGCTTCTCCAGCTACGGAAGTAATTAGTATTGGGGTTGTCGCAATTATTATTTTATATGGAGGAAATTTAATTTTATCGGGAAATTCCGAATTAAAACCTTCTGAATTTATTGGATTTATTGCTATTTTTTCTCAATTCTTAGCACCCATTAAAACATTTTCGCATGCGATAGCCCGAGTCAATAAAGGCGTTGCCTCTTTTCAACGCATCTGGAAATTATTACAAGAACCTATTACGGTTCCGGAAAAATTAGGAGCAATTCCTTTAGATAAATTCGAAAAAAATATTGTGTTCGATAAAGTATGTTTTAAATATGAGGATAAAGAAATTCTTAAAAATATTAATCTAACCTTAAATAAAGGGGAAATGATTGCTTTGGTAGGTCCTTCCGGAGCAGGAAAAAGTACGCTTGCCGATTTATTGCCTAGATTTTATGACCCTTATTCCGGAGCTATATTTATTGATGGGAAAAATCTTAGGGATTTACAACTTTCTTCAGTTCGAAATAAAATGGGAATTGTAAGTCAAGAAGGTATTTTATTTAATGATTCAGTATATAAAAATATAGCCTATGGAGATCGGC
>RFSG01000187.1 GCA_009924095.1 Sphingobacteriia bacterium
AGCCGAAACTTAAAACTTCAGGCCTAAACTCTGTTATTCTAAAGGTATCAAGTTTTGAAGTTAGCTCTAAAGATGTTGTACCCAGTCTACGACCTACTGGTTGCAAGGCATAACTTGACTTAGCATCAAATGCATCAAAGAAAACCCTATTAGCTCCTTTAAAGCTAATTAGGCTAAATTGGTTTTCACTATTGATTCGCTTTGAAAGAATTTGGCAATAACTCGAAATTGTAATTAAGCTTATTGCCAATGACAAAAACGGCGTTTTCATTTGTTAAAAATGGTTTTTCCATTTTCATCTAACTTTAAATAAAAACCATTAGGTAAAGAACCCTCATTTGAATTCAGTTCGCCTACTTTTCTACCGAGTAGATTATAAATTCCAAACTGTTTTGGGTCAATTTCAAAAGGCTTATTAATTGGCTTAACTTTAGGAGGGATTGGGTCTCTAACGGCATTCGGGCAAGAGGCTCCGGATAGTCCTTTTTTAATGCCTGGACCATTATTAAAATCAGGGAATAAATTTCCAAGGCTAATTAAAATCTCTTCATTATCAAAGCCATAATAGGTAGGTGAAGTACTATTACCAATAACCACTTTACAATCATTAGGAGCAACATTGTGCGCACCAAAGTAGCTGCTTTCCCAAGTAAAACGGTTACCGCAGGGTGAACTCTGATCTCCCAAATCATTTGCAAATGAAGAGAGATTAGAAAAGTCAAAACCCGTATGTACATTTTGGAAGTAATTACAACCAACAGTTAATTTGTTTGTTCCAGAAAGTACAGTATTTCGAAAAACAAAAGCAGTTTTTAGATTTCTAAACCAATTATCTGTAATAAAGGACTGTATGAAACTTGGAAAGTAGTTCGAAGCATCGGATATTACTCCAATTGCCCTTACTTCTGCGGTATTAACATCACCCTGTTCTAAAGGATTTGAGCCATAATTATCATTAAAAATGAACTTGTTCTTAGTTAAAGAGGTCATGTTTTTGCAGTAAACACCAACAGGCCTATTAACATAGTTTAATTGCTTCGGCGTTGTTTTATCGATAATTTCACATTCTGTTATATTGAGGGGATGACCATACTGGGAATAAATTCCATAATGATAACTAAAGCGTTGGTTAACATTGTTGAGATTTTCCACGATCGGGTCGCCCAAAAATTGATTTAGCATAGAGTTTGCTTGATAAGTGGTATAATCACCATCAAATAGCCCTCTAATCAAAAAGCTTGAATTCGCAATTTTCAAGGTATTTCGTGCTAAAATATGCAGCCCTGCAATATGGCAATTTGAGATGCTCAAATTTCTTAATTTCAACTCAAATGTATGATGGTTGCTATATAAATTTATGCCATTTCCCCATCTCATCCCAACCATACAATCGTTTATTGACATAGAAAAACAATCTAACGGTCTATTCAAGCGGTCAGTAGATTGCCAAAAGCCAATCTGGGTAAAAAAGTTGGCTTTAAGTTTATTATTTGGCAAATCAAATAATCTATTATGAGAATTTCCTGTTGAAGAGTAATCGAACGGCTTAAGTAATAGTTGATTATTGCTGTTTATTTTTAAAACACCTATATGGCGAATGCCGTCTCGTGAATTTATAACCCCATACATACACGCATCAATATTAACATCATCAAAAATAGTTGCATCATAGCTGCCTGGAATTACATGAATTCCAACAAAAGCATCAGAAATACTCGTATTAGAGAAGTTAATCTTTATTGATAATACTGAAGAGGCAGAATCATCTACAACTATTCCACCCCACATCCCAAAGCAAGCATCACCTTTAAAAAAACTTGTGGTCGCAGTTGTGCCCTGCACATTTACTTGGTTAGGTGTCAAATTACCTGTTAACCTATCTTTAGTTGTTAGGGTAATTTTGGGACCATAAACCTCACCACCAGGTTGCGAATTTTGTGAATAGGAGTTTTTGCCGAGCACAGTAACTTTTTTATCAACAAAGTTAAGGTTCCCTGAAGCTCCGCTTAGTTCAACATCACCAATCACATAAAAATTATTGGGTGTTGTAAGATGTTGTTGCGCATAGGTGATTGACTCCTCACCGGGTATCCCAAGCACTTTATAGGGTTGTGTCTGGCAACTGCACAATACGGGAACAGAAATAGTTTTGGGTACCTCACAGTAAATCCCGTTAGTTGGACTCACTGTTAAATCTACCCACCCGGAGCCACTAAATCTTACTCTAAAATACTGCGAAGAGGCTCCTAT
>RFSG01000188.1 GCA_009924095.1 Sphingobacteriia bacterium
AAATACCGTATCTAATGCAAACCCGTTTTTAAAAGAACTGCCAAACAAAATCACGCTACCGGTGGACAGGCGTGTAAGTCGGCCCCTTTGCTTGCAAATGGCATAATAAAAATGTGCGCCAAATACATAAGGATCTGTATTTTGATGACCGCGTATAGACACATCATGCACAGGCTGGTGAATGCCATTCGGGCTCGCGCCACTTAATAGCTGGAATAGGGAATTTCCTTCCCATTCCCCCCAGAACAATAAGTCATCTGATATAGGAGAAGCCTCCATATCCGACAGATATATTCCTTTATTTTGTATGAATTTCCGGTAATGGGTAGGATCGTTGTTCCATTCCCTCATAATACCCTGAGGCGTTTGGCGATAACCTCGCCCAATGTAAAAGGGTTTCTGTGCTCCCGGATGATTGAGCTGCACAACCAATACACTCATAAGATACAATATTGATTAAACTTCAATTTTTCTTCTCTATTGGTTTGCAAAAAAGGTTTCCTTCCCTGAACCTGGAAAAACACCTGTGTGGTTTTTGTACCGATGTTAAACCGCCGAACCAACAATGGCCTTTTAGCGCCCACTTCAAGCTTTTGCCATTCTGAATCCGGAGAAGGAAAATCAACTTTTTTTTCGTGGCCTGGTGATGAAGAAAACAGTATCACATCCGGCAACAACTCAAGTATTATTTTTTTCCAAAGCAAATGCCCCTCGGTCTCCAGTTCGTGGCGAACATCCTCAGAAAGTTTTGACCAGGTAGGTATCGTAGCCCAGGGACTGCAAATATCCGTATGCAAAGCCGTGTTCCTTGCTCCCGGATAAAAAGATGCATGAAAGCTCTGGAGTACGGCTCCAAAGCTACCTTTAAACCATGCACTGTATGGATTACGCGTAAAATAATTGTTAAAGGCCAATACCAATCCCTTTTCTGTACCATCATAATCCGGAAAGCGAAAATCTTTGCTGAACAGAGTTTGGTCATTGGGCCGAAACTCGCGGTCGGAAGGATTTAGCCCTACCGTTACCACTCGCAGAGGGGATGATTCATAGGCCGGTCGATCGCCAAACCAGTATATGGGGAAGAGGGGTATGGTGCATTTAAATTGAGTCATATTAACGTGGAACATATTGCTTGTTACCCTTAGAATTTAAATAATATGTCCCCCCCCTTTTTCCTCTGTGCATTACCTTACCACATGAATTACATCCGCCGCCCATATACTCACTACCAACTGTCAATCTTTGTGCCCACCATTCTTGATATTCTGTGAACGACATTCCCATTTTAACCCATTCAGGTTTATTATCTTCAATTTTTTGATACTTCAAATCCAATACATATTTTTCAGCCCATGTTAAAACATCCAACATTTTTAAATAATCAGCTTCTAAAATTTGCTTATCAAAACAAGTATCTCTAAAAAATTTTGACCTTAGAAAAGAATAATTTACTATTAAATCACCAGCTTTAGAAACATTCGTATTTGATTTATAAAGTTTGTAGGCAAGCAAAATATCAGAAGCAAGTTTTTTTTGAAGAAAATTATTAAACTTACATTTTAAAGATAAAATTTCATTTTGCTTAGATACCAATTTTGTATCTTCAACCGAAAGATAATAATTTAATTCATCGAGAAACCTTATATTTTCTATTGAAACTATAAATGAGTTAGAATCAATCTCATCTATAGTATAATGGTATATGGTATCAAATCTATCCGAGATTATACTAATATAATCTATACTACATGTGGGACATTGAGTAGAAAGCTTATTTAAACTAGCTATTAGGGCTTCAAAATCACCTTTTATAAATAAAGAATCAAGTTGATAAATATATAAGTCATTTGTTTCAGTAATAGGTGATACATTATTATTTATTTTTTCCTGCGCAGATGTTTTTTGACATAAAAAAGTTAGCAAAAATATTTGAATTAGGACATAAAAAATACATCCTTTATTTAACTTTTCATTAAAATACTCAAGAATTTTCAAAAAGGCCATAAATACTATTTTATATTTAAAACACGTTTCATGTCTACAAATTGAGATTCTTCCTTGCCATAATAAATAAATTGTTTATAATCATTTGTAATGATA
>RFSG01000189.1 GCA_009924095.1 Sphingobacteriia bacterium
GCTCCATAAGCTAAAACGTATTAAAGACAGCTAGCGCAAAGAGACAGGTAATGCATCCACTTCCCCTCATGGATAATTCCTAAAGGGGTGCTTCTTTTTATCCATGAAGACCGCCTTATTTGTTGAGATTTAATAAGAAATGTTAAGTCCTATTCCTGGTGATAGAAAGTTTTGCAATTCCATGCGGTTAATTTATGGATTCCTGGAAGGGAGTTAAACACATACTCATTATTCCTCAACAAAAGGGGATTCCATTCAAATGGTCAGAATAAACAATCCATTGGATTTTTAGTTTTACTGAAATAAACAGCACTGGATTCAGGTTCCAGTACCCAACAAGATGAATCTTGAGAGAATCTATAACTATGTAATTATAACATAATATGTTATATTTGCATACATGATAGAAAGGCATCTGCTTGAAAATGTGGAATATCTGCTTTCGGTGACCCCATCAGTAGCCCTCCTGGGTCCTAGGCAGGTAGGCAAAACAACTTTAGCCCATACCATAGCCGAAAAAGCAAATGCGATTTATCTTGACATGGAAGATCCACTGGATATTCAGAAAGTTCAGGATGTGGTCGGCTTTCATGCAGAGAATAGAGGTCATCTCATTATTTTAGATGAGGTACAACGGGTTCCCGAAATATTTGCCCCCGTTCGAACCATTATCGATAAGGAAAGGAGAAAGGGAAATAAAAACGGGTTGTTTTTATTTTTAGGCTCTGCATCCATTGAATTGCTGCAACAATCAGGCGAATCTTTAGCAGGCCGAATTGCCTATTCAGAACTTTTTCCCCTCAACATCCTGGAATTTCAGGAATCCCTTAACCAGCCTGATACCACACTCTGGTTGCGTGGAGGATTTCCTGAAAGTTTGTTAGCAACAAATGAACTGAACAGTTATACTTGGCGAAAGAACTTTATCCGTACTTACTTGGAGCGAGATATTCCCCAATTAGGCCCTCGAATTCCGGCCTCTACGCTTCAGCGTTTCTGGACCATGCTTGCGCACCATCAGGGTTCAGTGATGAATGCCGCTCATTTGGCTCGTAGTCTGGATGTTTCAGGAACCACCATTGCCCGGTATCTGGATTTGATGTGCGATTTACTGCTGGTGCGTCGTCTTCAACCCTGGACCTTCAATATAGGAAAGCGATTGATTCGTTCCCCTAAAATCTATGTCCGCGACAGTGGCCTCGTTCATACCTTATTGAACATAAAAGAAATGAACGAACTGTTGGGTCATCCTGTGGTTGGCGGAAGTTGGGAAGGGTTTGTCATAGAGAATATTATATCCGCCCTAAGAGATACGATTCCATGTTATTATTATGGAACCCCCGGGGGGGCTGAAATTGATTTGATTCTGGAGTTTTCTCCATCCGATAGATGGGCTATTGAAATCAAGCGCAGCACAGCCCCCTCCATATCCAAAGGCTTTCATCTTGCGTGTGATGAAATAAAAGCCAGTCAAAAATTTGTGGTGTATAACGGTACCCAACGCTTTCCCATGACAAATGGGATTACGGCTATTTCATTGAGGGGAATAGTTGAGGAGGTGCAGTCTCGCAACTAAACACCTGCCTGCTAGATGCACATCCTCTTTCATTGGCAGACAGAATTATATTTAAAATACTGACTGATCTTCTTGAATTCAAAGATTATTGAAGTTATTAGGCCATAGGCATTTTATACAACCGACGCCAGGATAGTATAATCAACAAATAAACAGTTTACTATGAAACGCTGGCAAACGCCGTAATTCCCAAAAGGATATCTTTTCAGAGAACATGCTCACCAAAAAGATACCTTTTCAGGGATTAAAGAAAATTTTAAATAATTATTACAATATACTACTCTGCTGAAGCTTTTGCTGCTCCTTGGGTACGGATCTTACGAATACTAGGTTCTCCAGCATAGGTAAAGTGTGATGCTCCGTTAAGATCCGCAGATAAACTGCGTTTAACGGTTAAGGATGCAACCGATGCGCCTTCCAATTCTACCGTTGCTT
>RFSG01000190.1 GCA_009924095.1 Sphingobacteriia bacterium
ACGGGTGGCGAACCGGCCATGTACAACCTGCAACCCCTCACCGATGCGTTTAAGTCAGCGGGATTTGAGTGCAATATAGAAACCTCAGGCGCTTACCCCCTCACCGGCGATTTTGATTGGGTTTGCCTTTCGCCCAAAAAGTTCAAGCCGGCTGTTGATAGCGTTTATGCTTCAGCTCATGAGCTTAAGGTAGTAATCTATCATCCTTCTGATTTAGCCTGGGCAGAAGGCCACGCGGAAAAGGTAAATTCTAATTGTTTATTATATCTCCAACCTGAATGGTTGAAAGCTGAAACGCTTCAACCCCTCATCATCGAATACATCAAACAAAACCCCCACTGGCGACTCTCACTCCAAACCCATAAGTATTTAGGAATAGAGTAGGGGGGGGAGGATAGATTTATTTTTGCACTTTAAGCGAAATATTTTTTGGACGGGTATTGACATTATAAAGCAAGGTTGATAACTTTGGCTTCATAATTTTTAACCCAAAAAAGTTATGACCAAATATGAATAACTGAAGGTTCTTTAATCATAAGAAAATGAAAAGGCTTCTTCTTTTTATGCTGCTCCAAAGCTTTTTTAGCTTTGGGCAGCATCTACAATTGAATAGAGTCTATAATTCTACAAGAAATGACTATCCAATGGCTCTCAATTGTAATAATGGTTGTACAGCGCTTATGCTATTTTACAGGGATTATTTTGATACACTTAATCAAAGATTTACACCTTTATCGGTTTATTCAATTAATCCAATGGGTGATACCTTAAGAATAGAAATTCTTGAATGGGTGAAAAGTATAGATCCGGACATCATTTATGCTAATGATCAATTTTGTTTGATAAGATCACTTGAACAGACATCACCTTTACTTCAAAACCCTCCAACTTTTGGTAGAGGTATGATTCGGAGATTTAATAAGATAACTAAATCTTTAGATTGGGAAAGGTATATTAACCCTCCAAATATTCTTCAAGGTGGTAATTATTTCGGTTTCTCGCCGGCTGATGGCTTGTTTTATCCTAATGCCTTTAGTATTTATTATTTGGGTACAAGGGAGTTATATCCAACTACCAACACTGCTGCGCATCCTTTTATTCAGGAATATGATACAGCCGGTTTACTTATAAGAGAGGCTGATTTTCTCAGTCCTTTTAATAGGCCAAGTGTTACAAAAATTACCTCAAAACTTCCCGGCGGCGATATTTTAATTGCCGCTGATGATAGAACCAATACCCAACAACAGAATTATGTCAGGTGGGTAGAAGGAGCAACCTATAATTCTTATAAATTAAAGTATCTGCCAACTATTTACAGAGCTCGAGCTTCCAGTAATAATTTCAAGGTAATTGCCATAAAACCGGGCGATAAATATTTGGTACATTATTCGGGTGATATCTATAATTCGATAGATAAAGATACCATTACCTATTTAACAGACTCATCCTTAAGTCTTCAAAATGCTTATTGGGTAAAACGAGGACGGTTTTACACCAATTTTACCGCCCTTGAGGACGGCAATATTTTTGCCTACTTTACCAATAGTAGTAGAAATCGTATTGAAACTGAAAAATTAGATATACAAACAGGTGCCAATATTTGGTCAATAAATGTTTCACCTGTTGTTCCACCTGTAATAATGGATCCTTCAGTTTTAATGGATTTTGATGATTCTGGTAATGTATATTTTGCTTCAACCAGTTTCATAAGTGCGCCTAATCTTCATGACATCTGGATTGCCAAGCTTGCCAATGTCGGCCAACCCTGGGACCCATGGAATACCAACCCTCAAGGTCTCGCTAACGAAAATAAACCACTCTCCCTTCATGCTTACCCCAACCCCACCTCCTCTCGCTTTAAGCTCAGGGGCTATAAAGAAGAGGAGGGCCTAACCTTGAGGCTGTTTAATAACTCCGGTAAGGAGATTTGGCGGGGCGTTCCAAGTCCTGAGGGTGAGGTAGATATTTCTCAACTTTCACC
>RFSG01000020.1 GCA_009924095.1 Sphingobacteriia bacterium
AAGGATATGCGAATTTGGTGCAAGCAGGGATAGACGTGGATTCTTTCGGAATCGGAAGGGTAGAACTAACTGCTAACTTAAACATAGCTACTCAACAACCGGATGTTGAAGTAATGAATAATCAACCCATCGCATTGTACGGCGATCAAAAACAAACGATTTGGATTTTAGATAGTTTACAAACATTAATTGCCAGAACTACCTTAGATAATTACCGGTTCACGGATACTACCTTTTGTGTTAGATTTTATCATGGTAATTTTTACCAACAGAATCCAATCCTGCTTATTATGCGCTCCCCTCGGCCTAATATGCAAGATTGCGAATTGGGGAAAGATTCTGTTTTTATCAAAATGCTATCCTTAGAGAACATCACACCCTTTATGGAGTTATGGGGAGATCGTTCCTATAAAATTCAGGTATGGGATACCGCTAAAACCCAGCAGTTGGTACCAGAACAAACCGTTAACTTTTCGGGTGGCTCAGCACATAATTATTTTTATCACAAAAATAATCCAGGTGGCTCAGCTAAATTATCTACAGCTTTAGTAGAATAAGCCTACTCATTAAATTATTAAAATTGAATTCAATGCCCTCAAATTGTTTGGGTGTAGTTGGGATTGGAACGGACATAGGCAAAACCCTAGTGTCTTCCATTCTTGTGCGAGGATTAAACTACGCCTATTGGAAGCCGATACAGGCTGGTGTTCATCCTGAAACCGACACGCAAGCTGTAAAAAGATTAACCGAATTGCAGGACGATCACTTCATTCCTGAAACGTATGTGCTTCCTGAACCCCTTTCTCCCCATGCCTCTGCAGCCATTGCTGGAATTGAAATAGAAGTATCTAAACTTCAATTACCGATTATCCCTGCTCAGTGTAATGGAGTATTGATAGAAGGAGCTGGTGGATTAATGGTACCTATCACTTCCGCTTTTTTATTTTCAGACCTATTTCAACAATGGCAAATCCCGGTTGTATTAGTCTCTAGAAACTATTTGGGATCCATTAATCATACTTTATTATCAGCAGAACATTTAAAGCATAAAAATATCCCTGTGAAAGGAATCATTTTTAATGGAGTTGAAAATCCATCCTCAGAAAAAGTAATAGAAAACTATACTGGTTTTAAGGTCTTGGGAAGAATTCCGGAAGTGGAAAAAATTACTCCTCAATGGATAACTGAGGCTTTTAAAAAATATATTTCCTGGTAAATGAAAAAGCCAAGAATTAATCTTGGTGGATTTTTTCAAGGTTAAACAATTGTTGCAGAACCTCAACAATGTTTTCAGCATCCCCTCTTTTACAAGCTTCTTTTAAAGGCAATACGTGAATCTTCAGAACTTTTTGCATTAAGTTTTTGGTAATCTCCTCTACAACTTTTGCTTGTTCAACATCTAAATTTTTAAGATGTCTGGAGATTTCTTCCTTTCTTAATTGTTCGAGTGCGTCTTTTAATAAATGAATAGTAGGAGAGATTTGTAACTCTTGCGTCCAATGTTGGAAACCGAGCATTTCATCTTGAATTATCTGTTCTACTTTAGGGATAGACGCCATTCTTTTTTCCATAGCTAAAGTTGCTCTGGATTGAATATCATCAATATTAAATAAAATAACTCCCGGAACAGTATCCACCGTTACTTCCACCGCACGAGGAACCGAAACATCTATCAAGTATAAATGTTTGGTAAGCGATATTTCAGATACCCATTGCTCGGTAATTAAGGGTGTTTCTGTAGAAATCGCTAAGAATAAAATATCGTATTGATGAAAATTATTTCTTAAATCTTCCCAAGGTAAAACCTTAGCTTCGATTTCATTCGCCAATTGGGTAGCTTTTGAAATGGAACGATTGCACAAAGTGATATCCTTGAAAATGGAGTTCTTTAAATTTCGTGCAATGTCAGTGCCCATCTCCCCAAGTCCAATCATCAAAACCTTTGAATTAGATTCTGGGGATACTAACTCTTCTGCTATTTCTACTGCTGCATAACTTACTGAGGCAGCTCCATCCCGGAAGTTAGTTTCACTTTGTACTCTTTTTCCAGCATGAAAAATGGTATGTAATAATCTATGCATAAAAGGACCCGCAAGCGATAACTCGTGAGAAATCTTATAGGCATTTTTGATTTGATAGGTAATCTGAATGTCTCCTAAAACATTTGATTTTAAACCCATAGATACCTGAAACAAATGAAGTACAGCTGCTTCCGCATCTGGTAAAATATCGAAGTAAGGGAGGAACTCCTGATAATTTGCAATTCCTTTTTCTAATAACAAGGCAATGATGATTTCCCTGTCAAGGATTTGTTGAGCAGAATAATAAATCTCTGTACGATTACAGGTAGAAATAATTAATAATTCTTCAGGGTTAAACCTATCCTTTAGGGTTAACGACAGCGAACGAACCGCTGCATCTTGTAAATAAATCAGTTCCCTAATATCCACCGGTGCTCGGTGATGAGAAAGGCTTATTCCCCTAAAGTTTATTTCCATATCGTAATGCAAAAGTAAACATCCTTAACACTAACCTCAACAACAAAAGCAAATTTAGAACGTTTCTCAAAGGCAGAGAATGATAAATATCATCCTGTATTCCTCGTTTTGTGGATTAATTAATCACAACCTATGAGCAGTTACCCAAAAATTCATCTTTAGTTTTGTATTTTTAGCTTACAATGAGGGTGATATCATGGTTTTGGGGAGTCATAATTATTGGAATTTTTTTGGTTTCCAGTAGTTTATTTTACTCCAATTATTTGGTATCCAGGCTTGCCATTGAAGAGGAACATAGGGTAACCCTACTTGCCAAAGCACAAGAGTTTATTGGCAATACTACAGATACCAATTGTGAACTCAATTTTATTCTCGAGAATATTTTAAAAGGAAACGAATCGGTTCCTGTAATTTTTGCAGATAAAGACGATCACATTTTAGAACATAGAAATATTATTGATACTTCTTGGTCGGAGGAGCAACAAAAAGCGGAATTAGCGGAACGACTTGCAGAAATGAAAGCATCTGACGTTCCGCCTGTAATGATTCAACTGTTAGGGATACCCGAATCAGCTCCAGTCCAATTATTTCTCTTCTATGATGAATCGGATCTGTTAAAACAATTGCGTTGGTTTCCCTATGGTGTATTATTAGTGATGGGGGTATTTATTTTATTCGTTTTTGCTGGATATGCCCTGACCAAAAGGAGCGAACAAAATAAACTATGGGCAGGGTTAGCGCGTGAAACTGCGCATCAATTGGGAACCCCGATAACCGGAATGGTAGCCTGGATGGAATTGTTAAAGATGGAATCTTTAACTCCCCAAGATCGTGAGGAATACTTTCTGGAATTAAACAAAGACATTGCTCGTTTACAACAAATTGCCGATCGTTTCTCTCGGATAGGATCCAAGCCTGACCTGCATTTGGAGTCTCCTTCCGTAATCATTGAAAGGTCGGTAAATTATATGAGCCGTAGGGTTTCTCAACGGGCATCTTTACAGTTTCAAGATCAATTACCTCAAACTTGTAGGGTTAATTTGGATCCTTTATTAATGGAATGGGTTATTGAAAACTTATTAAGAAATGCTGTAGATGCCTTACCCGATACCGGTGGTAAAGTGATGGTAAGAACTTTTTATGGTAAGCAAGAAGAAGTAATTATTGAAGTTGAGGATACAGGCAAAGGAATCACACGCGCACAAGCCAGTCGTATATTTCGAACGGGTTTCACAACCAAAAAAAGAGGCTGGGGGTTAGGCTTGAGTTTGTCTAAAAGAATAATAGAAAACTTTTTTGGAGGAAAAATCAATTTATACAAATCTGAACTCGGTAAAGGTTCTGTATTTCGGATTATCCTTCCTGAAAATCGTAATTTTGAGCCATGAGCAGGGTGATGGCTATTGATTATGGAACGAAACGAACAGGTATTGCCTGGTCAGATCCCTTAGGGATTTCCGTAACGCCATTAGGTACTTTTCCTACTTCTGAAATCAAAGAAAAGTTAAAATCCTGGATACAGGAAGGGCCAGTGGAGGTGATGATTTTAGGATGGCCACAAAATCTATCCGGTCAGGATACAAATGCTAGTGTTCCTGTAAAAACCTTTTATACAAATTGTCAGGTTTGGTATCCTAAATTAAAAATCATTCTTTGGGATGAAAGATTTACTTCACGACTAGCCGCTCAAACTCTGGCTCAATCCGGAATGTCTGTTTCTAAACGAAAAGAAAAAACTCGGATTGATACCCTTTCCGCTGTTATTATGCTTCAAGAATATCTGAGTCAACCTAAATGATTCTTCCCATTTTCACCTACGGCTCCCCGGTGTTACGAAAAGTAGCCCAGCCTATTTCCCTCGACTACCCAGATTTGGATACGCTTATCCAAAACATGTTTGATACCATGTATAATGCCAGTGGAGTAGGGTTAGCCGCCCCACAAGTGGGATTGCCAATCCGAATTTTTGTGGTAGATGGCGCTCCTATGGATGATTCCGAAGAAGGAGGAGAAAACCTCCAAGGGTTTAAACATGTTTTTATTAACCCCGTTATCCTTGAAGAGACAGGAGAAGAATGGGCTTTTGAAGAAGGTTGTTTGAGCATCCCAGGGATTCGAGAAGAAGTATGGAGACCTGAGAAAATAAGGCTAAAATATCAAACTCCATCAGGGGAGACTATAGAATCTTCTTTTGAAGGAATTCAAGCCCGAATTATTCAACACGAATACGACCATATAGACGGAGTCTTATTTACAGATCATCTTCAAGGACTAAAAAAGCAATTGATAAAATCAAAACTCATTCGCCTCGCAAAAGGGATTCACCAAGCAGGGTATCCTACTCGATTGCAAAAGAATAAATAGATATTATATACTAAATACTATATCATTAGTTATTAAGTATAGTGTCTGTGATTAATGCAGAATCACCTTTCCTCTTTTTGCTCCTGCCTCAATCCAATAAATCCCTCTCGGTAGATTCTCTACAGAAAATCTGATTTCTTCCTCACCAGCTAAGATATCTCTGGTCTCAATAATACGACCCGATACCTCAGTAATTGAAATCTTACGAACTCCCGGTGCCACAGCAACAGTTACAAATGTTTCAGCTGGATTAGGGAGAATGAACAATTCTTTCGTTTCAATGTCAGATGCATTATCAGTGATGAAATAAGGTACTGATAAATAAGTCGTATCATTCTCACAAGGTCCAAAAGCTACTAATCTTACTTGATATACTCCACTTGCCGTATATTGATGAATAGGATTAACTAGGGTACTCACTGTGCCGTCATCAAAATTCCATTCATAATGAGTAGCCAACTGAGAACTATTGGTAAAGTGAACAGCAGTACCAATTAACGTATCGGTAAAGCTTGCAATCGGAGGATTAACAGTAGTAACTACCAAAGTGTCTTTTGTTGCACAAAATCCTAAGCTTATAGTCCAAACAAATCCAGAACTATCACCTATAGTAATACCTACAGCTTGTGCATTAGGTTGTGTGAAATTGGTAACGATACCAGATCCAAACAAAGTTGACCATTGTCCTGTACCAATTGTAGGGGTATTTGCAGATAAGGTAACTACAGTTGCACAAGTAAAAATATCATTTCCAACAACTGCTTGAGTTCCGGGGGCATTGCGAATTAACAATACCTCATCATAATTGGAAGGACAGTTTCCGTTAGAAATATACCATCGAAGGGTATTGGTTCCTGAGCTTAAGTTAGTTACTCCGGAAGTAGGGCTTGAGGGATTATTTACAATTGCACTTCCTCCAACAACAATCCAAGTTCCTTGTCCAACAACTGGGGTGTTCCCAGCCAATTGAGCTGTAGAGGAACAGTTTTGTTGGTCTGGTCCAGCATCTGCTTGCGTAGGAGGGAAATTTCGGGTGATAACAACCGTATCACGAGCCGTACACAAACCATATGTTACTGTCCAGATAAGAGATTGTGAACCAAAGGAAAGGTTTCTAACTGTATCCAAGGCTTGATTAGGATTTGTAAATAAAACACCGCCAGTAATTTGACTCCAAGTTCCAATTCCATTGAGGGGCGCAACGGCTCCTAAAAATGCTGAATCTCCACATACCGTTTGATCTGCTCCAGCACTAGAGGCAGTTAGATTCTGCCCCACGTTTAAAACCACATCATCAGTTGCAGTTCCACAACTATTACTAACTGTCCAACGTAAGGTAGTATTCCCAGAACTTAATCCAGACACAGAGGAAGTAGCAGATAAAGGATTTTGAATAGTCGCTGTTCCGTTAATCACAGACCATGCACCTACTCCTGTAGTTGGGCTTTGGGCCTGAAGTTGCGTTTGAGTCAAACATAATCCTTGATCTGGCCCTGCTGAAACTACTGTAGGTAATTGCTCACTTAAAATGCTTATGGTGTCATGTCCTACACAGCCTTGATAAACCACTGTCCATTCAAAGAGATTACTTCCGATTTGTAAGGAGGAAACGCCAGAGGTATTTAGGGTATTATCTGCTAACAAAGCCCCGCCACTAATGACGCTCCAACTTCCACTGCCAACTGATGGACTAACCGCATTTAATTGAGCTGCTGATCCACATATCGTTTGATCTGCACCCGCTTGTGCATTGGCAAGACCATTGGCCACTAAAATGTTTACTTGACTGGTTGAAAAACAACTACCCGTACTTACGGTCCAAAGAAATTGATTGTTTCCATTCGAAAGTCCATTAACGGTAGTAGTTGGACTATTGGCATTAACAAAAGTACCTGTGCCTGAAATTACAGACCAGGTTCCTGTTCCTTGAATAGGAGGGGTAGCATTTAAAGAGGCACTCGTACTCACACATAAAGTTTGGTCAGCACCTGCAACTGAAGGGGAAGGAACTGCATTTACCAAATTGACTGATGCGGTTGAGCTTCCACAAGTATTGCTTACCGTCCACAAGAAGGTATTTGTGCCAGCGCCTAAATTGGTAACTGAAGAAGTTGCACTATTAGGATTGGAAAGGGTTCCATTTCCAGATAATAACGACCAGGTTCCGGTTCCAACTGAGGGAGCGGTTGCAGCCATAATCGTTTGATTTGTGCACAGGGTTTGGTTTGCTCCTGCCACTGCCGCAGATGGGGGACCATAGCTAATTTGAACGGAGGAAGTTGAAGTGCAGGATCCTTGTGTGATGGTCCATTGGTAAGTATTGTTTCCTAGTCCAACCCCAGTTACGTTGCTGTTGGGACTATTTGGACTTGCAAAAGTCCCACTACCATTAAGTACCGACCATGCGCCGGTTCCTTGTACCGGCGTGTTGCCAGCCAGGGTAGCAGTATTGGAACATACTGTTTGAGCAATTCCGGCATTGGAAGTGGTGGGCTGATCATTCACAATCGTCACCGATGAGGTGGAAGTTCCACAAGTGGTAGTGATTCCCCAGATTAATACATTTGTTCCTGCGCCAATGGCTGTTACCCCAGACGTTGGAGAACTGGTGTTGGTAATGGTAGCAGAACCGCTACTTACACTCCAAACCCCGGTTCCATTGGTAGGGGTATTCCCTGCTAGCGTGGTTGAATTGGTACAAATCGTTTGATTACTTCCAGCCAATGCCGTGGTTGGTGTGTTATTGGTGATAGTAACTTGGGCGCTACTGCTACAAGCTCCATTCGTGATCGTCCATTGAAGAACATTGGGCCCAACGCCAATTCCGGTTAATCCGCTATTGAACAACCCCGAGTTTGATATGCCAGCGGAACCTGATATTAAGGTCCAATTACCAGTGCCTATGGAGGGAGCGTTTCCTGCCAAAGTCGCGGTTGAAGAACATACCGATTGATTTCCTCCTGCATTCGCGGTTGAAGGTGATTGGTTATTAATAGTTACCTGAGAAGTATTAGTACAAATTCCATTGTTTACCGTCCATAAGAACGTATTCGCTCCAGAACCCAAGCCAGTCACTCCTGAGTTGAATAAATTGTTGGTGGTGATAGACCCCGTACCAGATACTAATGACCAACTTCCGGTGCTGGGGGTAGGGTTTACAGCAGCAAAAGTTCCTGAACTAGAACAGATCGTTTGATTAGATCCTGCGTTAGCATTCGGAATATTATTCGTGATGGTAACGGATGAAGTACTGAGGCAAGCACCATTGGTGATTGTCCAAAGAAAAACATTTGCACCTGATCCTAATCCGGATACTCCTGAATTAAACAAAGTAGAATTTGAAATAGTAGCTGTTCCGCTCACTAAGCTCCAATTTCCTGTTCCTACACTAGGGGAATTACCCGCTAAAGTTGCAGTAAGAGAGCAAGCAGATTGATTGCTTCCAGCATTCGCTGTTGTTGGGGTTTGATTGGTAAGCGTTACTTGACTGGTGGCCGTACAAACTCC
Organism: Sphingobacteriia bacterium; assembly: GCA_009924095.1. Lineage (GTDB taxonomy): Bacteria > Bacteroidota > Bacteroidia > J057 > RFSG01 > RFSG01. The sequence continues at coordinate 8,370 of RFSG01000020.1, forward strand.
ATTACTCACTGTCCATAGGAAAACATTAGCCCCAGACCCTAATCCTGTAACCCCTGAATTAAATAAAGTGGTACTGGTTACAGATCCACTTCCGGATACCAATGACCAAGTTCCTGAATTCGGGGTTGGATTAGTTGCTGCCATGGTTGCCGAAGTGGCACATAAGGTTTGACTTGCGCCGGCCGCTGCAGTTGGGGTTGCTAAAATATTGATTGTATAATCTTCATATTCTCCTCCATCTGTTGTATTGGTACCCGAAGGGTAATACGTTGCTGCACAAGTTAAAACATTCGGAGCTACCGACAATACTCGCATTCGAACACTACCGGTTACAGCAGTACCCGGTATGGTCACATTTCCAGTTCCCGGAGATGTTGAGGGAGAAGTAGGGGTTAAAACATTTTCTCCTGGATCATTAAAGTCTCCATCATTGTTGTAGTCAATCCAAGCAGTTTTACCTTGCGCCACTCCGGTAGAAGCAATGCTTAAATTATAGGTGCTACCTTTACAAACAGAGGTGGTAAGATTACTGAAGTTTTGATACGCAGTATTGTTATTGTAAGTGGAGTTATTATTTATCGTGTTAAACGAAACGTTCGAAATGTAATCCAACGTAGTGTTACAAACTGTATTAAAAGGAACTCCACATAGAATATTAACTTGAACTGTATTGGAATAAGCTATACATCCTCCGTTGATTAATCTGGCCCTAACAAACAAAGTACTATTGTTAAAATCTCCCACGAAAAAATTCGGATTCGGATTGGTATTATTAATGGTAGTCCAGGGGGGTGAATTGTAATAAAACTCCCAATTAATGGTTCCGGTGTATCCAGTTAAATTAAAAGAAACGGTATCGTTGGTTAGAACAGTTGATCGAGAACCCACCAAAGTTCCCCCATTTGCTGGGGTTACACATTGTACTTGACGAATACGTAGGTTGGTTCCAAATGAACTGTTGATGTAACATCCTGTTAAAAAGAACGGATCATATTCAGTGGTAATAATCCTATAAATCCCAGAAGTTGAAGGCGTCCAAGTTACTTTTGCCTGGGTACCACAGGTGTTGTTATTGTAAGTGTTGGGTACATACACCCCAAGGTCAGTATTTATAGAAAGTTCTGTATCATAAGAAGTAGAACCTCCATCTGAAGTACAATAGGAGAATTCATAAACATTCCCAACGGTTGCATTAAAGCGAATATATTCTCCTCCAAACACATTGGAATAGGTGGTAAATGAAAATCCTGGGGTAATAGGAGCAACACCGTAGTTGTACCCCCCTTGGCATTGACCCAATATTTGTTGAGGAAAATTTAAAATAATCCCTGAGAGAAGAAAAAGGCAGTAAGGAAAAAAGTTAATTTTCATAATTTGTTCTATATCAGCATCATTTGTATCATTTCTCTTTCAATTTAGGGTGTTTTGAAGTACCCAAAGTTTGATTCAAAATTTGCTTTTTTTATTTGGGTTAAAGTTAATTAAAAAAAAGGACAAGGCATTAACTTACTAAAGGGAAAGGGGATGAGTTCATTTTATTCTATTTTGTTTCTTGGGAATTAATTAATCATCCTTTTAGGAAAAAAGGAAAGTATATTTGAGGAATGGAAAGCGGGAAATTTGAGGAAATTCATAAGTATTTTCCGGGATTAACTTCAGGGCAAATACAACAATTTGAGAAAGTTTCAGAAGCGCTTCAAATTTGGAATCCTCAAATCAATGTAATTAGCAGGAAAGATATCGGCGAGTTGGAAATTCATCATTTGTTACACTCACTAACCATCGCACATTATTGTACTTTCAATCCTGGGGCAAGAGTAATAGATGCAGGCACTGGAGGAGGTTTTCCAGGAATTCCTTTGGCGATTTTATTTCCTGAGGTGGAGTTTGTGCTAGTAGATTCGATTGCTAAAAAAATAAAAGTAGTATCCGCAATTATAGAAGCAGCTGAACTTAAGAACGTAAAAGCAATATGTTCTAGAACAGAAGTTCTTTCAAGTGGGCAAGCAGATTATGTGGTTTCCAGAGCTGTTTCCCATATGAAAGAATTTATCCAACTCGTTAAACATCTATTAATTCCCGGGCAACAAGGAACATTGCCTTCCGGGATATTGTATTTAAAAGGAGGAGATTTAGAAGCCGAACTTGCTTCGATTTCTGGAAAGATTACGACATGGCCATTATTCCAAGATTTTCCCCTTCCGTATTTTGAAACCAAATTTCTTGTACATCTGAAGCTTTCCCGATAACTTTGTTTAGTAAATCATTTACATGGCAGAATACATTGCACTCTTAATATTAGTAGGTATAGCAGTTTTTTTAGGGCTGTTGCTTACCAATTTATCCGGAATTACAGGACCTTTGCGTCCCAATCGTATTAAAGATTCGCCTTATGAATCAGGGATGGATCCGGTAGGAACTGCCCGTGACCGATTCTCTGTAAAATTTTATTTGGTGGGGATGTTCTTTATCTTGTTTGATATAGAATTGGTGTTCATGTATCCTTGGGCTGTTCAATACAAAAACTTAGGATGGTTTGGATTTGTGGAAATGTTGGTTTTTGTGGTAATCTTATTCGTGGGATTTTTTTACATCTTGAAAAAAGGTGGACTTAAATGGGAATAATATCCCGGAATCAACAGACTTTTAAATTTTAATAAAATACAAAAACGCATACCATGGGAATCGAAAAAGCATTAGCTAAAACAGGGTTTCTTACCACTACCGTAGATGCGGTTACCAATTGGGCACGGGCTAATGCATTATGGCCTATGCCTATGGGTTTAGCTTGTTGTGCTATTGAAATGATGGCGTTTGCCGGACCAAAATATGATGCCTCACGATTTGGATCCGAAGTGTTTAGGTTTTCTCCCCGTCAGGCTGATCTTATGATTGTTGCTGGATGGTGCTCCTACAAAATGGCACATGCTGTAAAAAGAATCTGGGATCAAATGCCCGACCCCAAATGGTGTATAGCCATGGGCGCTTGTGCTTCCTCTGGAGGAATGCACAGGGTTTACGGAGTGGTTCAAGGAATTGATACTTTTTTACCCGTGGATGTTTATATCCCCGGTTGTCCTCCGCGACCCGAAACTGTTTTACATGCCCTTCAAACTATTCAAGAGAAAATAATTAAAGAGCATTCTATCCTTCAGGATTAATTCTTCGCTATTCTATTTCCTCTGGAAAACTGTGTTGGGTAGATTGTTTCGAATAGAAAAGTCTTGACCTCAACACTTCCCATATTTCAGTCTCCAGCATTTGTTGAACTTCATCCACGGTTAACCTATTGGAATGGCATTGCAGGGAAATTCGAACAAAATATCTTCTCAGTTCCAGGCTTGGGAAGTTTTGCTGGCTGGTTACCTACTTTAAATTTTACAGAACTTCAATATCCTCCATTTCCTGATTTTGTCCACTGGACTTTACCTCCAATTTTTTATAACCCTACTGCCTTTTTAAAAACCATCCAATCCATCTCTACCTCTCTTTGGAAATGGGAAAAAATTGAAAGCACTTGGTATTTTGATTTGACTGAAAAATCCTTTGAGGTGTCGCATGGAAATCGAAAAAAAATCCAACAATGTTTATCTTCAGGTGCGACAATTCAACGGGTTCCGCTTAGTAACTGGTTATCGGTTTACGAGTTAATTTCCTTAAATCGAAAAGATAAAGGATATACTTTATCAATGTCTCCGAAACAGGTGGAAGAAATGATTTTTACCTTTCCGAATCAAACCCGAATGTTTGAAGTGGTCAATCCCCAAAATCAAAGATTAGCAGCTGCCTGGGTTTTGATTCCCATGGCTGATTATGCACAAGTAGTGTATTGGGCACATCATCCTTCGGCAGAGGCTTTAAGTCCGGTCGCTTTATTATGTGAAGGGATTCAAAATTATTGTAGAGCAGAGGGAATTACCTATTTGGATTTAGGAACGGCAACTACCTCTGATGGCATACCTAATGCGGGACTCACCCGATTTAAACAAAACTTAGGAGCCCTTCCTTCTTTAAAGTGTACTTTATCTCTGGATATTAAAAAAGCAGCTTATGGATCGTGATTTAGAACAATATGCTAGAGATTATCAAATCCAACCCTTTGAACCATTTCTGGTTAAGGCACGTCAACAATTATGGTTGAATAAAATGGGGGATGTTTCGAATAGCTCAATACTTGAAATTGGGTGTGCAAGTGCACCTGCGTTTACTTGGATATTTTCTTGTAAAAACCTGTTAGTCCTTGAGCCTTCAACTATTTTTTATGATCAAGCCATCACAACTTTTCAAAATAGTAGTATTGCCTACCCGGTTGAAATTCTTCCCCTAAAGATTGAAGATTGGTTGAAGCAAGTCACAACCCCTATGGATGTGATACTCATGAGCAGTTTGTTACATGAATTACCAGATCCACAACAAACCCTTCAAGAACTGCGGAAGGCATTGTCTCCAAAAGGAAAATTATTTCTAACCGTTCCCAATGCGTATTCTTTTCATCGCCGATTGGCTGTAGCCATGGGGGCGATTGCGGATGTTCAATCTTTCTCAGGAGCCAATCATCATTTTCAACAGCAACAAGTATTTACACCCATAATTTTAGAGGATCTATTAAACAAAACCGGTTATGCGATTGTGGAAGCTGGGGATTATTTTATTAAACCCTTCACACATGCTCAACTCCAAAAGATGGTAGATAATGATATTATAAATATTGATATAATAAATGGATTGATGAAATTGTCAGCGGAATTACCGGGTTGGGGGGCTGAACTTTATCGTATTGTGAAACCCCTATGAAACCCTTAGTAATTGGAAATTCCCTTGCCGCCATAGTAGCGCTAGAAGAATTTAAGAACAAAAATCAGAAGGTTTCCTGGGTTGATACTGGAGGTCCTGCAGGTGGAATTTTTGGCGGGATGAAGTGGCAAGATGAAACCATCACTGATGTTGGGATGAATTTATTGGAATTCACTCAATTGCGATCACCCAATACTCATTCTGATGTATTTTTATATCAACCGGATAACAGAGTCGACCTCCCTCGGTTTTTTCCTATTGTTCAAAAATGGATAGAGGCTCGAGTTGAGGTTCAGCAGGTAGATACGCCTCTTCAATACTGGAGAGGGATTACAACCCTCGATTTATTAATTGCCAATGAACCTGAATGTCTTCACCTGTTGCCACACATGATTCAGCAAGAAATTCTGGCAAGCTTAAGTATTCCTGAGGATGATTTGCATGCGCGGAATAAATTTAATACGCCTGAAGGTATCATTCCTCCTACTTATGCACAGATGGGAGAAGCAAATCATGGATCTTGGCTTCAGAAAAATCTGATGGATTCATGGGTAGAAAAGAACATTAGAATATCTTCAAACGAATTGCCTGGAAGATATCATCGAGTAGCTTGGGCTCCTTTATTTTATCCTGAAACACTAATAGCTTTTTTAACTGATAAATCCTTCCGTCTTTCCCCAACACTGTTTGCATATCCTACACTAGAACGATTTGGAGCCTGGATGGATAAATTATATTATCAATTTATTCAAACCCCAACCATCCAGTATTTTCAAGGTCTTCCTCTTCAGCTCAATAAAAACGCGCAAGGATGGGAGGTTCATATTGGCAAAGAAGTTATTTCGACGTCCCATATTATCTGGACAGGAAGCCTGCATTCTTTTGCATCCGCAGTAGGAGAAAAAGAAATTCCTGTTTTTGAACAAACGGGATGGCATTGGATAAAACTAACCTGGAATCGAAAACATTTAATAAAGAATTTCTCAGTATTAAATATCCCTGAAAAAGAAATTCCAGTAACCCGAATTACCCATCTTTCTCATACCCAATCTTCGGAAGAAATAACCTTGTTTGCAGAAATCCCTTATCAAGATACCCCAGATCCTCAACGAGTGATTGAAACGCTTTGGAAATCTGGCTTAATTGAATCAGGGATACAACCCTTAACTATTTTGCAACAATCTTCAGGGCCTAGGTTTGTTTTACCCTATTTATCTCAAATAGAAACGTGGAATCATTTTCGTCAAACCTTATTGGATAAATACTCTGGATTAACCTTAATGGGAAGTGCCGCGCCTTACAATGCTTCCAGTTTTAATGATCAAATATTGCAAGGAATTAAAGCAGGACAATCCAGCCTATAAGCAATTGGAATTCTCCGTAATTTGCTTGTATGATAGCGGAAAACTCCTCTTTAGATCCTATTGCGGGAAATTACCATTTACAAGATCCATTAGGAGATAAACATATTGAAGCAGCAGCGCAACGGTACACTTTTGAGTGGGTGTTTTCGCATATTCCTGAAGGTAGCCGAGTATTGGAAATGGGAACCGGTGAAGGTTTATTTACAAGGGAATTATTGGACCGGAAAATAAATGCAGAAGTAGTAGAAGGATCTTCTGTTTTAGTAGAACATTTACAAAAACAGTTTCCTCAATTAACAGTACATTCTGCGTGGTTTGAAAATTTTGTTCCTTCTACTCCCTATGACGTCGTATTGGCGGGTCATGTTTTGGAACATATTATTAATCCGGTTGAATTATTAATACATATGAAATCATGGCTAGCCCCGGGGGGTAAAATTATTGTTATCGTACCGAACAAAAAGTCCTTACATAGACAACTTGCAGTTAAAATGGGATTACAACCTGCGTTAGACACTTTAGGTATGCGCGATCAGCAAGTAGGCCATGTGCGAGTGTATGGTATGGATACCTTGAAGGCTGATTTATCCTCTGCTGGTTTTAAGGTTTCTTCGGTTACGGGTTTCTTTTTAAAAGTTTTGCCTAATTCTATGATGACCGGTTTTAGTGATTCCTTATTGAAGGCATTAAATGAAATATCTGCGGATCTACCACCTGAATGGATGGCAAATATTGGGTGTATAGCCGAAGTTGAAGAGTTATGAATACGCCCATAATTTCAGTAATTATTCCCTGTTATTTTAATGAAGGGAACATACCTGTAACCAGCCAGACATTATTAGATCATGAATATTTATTAGCAGGAAAAGCTACATTCGAATATATATTAATTGATGATGGTTCTGGGGATGGAACATGGGATAAATTATGCGACTTTAAAAATCGTTTTCCAGATAAAGTAAAAATTATTCGGTTTGCCCGGAATTTTGGTTCTACCAATGCAACCTATGCAGGAATGGCAGAAGCCACAGGGGATTGTACCATCATTATTTCTGCTGATTTGCAAGACCCTGTTGAATTATTTTCTAAAATGTTTGACTATTGGAAAGCTGGAATAAAACTCGTAATTGCGAATCGGGAAGCACGAGAGGAACCCTTATGGCAAAAAGGAATATCTAGTTTTTCGCATTGGATGATTCGGAAATTTGCGCTAAAAAATTTACCTAAAGGAGGATTTGATTTTGTTTTGTTTGATAAAGAAATCAGAGAACATATTTTACAAATTCAAGATAAAAATTCTTTCCTGCCATATTTATTAATTTGGTTAGGATACGATTATATTACAATTCCTTATGTAAGGAAAAAAAGAATGATTGGAAAAAGCTCCTATACTCTAGGAAAAAAAATTAAATCATTAGTAGATTCATTTGTAGCATTTTCTTTTTTTCCGATTCGTCTGATTTCTATTTCAGGTTTGTTGTTAGGGTTAGGGGCAATTGGGTATGCAGTTTTAATATTGATTGGTAAGATATCCGGCTGGATTCATATTGATGGATGGACCAGTATGATGGTGATTCTGTTGTTTGTATCTTCTTTTCAAATGATTGGAATTGGGATATTGGGAGAATATATTTGGCGCACTTTAGATGCGAGCCGAAGACGACCCAATTATGTAATTGCCGAAAAACGATTATAATAAAATAAATTATTATATAATATATTTTGGATATTATAAATTATCTCCCTTTAGGCGCTTTGCGAAACCGGCAAGCAGAACGATATCAGCAGGCCTTACGCCAAGTGGTGGAAAAGGGTCAATTTGTTTTGGGCTCTGCGGTTACCGCCTTTGAGCAAGAATTTTCTCGGTTTATCAATACCAAACACACCGTTGGGGTAGGGAATGGGTTAGATGCCTTACGGTTAGTATTAGAGGCTTGGAAATGGGAAGGATTTCTTCAACCCGGAGATGAAGTAATTGTACCCGCCAACACTTATATCGCTACTTGGTTGGCCGTAGAACAGGCAGGATTGAAAATAATTCCTGTAGAACCCGAGTTAGATACGTTTAATATTTCCATCTCACCTTTAACCTCCCTTGATTTAACGAAAGTAAAAGTAGTGTTACCGGTTCACTTATACGGGAGAATGGCACCTATGAAATTTATACAACAATGGGCTATTCAGAATGGGATAAGAATATTAGAAGATGCTGCCCAAGCACATGGCGCCAGAGTGGACGGAATTAAAGCAGGTGCTTGGGGCGATGCCGGCGCTTTTAGTTTTTATCCGGGAAAAAACTTAGGTGCCATTGGAGATGCAGGTGCAGTTACAACAGCTCACGCCGATACTGCAAAACGGGTTAGAATATTAGGCAACTACGGATCTGAAAAAAAATATCATAATATTTATCCTGGATTTAATTCAAGATTAGATGAACTACAAGCAGCCTTTCTCAGCATTGAATTGTCACAACTTGAGGAGGACAATCATCTAAGAGAAAAAATTGCAGAATTATATCTTACTCAAATTAATCATCCAGAAATTAAATTGCCTTCTTCCTCAAAAACTGGAGAAAATGTATGGCATATATTTCCGGTATTATGTAAACGAAGAAATCAATTACAGGAATGGTTGACACAAGGGGGAATACAAACCCTGATTCATTATCCTATCCCTCCTTATCAACAACTTGCTTTTCGACCTGCCTTTTCAGGTAAGGATTGGCCTTTGACGACAAGGATTCATTCAGAAATATTGAGTTTGCCTATTCATCCATTATTAACACCCGAAGAAATTGAAATTGTGATTTCCAGAATAAATGCTTTTCCCTATTGAACTTTCATTACTTGTTGAAAGTTTAATATTATGTAATTTTATTCCATGGATTTTACCCCTTTAACTGCCACACCCCGGCATCAGATTCCCACCCAATATCAGGAAATAGCTGAAAAAGTTTATCAGCAAATCAGGATAACAGAGGAGGAGGCATTGCTATTATATGCATGCACTGACTTGGGTTTTCTAGGAGAATTAGCGCATTGGGTACGGATTCAGAAACATGGATTGAATACCTATTTCAATCGTAATTTTCATATTGAGCCTACGAATATTTGTATTTATACCTGTGCATTTTGTGCCTTTGCCCGCCGGCCAGATGAAGAAGGGGGTTGGGAATTTAGTTTGTCAGATATAGAAGAACAGGTACGAAAGTATGATGGTCAGCCCATTACTGAGGTGCATATTGTTGGGGGAGTTCATCCTAAAAGAGGGGTGGATTATTATGGTGAGATGATTCAAAGAATTAAAGCCATTCGACCTGAAATTCATGTTAAAGCTTTTACCGCAGTGGAGTTAAAGGTAATGTTTGCGAGAAGTAGAATGAGCATTACAGAAGGCTTACTAGCTTTGAAAGACTATGGATTAGATTCATTACCAGGCGGAGGAGCAGAAATCTTTCATCCTGATATTCGTTCTCAAATTTGTGATACCAAAGCCTCTACCAATAATTGGTTGGAGATACATGAAGCCGCGCATCAATTAGGTATTCCATCTAATTGCACCATGTTGTACGGGCATATTGAAAAGCATGAACATCGGGTGGATCATTTACGTCAACTCAGAGAACTGCAGGATAGAACTAAAGGCTTTAATACATTTATCCCTTTGAAATTTAGAGATGATAATAATAATCTTTCCTATGTTGGGGAAGTGAATAAGATTGAAGATTTAAAAAATTATGCAGTATCCCGAATTTATTTGGATAACATTTCGCATATAAAAGCCTATTGGCCCATGATTGGAAGAGACACAGCACAATTGTCTTTGTCCTTTGGGGTGGATGATATTGATGGAACAATTGACGATTCCACCAGAATTTATTCGATGGCTGGAGCAGAAGAACAAAATCCTTCTTTAAGTACCTATGAATTGGTGCAATTGGTAAAAGATGCAGGTTTTAAGCCGATTGAAAGAGATACTTTATATCGGGTAGTAACGGATTATAGTCAAGTTGAAATTAATCGCATTACTGATTTACCGGTTTATAATTAATGTTAGATTTATATCTTATCCGGCACGGAGAAACAGATTATAACCGTTTGAGAATTGTTCAAGGTGGAGGGGTAGATTCTGATTTAAATGAAACTGGAATTCAACAAGGAGTTAAGTTTTATCAGCATTATCAGCATATTCAATTTGATGCAATATATGCCAGTGGCTTGAAAAGAACACATCAAACTTTAGCTCCTTTTGTTCAAGCTGGATATTCTTTGAAGATTCTTCCCGAATTGAATGAAATGGGTTGGGGAGAATTAGAAGGTCAACCTTTTGATGAGATTCGGCATCAGGCCTTTTTAGAAATGAATGAAGTCTGGGAACAGGGAAATTTAGATATTGCTTTTCCTGGTGGGGAATCTCCTAAAGGTGTTTGGGCAAGGGCATCTGAAGGTCTAAATATTATTAAAAACAGCCATCCATCTGGAAAAGTATTGGTTTGTACCCATGGCAGAACGCTAAGGATAGTTTTATCCATGCTTACCGGAAAAGGTTTGAATAGAATGAATGACTTTCCCCATGATAATACAGGGTTAAACATTATTACGGTTACCGAACAAGGATATTCAGTTCAAAAGATAAATTCTTTAGATCATTTAAATTAGGACGTTTTGCTAAGAATTACTGCAGTGTCTTATCTAAATACACGTCCATTCCTGGAAGGTTTGGAGAAGGTTTTTTCAATTAATAATCCTTATAGTTTGCAATTGGAGGTTCCTTCTGTTTGCGCAGAAGCCTTTAAAAATGAACAGGCAGATATCGCCTTAGTTCCGATTGGGTCATTAAGCGAATTAAAATCATTTGAAGTATTGCCAAGGTTTTGCATAGGGGCAAATGGAAAGGTAGATTCGGTATTGATTTGTTCACTTTCCCCGATTGAAGAATGTGAATTTTTACTTGCAGATTTTCATTCTCGTACCTCAAATCGCTTAGCTGAGATTTTAGTTCATTTTTTTTGGAAGCTAAAGATTATGATTTTACCACCTGTTCCAGATGCCTATCTGAAGCCTGAAAAAAAGCATGCTTACATTGTTATTGGAGACAAAGCTGTAACGGCAGCTCAGCAATATCCTTATGTGTATGACTTAGCTGAGATTTGGAAACAATTCACAGGATTGCCTTTTGTGTTTGCAGTTTGGGTGTTTAATCCTGAAAAGGTAAGTACTAAACAACAGGAAGGATTACTGGAATGCTTTGAGTATGGATTAAAACATTTGGAAACCGTTGCACAATCTTGGGGGCCAGTGTATGGTTTAACTCCTGAGGCTGCATTAGCTTATTTTAAGGAAGCGATAGATTATGATTTAGATGCCCTTAAAAGGAAGGCGATTGAACAGTTCCATCAGTATTTACGGCAGATCAGCTTTTGATGTTTCCATAAGTTTTGATAAAAAACTTAATTATGATTATCTTTCCCGTTGAATCATAGCCCTATGTATAATTTTTGGCGATTAATGTATTGTTCCTTTTTCCTCGTGTTGTTCATATTCATCAGTTGTAACAACAAAAAAAATCCTGGGATGAATCTTGGGCAGGATCAAACTCGTCCCACGATTAATGCCCTATCTCCTGTGGATGGGCAAACTTATTCCAATGGCCAAAGGATAAATTTTGCAGTTGAGTTAAATGATGATAGGGGTTTAAAATCTTATCGAATAAAAGTAGAATTTGATCAAAAGAGGAATGAATCTAGTATTCATGGAACTCCCTGGTATTATTCAGAATCCTTTACAACCAAAGGACGAAAAGTTGCTGAATCCAGAATTATCAATGTTCCCTCAAATGCCTTAGCCGGACCTTATCGCCTTGTTGTATATTGTACAGATGAACAAGACAATCAGGCAGATTCAGTAGATAGTGAAATCAATTTATATAATACCAATGATTTAGTTCCTCCGCAGTTTGGTGCCAATTCATTGCCTAATAATTCTACTCATTCAGTTTCTTTAGGATTAAATAACTCTTTTGTAATAAAAGATACCATTTCGGATAATGATTACTTAACTACTATAATGTGGGAAGGTACAAATGATGTTACAGGTCAGTATTTGGAATTCACTCCAGGATACATTGATTTACTAACACTGGGTCAAACCAATTTGTATTATTTTGAAAGAACCTTGTTCTTCCAGGCGGTAGGTACCTATACCTTTCATTTATGGGCAAGGGATGCTACTAATAATACCGGAACTAAAACCTTAAAATTTGTAGTAACTCCTTAAAGTTATTGTTGATTTGGAGTTGGGGAAATATACCTGGGTAACAAAGGTTGTCTTCTTGTTTTTTTTATTACCATTGTTGGGTTTCTCTCAGGATACTTTAAGATATAAGGTATGGGAGTCTGAGGTAAAAGATAATAACCAAAGAATACAATTATATACCAAAGTTATAGATGCGAAACCCGATGAATGGGCATTGTACTATAGAGGTTGGGCTTATTTAGGTCAGAATAAATTATCTTTAGCCCAACAAGATTTTCAATTAATTCTGGGAGCACCTAATTCCCGAATATTACCTGCGGCCCCTATGGCAGGAATGGCTCAACGATATTTTCAGGATGGGGATTATAAAATGGCTATTCGCTGGGCCGATAAAAGTATAGAATCAAATCATAATAATGCAATTGCCTATCGTATACGAGGAAAAAGCAAAGCAAGAATTGGAGAATTAACCGAAGCTGCAAAAGATTTAGATTTGGCATTATCCATAGAACCCTCAAATGCAGAAAATTATGGGGAAAGAGCGTCGATTGCCTGGCTTTCCGAAGATTCTAAATTGGCATTGATAAATATAGAAAAGGCAATTGCTTTAAATCCCAAGGATGAAAAATATCAGGTTAGGAAAGTTTGGATGGAAATCATGTCAGGCACAACCGAAAATTTAGAATCCCTAATTAAACCATTATCCTCATTTAAAACAGATGATCCAGAATTAAATTATCAACTGGGACAGATTTTTTTTTTAAACGAAGAATATATTATTTCTGAAAATTATTTTAATGCATCACTTGGATTTTATGAGAGTCAAATTCGTAAGGATAATGGCTATGCCCAACGAAAAGTAAGAGAAATTTATCCGGTTTATTTGGAACGGGGATTGTGCAGGCAATATCAGGAAAAATTCAGAGATGCCTTAAATGATTTTAGCAGGGCATCTCAACTTAAACCTGGGGATCCGCTTACTTATTTACATATGGGAGAGTTACATACCTTTCAGGAAAATTACATTGATGCAATTCAAGCATATGAAAATGCATTTAGAATTAATCCCCAGTTGGTAGATGGTTGGTTGAATTTAGGGTATAGTTATTTTCAATTAGGTAAGCCTCAGGAAGCAATTGTTGCGTATGAGCGGGGTATACGGGCAGATTCCACCGATTGTATGTTGTACAATAACAAGGGATATACCTTACTTGAATTAAAGGAATTTGCCAAAGGTATTCAAGAAATAAATAAAGCCATTCAATTATGTCCGGAAGCAATGATGCCCAGAGTTTCTAAAGGGGAATATTATTTTATGACTGAAGCGTATGATGAGGCGATTTCTCAGATTACCCTTGCTTTACAGATGCCGGATAGTAATAGCGCTTCACTTGCAGCGGGATATTTTACCCGAGGTAAATCATATTTACAAAAGAAAGAATTAAAAAAAGCTGTTGATGACTTTAATAATACTTTAAAAATTGAACCACATAGAATATCAGCAATTGAACAGCTTGGGATAGCTTATTATCGTTTAGAGGAATTCTGTAAAGCTTATCATTACTTTAAGTTCGCATTAGAATTAGATGTTCGGAATGAAATTAAACAAGCTCCGGTTTCTGCTTATTATATGGGTATGATACAAGGAATCGTAGTTGGAGGATGTCCTTAAAGAAATTGGTAATAGGGCTAATATTGTATCTAACCATAAATATATTTTCAATTAAAAAATTTGTTGTTTCGTTAATAATGTCCATTTTTGGGTAATATAAAATGAATTAATTCATTATTGATAGTTGAAAAAAATTGGAATAATAATTTTCTTTTTTTTACTCATTTGGCGAATGTCCTCGCCTTTTGCATTATTTTATTTAAGAAAGAAAGAGATTAAAGAAATTGTTTTTGAATTATCTAGTAATAAATCTTTTTCAACATCTGATGGGTTAACATATTTTACAGTTTCGAAAGTTGGGTTGGAAAATCAAAGTATACCAGGATTTTATTTTGAAGAGGAAAAAGAATTTATAATTGGGGAGGATTGGTATGATATATTAGGGATTCATCCAATTGCGAATCAGCCGGATTCGGTAGAATTAATATGTTACCATGATACACAAGAGGGGCAGTTATTAAAAATTTACCAAACTGCTTTAGAGGGATTTGAAGGTAGTGGAATAAAAGGTAAAGGATCTAAAGAATGGTATCCGATTTTCAATGTGGAGGAGAACCGGATACTTACAATAGTTGAAGGTTTACAAAATTGGGAGAACTTTTTTTTATATAGGATATTATCCTTTGTGATAAGCCCCTTAACCCCTCCACCGTGGGGAATTGGTTAAGGAATAAGGTTAGGGAGGATGTATTGGTGAGGTTAGAAGTTGAAAAAAGATGAGACAAAATATTTTTGGAGAGAGTAAAGTAGCTGGAGGTAAAATTTGTGGCGGAATGGTTCTTCTTTTAATATTTTGTCAAGTCGGACTTGCAAAATGATACATTCCATAAATAAGCTAAGAATTTTCAAGCTTCTTTGATAGCTATTTTGGGTAGGTTGTTTCCATAAAATGGAAACAGTTCAAAAAGTAGAAGTCTCATAGGTAGAATGCAGTTTTGGAAAATGAGAATTAGGGAATCGTGCAAGTCGGACTTAACATTGATACTTTCATCTTGGTGCAACTTCTTGCAAGTCGGACTTGCAAAAATGAGTAGAAACCTAGTGATCATTCTACCTGCAAGTAGGATTACGCATTGGTACTTTCAACTCGGTGCAACTTCTTGCAAGTCGGACTTGCAAAAATGAGTCAGATCCAAGAATCAACCCATCTCCCAATCATACCTCCCCCTTCGAACTCCTTAACCCTCCTCCCCAAAACCCCCTCAAGAATATCTAATTCTTAAGAATCTCCCAATTTCATTTCAACTTTAACTTAATCTCATGAAAAATATTCAAAGGATTTTTATAACGCTTCTCGTTATTAATCCTCTCTTCTCATTATGGGCTCAGGCCCCAATTTCAGTCTTTATCAAAGATGCATGGTCTAAAACACCGCTGGATGCAGTGGCAGTTTATCAAAACAATGCCCTAATCGGGTATTCTAATGCCCAGGGAAAGCTAAAACTGAACCTTTCTGATAATTCCCCCCTCTTATTGGTAGCTTCAGGATACGATTCCTTATCTATTCAAGTCCCTACCGAAAATCGCCAAGTAGAAGTGCTTTTGGAACCTAAATTCAAACAACTCGAACAAACGGTTATTGCGGCAAATCGCGGAGAAGAATCTCTAAGAAAAGTGAATCCTCAAGTTGTTTCCATTCCATTTAAGGA
Organism: Sphingobacteriia bacterium; assembly: GCA_009924095.1. Classification (GTDB taxonomy): domain Bacteria; phylum Bacteroidota; class Bacteroidia; order J057; family RFSG01; genus RFSG01. Next base: position 24,103 of record RFSG01000020.1, read on the forward strand.
AATTCGCCAATTTAACCCTCAAACCTCCGCCGATTTACTTCAACTCTCCGGACAAGCCTTCGTACAAAAAAGCCAGCAAGGGGGCGGAAGTCCAGTATTGAGAGGATTTGAAGCAAATCGGGTATTACTCGTGATTGATGGAGTCCGCCTGAATAATGCAATTTATAGAGCAGGTCATTTACAAAATGTTATTACGATTGATCCTAACTTACTTGAAAGAGCTGAAATTGTTATGGGCCCTTCCTCAGTAATGTATGGCTCGGATGCATTAGGAGGAGTAATTAATTTTCAAACCCGAGATCCTTTATTGGCAGAAAAAAATCAGAAATTAAGAATCTCCGGAAATTCTTTTACCCGGTATTCTTCTGCAAATCAAGAAAAAACGTTCCATACCTCCTTAAGTATAGGAGGACAAAAATGGGGCTCCTTATCCTCAATTACAGTTTCTGATTTCGATGATTTGATGAGTGGAAATCAAAGAAATCCAGCTTACGGCGACTGGGGCAAAAGAACTTTTTACGTAGAAAGAATTAATAATGTGGATTCCTCGGTAAAAGCAAGTAATGTTAATCTTCAAAAAGGATCTGGATACCAACAACTCGATATTCTTCAGAAATTTATCTGGAACCCTAAAGCAAATATTCAACATGGATTGAATTTGCAACTTTCCACCAGTTCTGATGTGCCCAGATATGACCGTCTAACCCAAACCGCTTCCGGACTCCCAAGATTCTCTGAATGGTATTATGGTCCTCAAAAAAGACAACTAGCCTCCTATCATTATAAAAATAATCGCTCCACCTTCGCATGGGATAAATTAATCTTTAGAGTATCCGCTCAAGGCATCGAAGAAAGTAGAGTTTCAAGAATATATAGAAGAAATAGTCTTGGATCTCAAATCGAAAAGGTAAACGTGTTTAGTACAAATCTTGATTTATCTAAACAAAGTGGAAAGCATGATTTTAGATATGGATTTGAAGGAACATATCAAAAGGTAAACTCTACCGCTTCAGCCAAAGATATTCAAGTGGATACTACTTCCAACATTGCAACTCGATACCCCGATGGAGGTTCAATTTATCGCACCTTGGCTGGATACTTTTCGCATTCCTGGGAAATAAATAACCACTGGATTTTTAATCAGGGAATCCGAATCTCCGATGTTTGGTTGGAATCAAAATTTGATGACAAAACATATTTTCCATTTCTGTTTAATCGCGTAGCCCAGCATAACACTGCTCCAAATGCGTCCATAGGAATTATTTATTTGCCTTCTGAAGATTGGAAGATTTCTTTGTCTGGATCTTCTGGATTCAGAGCCCCAAATGTGGATGATATGGGGAAAGTTTTTGAATCTACCCCCGGTCAAGTTATTATTCCAAATCCCTCTCTACGACCTGAATATGCTTGGAATGGTGAATTAGGAATCACTCGCTTCTGGAATCAAAATACTAAAGTTGAGTTGGTAGGATGGTATACTTTATTACAAAATGCAATTACAACGGGGAAAACTCAATTAGCAGGGCAGGATAGTATTATCTTTCAAGGGGTAAAAAGTCGAGTTACTTCTCAAACAAATGCACAAGAAGCTTACCTCGCCGGAGGCTCTGCAAGTATTGAATCTCAAGTCACGAAACACTTTAAAATTAGTTCTTCACTTAATTATACTTATGGAAGAATTAAAACAGATACGGTTGATTATCCTTTGGATCATATTCCCCCAGTTTATGGAAAAACTTCCTTTAGACTTCAACATGGAAAGTTCAAAGGTGAATTTTTTATGCTGTATTCAGGAGCAAAAAGAATCAAAGATTACAACCTAATTGGGGAAGATAATTTTTCAAATGCAACCCCATTTGGAATGCCCGCTTGGTGCACTTTCAATCTTAGAACTTCCTATCAAATTAATAATTTGGTTTGGGTTCAAGTCGGACTTGACAACTTGTTAGATACCCATTATCGTCAATTCTCATCTAACATCAGTGCTCCGGGAAGAAATCTTCAACTTACGCTTAGGGCTGATTTCTAAATTTTTATCTACCACTTTTGCACTTCGATGCAAAAAATGAAGTTGGGAGGGTTCGGCTAAAAGCCGCCCTCCCTTTTCAATTTTTATAGATGCATTTTTATCTAGATAAATATGGGCTCCTGCCGATGCCATCAATGAACATTTCCGATTGATAACTAAAGAAGACCCTTTCCCAATGTATATACTGGCTAAACTGTCAACTCTTAAATGCCCGGCTGGAAAGGTATCCTGCATTCTCATAAAAGAACCAGACATAACCAACTCTAATATCTTACCTGAATTAATATGTAATGAATCCCGTAAACGAATATCTCCACTCCAACGAACAGATCTTTCAATGGTATAATCATTAAAACGTAATGCCAATCGAATGGAATCTGGATACATAGCAAGTACCTTAACTCTAATTCCATTTAACTCCGTAATGGGATGACGTAAATATTTACCATTACTTCCTGAAGCAGGATTAGTATCAATTCCGAAATCATTTCTTCCATCTTCTGTTGTAAACCCATCTCCTCCATCTCCTAAATAATGAATTAATTCCTCCGGCTGATCTCCTTCCACCATAAATACCGGAGCCCCTAAAACATCATTCCGGTCTAATCTTCCATTTAAATCTTTATCCAAAAAAACAGCATCTCTATCTCCAAAACCCAATAAAGGATTGGAAGATAGTTTCCGCATATGCCAATGATTTCCACAACAAACCGTAGGTTTTTTTTCTAAGGCTTGATAATCGTATCTCCCATCTGCTTCTTCTACGTCTAAATGATGCGGTCCCCGATCTCCGGTCTGGTGAAGAATAAATAAAGCTGGTAAAGTGGAATCCACATGATCAAATACACTCTTGTTATTATGAAATTCTAATAAATAATATTGTTGTTCTACATTCGGAATAATGATTTTAACCGATGCGCCGGTAGTTACAAAATCTGTTAAAGTAATTTCACAATTACTATCTTTTTCTGCTCGAAATATATGACTGAATTTTCCCCAACTTAAAAAATCACGATCCCAACTATTTACACAAATACTACTACTTCCACTAGCCGATGCCATTCCCCAACCTCCGTGGGCATTTAAGTCGGGCCCACCCAAATTATCATTCGTTGCCGAATAATGCCATAAAGTAAGAAAATGGCCAGTTTCATGTTTAATGTATTCCAAGGTAGTTTGCTCACTTAAAGTTCCAGCTCCATTAACAATTAATCCCGACATTAAGGATCCTCCATGTACAAATAGTGAATCCCCAACAGGCATCATGCCTCCATGAAGGGCAGCAATGCCCGCACTCGTGCCGGTCCACCCATATTTAGAATTTACCTTTGGTGGACTATCCCGAAACAACAAAACAATATGGTCAATTATTTTATCGGGTTTTTTTACCCAATTTTTTTCTTGCCTTCCCCATTGATCATATAATTTCCAATTCACCTTCCCAGTGGCTGCCACTTTTTTGATCACCTCTTCTGTAATCGCTGTATATCCCCCTTTAATATGATAATACTCCATTAAAGAATCTAAGGTGATAACATCTTGAAATACCTCTCCATAATAAACCATTCTTCCGAAGGAGGCCTCATAAAAATGCGCACTTAAACTTCCAGTAGGAAAATGATCTGGGGTGGGAGAGACGATTTTCTTTAAAAAATCTGGAGCCTTTTGTGATCCAATAGGCCAACGACTATGTTCTTCCTTCTCTTCCTCACTGCGAAATTGTACACACAAATAAAGAACTCGAAGCGTATCAAATACGGGTATGTTAAATCCTTTCGAATAATCAATTGGCGTGGAATCAGGTTTTTCAAAACGATAAAACTGTTGACCTTCAACATTTAAATGCAGACCTAATACAATACCTAAGATTACTGTTAAATAATTCATGCCCCATGTTACTAAAAAATCACCAGTTAACAACGGAAATCTTTCATCTTTGTATATATGGTTTTTAAAATATTCATCTTTCTTTTAAGCTGGAAGCTATTGATGCTTTCAGGGCAAATGGATACCCTACGAAATGTAAGATTCCCTTTTTTTCCTGGATATACAACTGTATTAAAGGGATATAGAATAAAAAATAATGCCGCTAAGTATGATTCTTTGCCTCTGATATTTACACAAAAATTAAAGGATATTGAACTCAATTCTCACACCGCAAATTTTGAAATTATTATCCAATTAGGTTCTACTTCTTCCACCGGTTTTTATCAATTAATTCGCAAACCATCAGGTATAGTCTATTCAAAGGTGGATAAGTATTTATTAATTATTTTCCCTTATTCTATTTGGAAAGGATTATCCTGGGAAAATAAAATTGAAAAACAAAAATTCAGAATGCGAGTGGAAAATGTCGATACCCTAATCAATACTCCTTTTGGTAGTCATCGGTGTTTTGTAATTCGCAATGAATGTAAGAATATGAAAATAGAGGAAAAAAAATATACTTCTTTAATATTAGATTTTTATGACCCCCAAATTGGAAGGATATTTACTCCCAATAAAAGAAATATATTGATAGAAGAGAATATTGAGTTAATTTATTTTAATATTGATAATTAATTTCAATAATTAATTATCCGTTAATTTAAATTTTTCTCCAGCAGTAAATCCCCCTTTTTCATTTTTGATTACCTCAACACATTCATGGATAGGGTCATGTTCTAAAAATAAATAAAATTCTCCCTGGGCTGCTGATTCTAAAATAGGCAATCGTTCTGATAAGGTTACCAACGGCCTTACATCATACGACATTACAAAGGGTAAGGGTAAATGTCCAACAGTCGGAAATAAATCAGCTGCAAATAAATATTTTTTATTATTCCAGGTAATTAGCGGTAATTGTTGTGCCTCAGTATGCCCGTTTATTACGATTAATTCCATCCAAGGAAATAAATCTACATTTTGTTCTAATTCAATTAATTGTCCGGAAGAAACTAACGGTTGAATATTTTCATTCAGAAAGGATGCTTTTTCTCTGGGATTGGGAGCTAATGCCCAGCTTAAATGATTCTTTTGAACATAATAATTCGCATTTACAAAAGCTGGGCGGGCTTTTTCCCCAGGAATTTCCCACTCTGTAGAACCGCCACAATGATCAAAATGCAAATGAGTAAGAATAACATCTGTTATATCTTTCCTTGTAAATCCGAGCTTCTCAAGCGAAATATCTAAAGTTATTCGATTATCAATGGCATAATTCGCCGCAAATTTTGAATCGGATTTAGTTCCAATCCCAGTATCAATTAATATTAATCGATTATTATCCTCAATTAATAAACAACGCGCAGCCATATCAATTCTATTGTTTTCATCAGCAGGATTGGTGCGTTGCCACAATACTTTTGGAACAACGCCAAACATTGCGCCTCCATCAAGTTTAAATCTTCCGGTTTCTATTGCGTGTAATAGCATGTCGATTAGTAAATTAAAAAGAAATAATTTAATAAAATTCCTTTAATTAGATTGTTGGATGAATATCAAATTGTTTTTTGAATTATTCGCCGAAATAGTATCATTCTTTTTTAAATGAATTTGAATCGCCTGCTCCATATCTTGAATCGCTTTTTGCTTGTCTCCTAATTGATTCAAGGCTAATCCACGATTATGAAAAGCCTGAGCATTTAAAGGATCTAATTCTATCGCCAAGGTAAAACTATTTACCGCTCCGGATAAATCTCCTGTCATGGCTTGTGCATTGCCCAAATTAGTACAGGCCTCAAAATAAGTAGGATTAATTTCTAATGCTTTTTTAAAATCTAAAATAGCTTCTTTTATTTTCCCAGTTTGAGCTCTTACATTTCCTCGATTATACCAAAAAACTGCCTTTTTTCCTCCTAAATCTATCGCTCTGCTAAAATCCTTTTCTGCATTTACAAAATCTCCTAAATCCGATTTAAGACATCCCCGATTATAATAAGCATCTATATAAATCGGAAAAAGCTCAATGGCATGGGTATAGTCTAATAAGGCTTCTTGTTTTTTTCCTGCGGCTTGTAATGCAATTGCACGATTATTATAGGCCACAAAATATTTCTCAGGATATTCTGAAATCATATTATTCCATAAGGATAGACTGGTTTTCCAAACGGGTAATCTTTGCCAGGTAAATCCACCAGAAACCAAAATCCAAATCCCTAAAATAGGTAATCCTATTCGGTAAGGGAGTTTCTCAATTCTTTGACTTACCCACAACAATAATCCTATTCCGGCGAGATACATATATCGGTCTGACCATAATGCCTCTCCCACAGGTAAAAGTTGCAATACAGGCAGTATTAATATCACCCAAAGAAATAATCCTTCAGCTGACCATTTTTTAAAATATAGTCCAACGGCCCCTAGGAAAACTAACATACCCATAGCAACGGCATATAAAATATAATCCCCATAGTCAGGATAAGGATAAAAATTACTTAATCCGGTAGGAATCCAAAATTGTCGAAAATATTGAGCTAATGCATACAAGGCATAAACAGGCCTTAAATAAATTGGAAAGGTTTGAGATACTTTAATGGATTCCGTTTCTTGTTGGGCTAAAACAGCAATAACTCCGAATCCAATGGCAATCAAAACAAAAGTTATTAAATAAAGTTTTGTTCGAATGGATTTCCAACTTCCGTCTCTGTAAGCTTCAAATGCTAGTAAGATGGGAAAAGTTACAGCCATCCCTTTGGATAATAAAGCGGCAATAAAGGCTAGCCCAACCCAGATTATTGCCCAGGGGGTAGATTTTTGAAGCCGCCAACTTAAAATCCCTAGTAAATAAAAAAAAGTATATAGCACATCCTTGCGTTCGGATATCCAAGCAACTGATTCTACCCGCTGAGGATGAAAACTAAATAATAACCCAATCCCAACGGCAACCCATCCCGACTTTACATAAGGCCTTATCCACCAAACTATTAGAAAAGAATTTAAAGAATGAAATAAGATGGAAGTCAAATGAAAATTCATGGGTTTCCCTTTCCCTAAAATTTCATCCAGATGTAAAGATAAAGTGGTAAGGGGATGATAATTACCCATTAAATAGGTTGTGAAATGTTCGTAAAAAGAAGGGAAGGGTAGCTTAAGTAAAGGGTTTAACAAAATATACCCTTCATCATCCCAATTGGTGAACTGAAAATTAAGCGCTGATTTAAATAATAGAAAAGTTAAAACCGCTACGCCCAAGGATGCCCATTTCCAATTATTATCCTTTTCAAAGGAAAAATTAGGGCGTTTAGAATGCGTTGAGGTGGACATAAAATTGAGTTCTCAGGCAAAGGTAAAAAGGTAACAGATTTTTAATCTTGAAAATTAAAATTAAGTTTGCGCTTAAAGATTCTAGAATGAAGATCCATTTAATTGCCATAGGCGGCAGTGCCATGCATAATCTGGCATTGGCACTCAGGAAGATGGGTCATGAAGTTTCTGGCTCTGATGATGAAATTAATGAGCCTTCTCGATCTAGACTAGCCTCAGCAAACCTTTTACCCACAAATATGGGTTGGTATGCTGAAAAAATTCATTCAGAATTGGACGTTATAATATTGGGAATGCATGCTCGCGATGATAACCCTGAGTTATTAAGGGCACGGGAGTTAAAGCTCAAAATTGTTTCCTATCCTGAATTTATTTTTGAGCATTCCCGAAATAAACAACGAATTGTAATCTGCGGAAGCCATGGTAAAACCACCATCACTTCTATGATTATGCATGTATTACAAGGAAGTGGAATTCCTTTTGATTATCTGGTAGGTGCGCAATTAGATGGGTTTGATACCATGGTACGGTTGTCAGAGGATTCCCCAGTAATTATCATAGAAGGAGATGAATACCTGGCTTCTCCTATTGATCGCCGGCCAAAATTTTTATTATATCAACCCCATGTAGTAGTTCTTTCTGGAATTGCTTGGGATCATATCAATGTTTTTCCTACTGAACGATTGTATGTAGATCAATTTGTTCAGTTAATCAGAGGGCTGGATAAAGCCGGAATGATTGTTTTTAATGAAGAAGATACCAAAGTCAGAAATTTAATTAAAAAATACGCAAAACCAGATTTCCATTATCTTTTTCCATATCAAACCTTACCACATAAAACAAAAGCTGGGGGTTCGGAAGTGAAGATAGAATCTGAAAAAGGAAAGGTCCCGTTTTTTGGGAAACACAATTTTTCAAATTTATCAGCTGCTTGGAAAGTTTGTAGTTTGTTATCCATCGATATTCAAACTTTCTTAATACGCATGGCTGAGTTTCATGGCGCAGCGTCGAGGCTTCAGTTGATTTATCAGGATGAATTTAATATTGTCTACAAAGATTTTGCGCACTCCCCCAGTAAAGTAAAGGCATCTGTTGCAGCAATTACGGAAGTGTATGATAAAAAACAAATCATCGCTTGTTTGGAATTACATACATTCAGTTCTTTAAATCGTGAGTTTCTTCGTCAATACAAGCGAACGCTAAAGGCAATTCGTAAAAAGGTAGTGTTTGTAAACGAACATACCCTAAAAATGAAAAATATGGTTCCCCTTACGCGGGAAGAAATTTGCCAGGCCTTTGATGATAAGGATATTCAATTTGTTACCACCAGAGAGGAGTTGATAGGTAAATTGCAAGTACTGAAAGGAATCCGAAATGTTTTTCTCATGATGTCAAGTGGCAACTTTGGCAACTTAGATCTAAAACAACTGCCACAATTGCCAACCGGAACTCCGAGTTAAATGAAAGAATAAAATTTAAAATTAGAGTTGGGTTATTTTTTTGTTTTTCTTATCTTTGCCCTCCAATCCTAAGTACAATGGCAAAAAGTAAAGGCAATCGCATTCAGGTAATTCTTGAATGTACTGAACATAAAAACAGCGGTAAACCAGGTACTTCCCGGTATATCACCACCAAAAATCGTAAGAATACTCCTGAACGGATTGAATTGAAAAAATACAATCCGGTTCTAAAAAAAGTAACCCTTCATAAAGAAATTAAATAATAATTTACACTCATGGCAAAGAAAGTAGTTGCAACCCTGAAAGATAAAACCAAACAAATTGCTTTAACAAAAGTAATTCGTGCAGTAAAAAATGATAAATCGGGTGCTTATTCCTTTAAGGAAGATATCGTACCTTCTGATCAAGTAAGTGATTTGATTGCAGGAAAATTAGATCGTTAATTTTTCTTGAAATTATGTAATACAGGAGGCCAAGTGCCTCCTTTTTTTATTTGTTAATTCCTGTACCTTCATTCCACGGAGGAATTTATCTAATACAAATTTACCAATATTAAAAAAAATATATCCATAAAGTGGAATATTTTCGCATTATTCTTAAAAAGAATAGGAGGAAATTTTTATCCTTTCTATATTTTTACAGGCTGTTATCTGTAACCCCTTTTTT
>RFSG01000191.1 GCA_009924095.1 Sphingobacteriia bacterium
CCGGTAAATCATCAGACTAATCCGGCATTTTCTACGGAATTTCCACAGATGGAATATTTGCATTTTTTCAATCGGGATAACTATAGTACAATCAGACAACCGGTACCCTCAGGTATTGATATTAAATTTCACGATTTAATGACTCTTCCAATGATCAATGTAAAATATGCTTTGTTAAATAAGAGGCCAGACGATTACGGAATAACCAAACCTGGAAAATGATTCCTTCAGTCAATTTTACGGACAGAAAAAAACTGATGGAGCTGATAAATCAGGCTCCAGGAAATTACTTTGGATTGAAAGGCAGCTCTGGAATGAAAATCCGAACTGCATACTATAAGGATAAAAGGCAGCAGTTTTTCGAAAAGATCAATGATTGGATGACTTCAGATCTTGCCGGAGAAGGAATCTACCAGGTAGTAAATGGATCGAATAAATCTACTGAACCGATTTTTTTGATCCAGAAGGGAAACCTATCCGGCGGATCTCCGCCTATTATTATCCAGGAAAAAGATTCATCCGATATTAACCTGGTCAAAGAAAATGCAGAGCTGAAAGCAAGGCTGCATTACCTGGAGCTGCAATTAGCGGAACTCCAGGAAGACCTGGAAGAGGCGGAGGATCTCAGCGAAGAACCAAAACCAGATGAAAAACCAAATCCCTGGCACCAATTAGCGGAGCAGCTAATACCGGTAGCCGGATCTATCTTAGGTGCAATAGCAAATAAATATTTAAATGGGAGTACAAACGGAGCAGGACAAGCTCAACCAGGCACTATGGAGATGCGATACCCTCGGGGATATGCTTCACCTAATTCTCAACCGGTACCAGGTGATGGATCTGGTAATACCAACGATATACAAGGCTATGATAATCCAGGCGATGACCTTCGCTATGGGTATTCTGAAACCACGCCGCAAAACTGATGAATGAGAAAAAGTTTGATATTAAGCCATTTCTTTACCTTTTCGGTGGAATAGGAGCTTATCTATTGATCAAACCTATTCTCAATTCTTTAGGGATTACACAATCCGCTGAAGCTGCAAAACAAGAAGCTGAAAATAAAGCTAACAGAGAAGAATATCTTAAACCCACTCCTACTGATCCTCCACCTACCAAAACTCCTGGAGAATGGGCAATAATTGCGGATACCCTATATAGAGATCTTCGCTTTTCTTGGGTCTCTGATGATTACGCAGATGCTGAATATCAGCTCAAAAGGCCAAAAAATGAAGCAGATATGAAGCTACTTATTAAAGCTTTCGGTTTTAGGACTGAATACAAATTTGGCATACCAGATGGCTCACCAAAAGACCTGGCGCAAATGGTAAAAGACAATTTGAGCAGGGATCAGCTAAATATGCTGAATAACACTTACAAGCAGCGGAACATATCATTTCGTTTCTGATGGCATTACCGTGTGATTGCAATAATACCCGTTATCCAGAGCTGCCTAAGTTGGATCCTCCTCCTCCTGGTACGCTGCTAAATTCAATCTATGCCGGTAATAAACTTTTAGATCTGACAGATCCAGAGACTGCAAAATCAGTTTTTATAATTATAGGAGCAGAAAGTTCTAAGAACGGAGATATCAAAACTCCCCTTACTTACTCTTTCCGATCCGCCGGAGGACATAACTACACCGGAGTCCAAACTGATTGCGGGAGATGGTCGGCACCTGGAATAGTTGCCAGGTTTTGCCGATTCGATGGCAAGAAAAACAGAGAATTTGCAGCTTTCACCGGAGATGCTGAATTCCTGACATTTATGGCAGATCGGGTAAAAGCTAAAGGATTCAGAGGATCAGACGGTAATGCCTGGACGGAACGATATCTAAATGATTGGGTTTTCAAAGATCTAAAGAGTCAAAATCCGGCACTTTATAACCAATATTTTCCCGATAAACTCAAAATTTACAATACTTACGCAAAACTTTTTGACCGTGTAACTACCGGACAAAACCAGATAGCTTATAAGTC
>RFSG01000192.1 GCA_009924095.1 Sphingobacteriia bacterium
TAATATAATCTTCTAAATAATGAAACTATGAATTGTAATTTGTATCCTAATCCACCAAATTTGACCATAGTATTTAATAGGTTAATTGATAAATGTACGTAATCGGTATTTTTATATATTTTATAAGGAATATGATAATTGTATCATTATGTGGTATGGATTAATCTATAATCTTTTTCTATCGAAATCATTAAAATATTTATTCTTCTTTTTGGGATGATATTTTTAATGCAATAATTTTAATTAGTTCACTTTTTAACAAAAAAACAATGAAAGCCATGTTTATTAATTTTAACGTACCATTAAAATCCATCTTGGGTTTGTTTATTTTGGCGTTCTATTCTCAAAATTTACTGTTAGGGCAGAATGCTTGGGATCATCCAGCAACCGCTCCATTTATCAAAAATGATTTGGGTAATTTATTTCAGCGGCTCGAATTCACTGCCGATAGTGGTTATGTTCGCTGGGATTTACCCAAAGGTGGCACGGGTATCCAAAATAATTTCAGCATTAATTATGGTAATGTATTTTGGAGAGGCTGGAATGGCTCCAGCTATCCTGATAGCAATGCAAATATTCCTACGATAGCAGGAGGGAATCAGGTATTCTGGGTTCCAAGAGTTGCTGCCTTTCGAGCAGGACACATATCTAATAATAGCTTTAGTAATTTCTCCACGAATGTAGGGCTGTATTCCTTTGCAACTGGCTTAAATACTATTGCAGCCGGAAACCAGTCTTTTGTAGGTGGAGAACAATGTGAGGCACTTGGCCATGGTTCTGTTGCTTTTGGTAACCATTCTGTTGCTGGACTTACTGGCGGTAATGGTCATTTTTCTTTTGCTTGCGGAAATTCAACTGATGCCTTAGGTGATGATGCTTTTACTAGTGGGGTTAGAACGTTGGCAGATGATTGGGCGAGTTTCGCTGGTGGAGAAGAATCTGAATCGCATGGGCAACACAGTTTTAGTTTTGGTAGAGTGTCCATCGCAAATTCAAATGGAGGAGTTGCATTTGGAGCAAATTCAATAGCAGGGATAAGTGATACATCAGGTATTTATGCGTTTGCTGCTGGTACTGGTGCTAGAGCGTATGGAAATAGTTCAGTAGCACTTAATTTTAATACTCAAGCCAATGCAATTAATAGTATGGCCATTGGCTTAAATACAATAACACACGTTGCCGGTGCTCAGAGTTTTGCTGGTGGAATCAATAGTTTAACTGGTGGAAGCAATAGTTTCGCTTTTGGTAATAATGCAAGAACTTCATCTGTTGGAGTTTGTGCGGTCTCTATTGGAGAAAATACTAATGCTAACGGGCGATCTAGTGCTGCTTTAGGAAATGGTACCAGAGCAAATGGTGTTCACAGTATGGCAATTGGCTTTGGTACAATTGCTATTGATAGTCAAAGTTTTGCTGGTGGAAATATGAGTCAAACCAATGGGGTTAACAGTTTCGCTTTTGGTAATAATGCGAGGACAGCAGTTACTGGAATTAATGCGGCCTCAATTGGAGAAAACACTAATGCTAACGGGCAAAGAAGTGTGGCTTTGGGGTTTCGTACCAGTGCCAATGGTAACCAAAGTTTGGCTATTGGGGATAGTACGAATGCCAATGGATTCCAAAGTATGGCAGGGGGGGCAAATTTAACCACCGCAACCGGAAACAATAGTTTAGCATTTGGTGATAGCGTAATTACAGTTGGGAATAACTCCGTAGCCTTTGGTCAAAAAACAATGGCTAATGGTCCTCAAAGTTTGTCTGGTGGAACTAGGGGTACATCAGCATCTGGAACAAATAGTTTAGCTTTTGGAGATAATGTACAAACTTTACCAATGGCTCAAAATTCAGTTGCCTTTGGGCAAAACACTAATGCTTCTGGTGCACAAAGTTTATCTGGAGGAAGTAATTTTACAGGAGCAGCCGGAAACAATAGTATAGCCTTTGGAGATAATGT
>RFSG01000193.1 GCA_009924095.1 Sphingobacteriia bacterium
GCAGCATTAACTTCTCTTGCCTTATTTGCCGCTTTCGTCGGCATGGCTGGAATTAATGCCATAGATATTTTTAAGGCAGATGTTTTAGCAGGTTTGTTTGTAGGCGGAATGATACCCTTTATCTTTTCTTCCCTTGCGATTGCAGCCGTAGGACGCGCCGCAATGGATATGGTAAATGAAGTGCGTCGTCAATTCCGTGAAATTCCTGGAATTATGGAGTATAAAGCAAAACCAGAATACGAAAAATGCGTGGCTATTTCTACTGAAGCATCTATTCGTGAAATGATTCTTCCTGGTGCTATTACGCTTATTACCCCCGTATTGGTTGGCTTTATCTTCGGCCCAGAAGTGTTAGGAGGATTATTAGCAGGAGTAACCGTTTCTGGGGTATTGATGGGTTTGTTCCAATCAAATGCTGGTGGAGCTTGGGATAATGCCAAAAAATCTTTCGAAAAAGGAGTTGTGATCAATGGAGAAACCTATTACAAAAAATCAGAACCCCATAAAGCTTCTGTAACTGGAGATACGGTTGGTGATCCATTTAAAGATACTTCCGGTCCATCTATGAACATCTTAATAAAACTGATGTCCATCGTATCTTTAATCATCGCCCCACATATCGCGGTTACTACCGGAGCTCCCACTGGCGCACATTCCTCCGCTATCTCCACCGGGGCTTGCTGTCATACTAAAATGAAATCAGGAAAAGTTTGTTCTTATGATCAAGCTGAAACTTGTGCTCATCATCACAAAATGAGTACATATTCAGATAGCACCGAAACAGGAAAAATGGGAAGTTGTTGCAAAATGAAAACCTCTGACGCCAACCATAAATGTTCAGGTATGGAACCTCATAAGGAGAAAGAAGGAGATAATCATATCCATCAATAATCCTGAAATTTTCTATTTCTGTGAAATTCATGTGTTAATTTTCACAGGTAATTCGTATTTTTAACGATTAAGCGATTTTACTTTTTATGAAATATTCCATTTGGAGTTGGTTGGCACTACTCCCATTCACACTGTTCTCCCAATCTCAAACCCCAACTACTCCTGAGTTTTGGCAACTTAACTCCACTGAAGTTATTTCATCTGGGCATCAGCGACAAATCATCCCGAAAAAGTATTTGAATTGTCAATTGAAAGATACATCCTTTCAAACCTACTTATTCAAAGCCCCAAATGAAAAGGAAGTCTCCGTTAAAAAAAGTCAATACTTAATTCAAATTCCTTCTCCTGATGGAATATTGCAAACTTTCCGAGTGGTAATATCTTCCATTATGGAAAAAGGGTTGGCGGATAAATTTCCTGAAATTCAAACTTTCTTGCTCAAAGGTGTAGATGACGCTTATGCGCAAGGGAGAGCAGATTGGGGACCACAAGGATTTCATGCCATGATTCGCAGCCCTAAAGGAGATTTCTTTATTGACCCCTATGATACCGGTACCAAACTCAGATATATCTCTTATTACACCCAAGATTTTGAAAAAGATCCGGATAAAATAATCCCAGAAGCTGGGGTAGAACCTCAAGGAACCGAAACCTCTCCTAATGGTTCCTCTGAAAAAAAAAAAGTAAATCTGGATGTTGCCGCAAAAACCGCAGGCGCTAGTTGTATAGGAACGGATTTACGTACCTACCGTTTAGCCGTAGCCTGTACCGGTGAATATGCCGTGGCTGCTACCGGAAATCCCTCTCCTACAGTAGCTCAAACGTTGGCCAAAATTGTTACTTCTATCAATCGTGTTAATACCGTTTATGAATCTGAAGTTGCAGTACGCTTGGTTTTGGTTAATAATAACAACTCAGTTGTTTATACCAATGCTTCCACTGACCCTTTTTCTGGAAACAACAATTCAAATGTTTTAATCGGTGAAAGTCAAACAGTCATTACGAGTGGAATTGGTGCCAATAACTTCG
>RFSG01000194.1 GCA_009924095.1 Sphingobacteriia bacterium
CTCCGAATATTTCGCAGGTATCGCAAAATATGATTATGCCGGATTTGCCCTTCCTGTAAAAGCAGGCGGACGATTTGCCGCTTCTTTCATACGCCTCGGAGTAGATGATATCCCCAATACTTTAAACCTGATTGATGCCTCAGGTAATATTAATTACCAAAATATTACGCTCTTCTCGGTTACAGATATGGCTTGTCTCCTCAGCTATGCAAGAGAAATGAAATTTCTAAAAGGCCTGAGCCTTGGGGGAAATACTAAAATAATTTATCGTCGCATCGGAAACTTCGCCAATGCCTGGGGGTTTGGCTTCGATGTAGGAGCTAGATATACTTGGAAAAGATTGCACCTAGGCCTTACCCTAAGTGATGCCTCTTCTACCTTTAATGCTTGGTCTTTTCAAACCGAAACCTTTAGTTCCGCCTTCTTAGCCACTGGCAACGCTATTCCCCAAAATTCTTTGGAAATTACTTTGCCGAGTATGCGCTTAGGAATAGCCTATCAATTTTTCCCGGCTAAAAAATTTGGACTCCTAGCTTGTTTGGATAATGCAATCTTTTTTGATGGACAAAGAAATGTTCTTATCTCTAACTCGCGTATGTCGGTTGATCCTTATGCTGGAATAGAAGGAAATTATCGTAAAAAGATTTTCCTTAGGGCAGGCTATAAAAACTTGCAGAGAGAAGTGAATGACGAGGGAAAACGGGTATATACCATTTTCCCAACCGCTGGAGTAGGTATTCAATTAAAAGGAATTTGTTTGGATTATGCGTTAACTAATATCGGTGATTTTTCCCAAACGCTTTATTCTCATGTGTTTTCCTTACGTTTTGTGATTGACCCTAATTGGGTGAAAAAGGCTACCGCTAAAAAGAAGTAATTTTTTTTTCAAATTCCGATTATCCCGTCTTCACTATCCCATAATTCGGTAGCCTTCACCTCTCCAATTTTCCAGAAGCAAAAGTGGCCTGGCTGAATCATGTCCCCTAATAACATACAGGGAAGTACATCTCTATTTATTATTTTGCACATCCAAATAAGCAATAAAATGTTAAATCTGCACATTAAAATATGCAAAATATATTTATATTTGCATAACTGAATGTGCATATGGATACGCTGCTGGAACAATCCGAATATTTATTAGCCCATACCTCCCTGGATTTTAAACGATATCTGTTTGAAGAAATAAAATGGAAAAATCGTCTTATCGGAATTAAAGGTGCCAGAGGAACGGGTAAAACAACCCTCGTTTTACAATGGCTTAAAACGCAAAACCTTCCGGTTTCCAAGGCCGCTTATTTCTCATTAGACGATTTATATTTTTCAAATAACAGCCTCAAGGAAACTATTTTACAGTTTTATAAAAAAGGTGGAAAAATATTGGTGTTAGATGAGGTACATAAATACAAAAATTGGTCAACGGAAATAAAAAATATTTACGATGTTTATAAGGATATTAAAATAATCTTCACGGGTTCTTCTATAATTGATATTCATCGGCAACAGGGAGATTTAAGCCGCCGTGTTATTATGTATGAATTATCCGGTTTGTCATACCGGGAATTTCTTTCCTTAAATTATAATTTCCAACTACCTGTTTTTTCTTTAGATAAAATATTAAAAGATGCAGGGGATCTAAAAAAATTACTGCCCAATTCTTTTCGTCCTTTAGAACATTTTAACGAATACTTACAAACAGGATATTATCCTTTCTATCAAGAAGACAAAGAAACTGTGCATCAAAGAATCAATAAGTTAATACGGATGATTGTGGAATATGATATGGCAGAACTGAAAGACTTTGATATCCGAAATGCAAAAAAAGTACTTCAGTTAATTTATGTTGTCGCACAACAGGTACCCTTTAAACCCAATTTAGTGGCATTGGCAAATAAAACCGATATTCATAGAAATT
>RFSG01000195.1 GCA_009924095.1 Sphingobacteriia bacterium
AATCAGAAAAATTTTTTTTTCATTAGAATAAAAGTTTTGTATTAAGAAGTAACAAAAATATTACTCCCCCAATTATTCGGTATAAAATTAGGATCAGTAGCGGAAGTAAAATCTATAACGTTGTAAGAATTATCGTTGTTATCCCAATACCACTGCCAATAACCAATATAGCGGATATAATTTACGCTACCGTCAAAATAAGTATTAGAATCAATTTTAGAAAATGATTGTGGGTTGCCTATAAAATAACCGGAACCGAAATAACTTTGATAAAACGATAAAGCGTTTCGTAAAAAAATTGTATTAGTGTTTGCCACAGAAATTCCTGGAGTAAAGCTGAGAAGAGAATTGTTAGTGTTTACCGTCCAGCCGGTATTGAGAATTGTTGCGGGATCTGTGTGCGCGTTATTCCACGTATCATTAAGGGCAAAGCCACAGTTTCCTTCGTCGCAGTTTACCATAAAGCCGCGTAGCGTCCAATAATTTAATCTTTGATCTGGCCCCGGAATAGTGTCGGGATAATGTATGGAGTTATTGTTTGGTGGTATTAATTCAAATTTTCTTTCGTCAGGTCCAGTGGCGGGGCCAATATAATTTTGATTTGGGCCGGTGTTCCAAAATCGTGGAACATAATTACCGTTTTCATCAGTGTAAGAACCGTCTCTTACATTATTAGCTGGTTGTCTATTAAGCAGAAAACTATTTCCTGCTGCGTACCATTGTGGGAAGTTTTGGGCGAACACAACTTTAACCGCGCTTGCGTAAGAAACTGGTATAAGGGATGTTGATTCTGGGGCCGTAACCGCGATTGTTCTGTCCACATTCGGTGCGGCGTTATAGTTTGTGTTTCCCGCTTGGCTCGCTCTTAATACTACGTTCCCAGCGCCGGTGTAGCTTAGCGTAGAGCCGTTGATGGTGGCGGGGCCGCTCACCACCGAGAAGGACACCGGAAGACCGCTGCTGGCCGAGGCTGAAAGGACAGTGGTGGCATCAGAAAGAACATTTGTGGGTAAACTAATATAATAAATAAACTGATCCGCCTTATTAATTGTCCAAGTGACCGAGGTTGGCGTATTTGTAACATTGTAGTTTTGTAATGTGGTGGGAATGTAGAAAATGGTGTAAGACCCCGCGTTGGCTCCTATAGCCGGAACACCTGAAAGCGGACTAACTCCCCCAAACGCACTAAAAATCGAATCCCCAGGAGCAAGATTAGTTGCGCTTAGCAGAGCCACATACCAAAAATAAGACTGATTGGGGGCGTAGGTGGATGTCTGATTGTTCAGGGCTATCGTTATATCCCTTTTGGTAATGGAAAAGGGAATTACTACGGGTTCAGCCATTTGATAATTTGCGCTGGACACATTGATGGTTGCGGAATAAGACCCAACGTTTTTGTTTCCATCAATACCGCTTTTGTTAAATAAAAAAGGAGAAATTGATGGCACAGAAGAGAATACAATGGTCGGGTATGCGTTAGAAAAAACAAAAGATTGAGGGGAAGTATAAGTTAAAGTTACTAGTGTTGTGGGTGTTCCCAGCGAAAACGTTATTCCATTTGCCCATCCGGTTGAAGGCCAGTTTTGCGGAGCAGTCGCCAAAGTTGGCCCAGCGTAAGGAGAATCTACAAAATAAACTTCACCTACGTTGGTTGTAAAATCCCAATACGCCAAAATATTTTGGTCGTCGGAAAGATACTCAACATAATCTCCGGGCTCGTATGTAACACGATATAAGTTTTTAGGTTGACCAATGCCAGATACGCGAATTCTTTGAGGAAAACCAACTATTACCTTCTTCTGGGGAACATAAATATTAATGCCTTTTTTAGAAAAGCCAGAAGAGCGTATTTGTTTTGGTTGTGCCCCTTTAACTATCATTAGAGTAAAT
>RFSG01000196.1 GCA_009924095.1 Sphingobacteriia bacterium
TCCATCTTCAGAAATAGAGGCAATTTTAAATTCTGGCAATCCACTTTGACGGGTTCCCATAAAATCGCCTGGACCTCTTATTTCTAAATCCGCTTCTGCTATTTTAAATCCATCTTGGGTTTCTTCCATCATCGCTAATCTTTTTCTTCCCTCCTTACTAATCTTATCGCTTACAATTAAAATACAATAAGATTGATTTCCGCCTCTCCCTACTCTACCCCTTAATTGATGTAATTGTGATAATCCAAAACGTTCTGCATTTTCAATAATCATAACCGTTGAATTTGGAACATCTACACCAACTTCTATAACTGTGGTGGAAACTAATATTCGTGTTTCTCCAGATTTAAATCTTTGCATTTCATTTTCTTTTTCTAGGGGTTTTAATTTGCCATACACCAATCCTACTTTAACTTCTGGAAACACCCCTTGAATATATTCCCATCCTTCAGTAGCCGCTTGTAAATCTGACTTCTCTGATTCAGCTACTAATGGATATACAATATAAATTTGTCTTCCTTCAGAGAGTTGTTGTCGTACAAATGAATATACTTCAGGTCGCTTACTAGTTCTCACTACTTTAGTTCGAACAGGCTTACGTCCGGGGGGTAATTCATCAATTACCGAAACTTCTAAATCTCCATAAACGGTCATGGCTAAAGTTCTAGGAATTGGGGTTGCCGTCATCACCATATTATGGGGAAATAATTTCCCTTTACTCCACAATCTTGCGCGTTGTGCAACGCCGAATTTATGTTGTTCATCAATAATGGTTAATCCCAAATTTTGAAATACTACTGGGTCTTCCAAAATAGCATGAGTGCCAATTAATATTTGACTTTCCCCGGTCGCTAATTTTTCCAATAATATTTTTCTGGCTTTGGCAGGTACTTTTCCGGTTAAGAGTTCTACCCCTATTCCTAAGGGTTCAGAATATTTTAAAATATTACGATAATGTTGATCGGCTAATATTTCGGTAGGAGCCATAAATGCAGCCTGCGTAGAATTATCTAAGGCAATTAAAATAGAAAGAAATGCTACCATCGTTTTTCCACTTCCCACATCTCCTTGAATCAGGCGATTCATTTGAACCGGCTTGGCTAAATCCATCCGAATTTCTTTCATTACCCGTTTTTGCGCACCCGTTAATTCAAAAGGTAAATGATGATGATAATAGGTATTAAATAAATCCCCTACTTTTAAAAAAGGATAACTTCTATTTCTTTGTTTATTTCCTTTTTGATAAGATGCCAACATTAATTGAAAGAAAAATAATTCCTCGAATTTTAATCTATATTGAGCTCTTTGAATTTGTGACAAAGAATCGGGTTGGTGAATCTGACACCAAGCTTCTCGACGAGAAATAAATCCAGTTTCAGTTACCCAGGAAATGGGTAAATTATCTGGAATTTCGGGTGGCATAAAAGCAATAATTTGTTCAATTAATACCCGAAATCCTCTGGCATCTAATCCTACTTTTTTTAATTTTTCAGTACTGGAATATACGGGCAACCATCGCTTACCAGTATTTTCTCCAGTGCTTGAATTTATCTTTTCTATTTCCGGATGAGCAAATTGGGGTTTAGATAAAAACCAACTTAACCTGCCATGTAAAATAATTTCTTCCCCAATTTTAATTTGTTCTGAGACCCATTTAATACCTTGAAACCAAACCAATTCCAGGGTTCCGGTGGAATCTGCAAACACCCCAACTAATCTTCTTCCACGACCTGCTTTTCCTACTAATTCTAAATGTGTGATTTTACCTTTTAAACTCACATAGGTCATTTCAGGGGTTATCTCCTGAATGGTTCCAATTTCAGACCGATCAATATATCGAATGGGATAATAGGTTAATAA
>RFSG01000197.1 GCA_009924095.1 Sphingobacteriia bacterium
TTTATATTACAAGGACAACCCGATTTACAAGTGAAAGTAATTGGGCATACCGATGCAACGGGCACTCAAAAAGTAAATCAACAATTGGCCAAAGCCCGTGCATTAGAGGTAATTAGAATTTTAACCGAGGTATATGGAATTAATAAAAACCGATTTACCTATGAAATTGCTGCTGCCGCAAAACCCTTGTTAAACGTGGCGGGACAAAAAGATAGCAGTGCTATGAATAGACGTGTAGAAATTAGATTGACCTTTGAAGGTCAGGAAGTAAAGTAAAAGAATTTATAATTTCCGTAATTTCAGGATTCATATTAATTACAACAAATTTCCTTGACAGATTTAAGCCCTAAAGATTCTTCTCCCCGCGACACCTTTGATTTAACGATGGTAATTCAACTTATTACCCGTATTAAAGAGGTTTGGTTTAGTAAAAGAGGAATTTATTCCATGCTCATTTGCGTATTGCTGGGAATAAGTATTGGGGGAGGAATTGCCTGGTTTGATGAACCCCAATATTTAGCGATTACTACCTTTTTAACCGAAGAAAAAAGTGGAGGTGCCGGATTATCCGGAATGATGGCATTGGCAAGTCAATTTGGAATTGGTGCTGCTGGAAAAGATGAAACGCAAAAATTATTAGAACTCCTGAAAAGCCGGGTAATATTTGAAAAAGCTTGTATGGATACGGTTGAAATTGAAGGGGTGCGAGATTTATTAATTCATCATTATTTAAAACATACCGATTATGGGCAGGAATTAAGAGAAAAACCTGTTTTTGCCAATCTCCAATTTTTCCCTGGAAAGCCTATGGGCATTGACCAAACCCGATTACTCAATGCATTACATGGGAATTTTTTAAAATATAGACTTGAAATTGAACAGAAAAAAACCACTGCTTTTCTGAAATTAATTGTTCGTACTGAAAATGAAGAATTATCTGAACAATTAAGTAAACATATTTTGCAAGCGGTAAATGAATATCATATTGAAACCTCTACCCGTAAACAGAGAAATATTTATGAAATATTTAAACATAGAGCAGATTCCTTAAAAGTGGAAATTGAGGCATCCGAACAATTAATGGCCGCCTCTACCGACAGAAATATTTTATCGCATAAAATGGAACAAAGAATTGATGTAGTAAGATTAAAACGAGAAATTGTGTTATTAAATGCGATTTATACGGAAGTATTAAAAAATCTTGAAATGACCCGTTTCAGTTTATTAAATGAAACTCCGGTAATTAATATTATTGATGAACCTAGATATCCTCTACCCCAAGAGAAAGCACAATTATTAATTTGGATAATTGGAGGAGGCATAATCGGCTTACTTCTTTCTGCTTTTGTATTATTAGGAATAGCGTTACGCCAGAGCGTGCTTGCTTTTTTAAGATAATTACCAAATGAAAATTGGCATATTAGGAACCCGTGGTATTCCTAACCATTACGGGGGATTTGAACAATTTGCAGAATATTTATCTTTAGGGCTGGTACGCAAAGGACATGAAGTATGGGTATATACCTCCCATCTCCATCCTTACACCGAATCACAATTTAAGGGCGTTAATTTAATTCGTTGTTTTGATCCGGAAAATAAAATAGGAACAGCAGGTCAATTTATTTATGACTTTAATTGTATTAAAGATAGTCGTTCCCGAAAGTTTGACGTTTTATTACAATTAGGCTATACCAGTAGTTCTATTTGGGGATGGTATTTACCTCGTCCGAAAACACCAGTTATTACCAATATGGATGGATTGGAATGGAAACGTACCAAGTATTCCAAACCTATTCAGCGATTTTTAAAATATGC
>RFSG01000198.1 GCA_009924095.1 Sphingobacteriia bacterium
CTGTAGTAGCCGAAGCCCAAAGAAAGGGCATAATAAATACTTTTACAAACTTATTATTCATTTACGTTTACTCCTGCCCTATTCCAAGAAACATAATCTTAAGTATCAGGATTCAGTAGCAAAAGTCTTCCCTCTATTGCGTAAACGTCTCAATCCCCTTAAACGAAGAATCGTAAATCCTAACGCTAAGGCTTTCCGTTTGGAAACAGGCATTCTGCATCTTTGTACGGAAGTTTTGAACATGCTTCCGATATTCAGCATCTTGAATCACTTCAGGGTGGGCAACATATCCAAAGATCCACCCAGAAGAAGTAGAATCTAAGAGCGCTACAGCTCCCGATTCAGGTGCAAAGGTGGAATCTTGTTTCAAGAAATCAATAACTTTATTTACTATTTTTCCTTGTATGCCGGGAGGATAATAAAAGCTATTTCCCTCAAACTTATCCCGTTTGAAAGTCTTTGCTAATTCTGGAGGAGGACCTCCGGTAATCCATTGTTTAGCCTGAAAATCGGCATCTGCCAATACCAGCGTTGCAGGTTTCCCCTCAAACACTTCCCAACTCCACCGAATCGTATTTCCCTGACACCAGCTTAGGAATGCTGGATCAGGAAGAATAGTAGTATCTACCGGAAGATATACTTGAAACGTATCGTTGGAAAGAGATACCTTAACCTTTGTTCCTTCATTTTTGAAAAACCCGTCGTTTTGTAAATATTCCCCCAATCGCTGTGCTACAACTTGGGTAACTGGATGGGTAAACAAGACTTTATCCTGACCAAAACTGATTTCCTGAGGAACGGTATCACAGGAAGTTAAACAAGTGATTCCTATTATCAGAAGAAAAACAACAAAAGGGGAAAATCTTAATTGCATAATATTTCCTTATTTACCTCCATGCCGTTCATTATACTTTCGCACCAAAATGGTGATTCCTTCTGGGCTTTCTAAAAACTCACCTTGCTGAATAGAGGCAGCTAATTCGGCATCGTCTGAAAAAAAGACGGTCAATTTTTCAGCTGCATCGGCGAGGGTAAAGGTTGTAAAACGATCTCTACCCAATAAGTAAAATTCCTGTGGAATTAAATCGGTAGGCATCCTACGGGCAAAAAAACTAACCGGCCCTTCAATTAAATTACGTGCAAAAAAAGCTTTCGAGGGCTTTTGTAACGGAACTACTACCTGATAAAATATCTGACTTCCCGGAAGTTGAAATCCTTGTATATCACGTGGGGTGTATTTTCGGAATGGAGCAGTGGAATAGGTAGTAAACCAAACCTCTTTATGAAACAAAGGAGGAGGAGACATATCTATATATTGATGATCATATTCAAACCTTCTAATTTTTTCATCAAAAAACCCATACACCGTATCCCCTGCCAATCCAATGATAAATCCTTTCTCCCCAGATTTACTGGTAGCCGATAAAACCGGAGAGCGCCGCATTTGGGCATAACTAATCTGGATCCCAATCAACAGAAAAAATATCCCTGCAAAAAATTTTATTTTCATAATCCTTACAACCCTCTATAAGCAAATCTAAAATATTTATTCCGATAATAAAGTTTATCCCAAAGAAAAACCACATTAATTAATATTAACGGAGACAATAACAAAAACTCATGGGTTTGTAAAGGTCCCATTATGGAGGTACTTAGAAAATATCCAATATTGAGTAGGGATATAAATCCTATGGAATTGTGTAGCCATACCTGAAATAACAGATTAAAAATCATTAGGGAAATACCTATCCAAACATAACTTCGATTATA
>RFSG01000199.1 GCA_009924095.1 Sphingobacteriia bacterium
GAGAAAGTTTTTACAAACATATAGCTCAAACTTCCCCATCCCCATTAGGAATTGAAATAATCAAGGCAGAAGGGGTATGGTTATTAGGACCTATGGGTGAAAGAGTTTTAGATTTAATAAGTGGAATTGGAGTAAGTAATGTAGGCCATAGACACCCTAAAGTAATAGAAGCTATTCATAATCAATTAAATAGATACCTACATACGTTAGTTTACGGAGAAATGATCCTTAGCCCACAAGTGCAACTGGCGGAAAGATTGGCTCAGGTATTACCTGAAAATTTATCAGTTAGTTATTTTGTTAATAGTGGAAGCGAAGCCATTGAAGTTTCATTAAAACTTGCCAAAAAATTCACTGGACGAAAAAAGTTAATTTCTATGGAGAATGCGTACCACGGAAGCACCCATGGCGCTCTTTCCATAACAGGTGCATCCTGGTTAAAAGAAGGGTACGGACCTTTATTACCTGAAACCTCCTATTTGCGGTTTAATAATTTCTCGGATCTTGAAAAAATAAACTCAGAAACCGCTGCAGTAATAACAGAAGGTATTCAAGGAGAGGCTGGGGTGGTAACTCCAAAAATAAATTATTTAACTGATTACAGGATAGGTGTAAAGAAACCGGAACAGTATTCATATTAGATGAAATCCAAAGTGGTTTTGGCAGGACCGGGAAATTATTTGCGTTAGAGAATTATAATATTAAACCTGACATAATTGTTATGGCAAAAGGTATGGGAGGGGGGATGCCGATCGGTGCAACTGTAACCAGACCTGAAATAGCGAGTGTAATAACTCATGATCCGGTTTTAGGTCATATTACGACCTTTGGAGGCCATCCCGTTTGTTGTGCTTCGTCGTTGGCTTGTTTAGATATAATTTCCAGTGAGGGATTCTTAGCGGCAGTTCAATTAAAAGCCGAATGGATTGAAGCAAATCTGGTGCATCCCAGAATTCTAGAACGCAGGGGAATTGGGCTTTGGTGGGCTATTAAACTATCCTCTTCAGCAGCGGTTTTACAAGTATTAACCACTTCTTTGAGAAGAGGGGTGTTATCTGACTGGTTCTTATTTGCCGATGATTGCATTCGTATTTCACCCCCTCTAACTATTTCAAATGAAGAACTTTCATTGGGTATTCATGTTTTATTAGACTCTATAGATGAATTAAAACCTTAAAACCATTTTGCCATTTCTGTTTGAATGATTGCTGCTTTTTTTTGGGCTGCCTTAAAAGGATCCTCTTGGTTTTCAGTATATAATAAATGGCGACCTATATTAATCAATACCCTAGGGGCAAAATGTTTAATAACCGCTTGAAGATCTCCTCCCTGGGTGCCTACTCCTGGGCAAAGGATATAAGTGTTGGGGGCATGTTTCCTAACCAGTTCCATATGCTCAGGATGAGTTGCCCCTACCACAAATCCTAAAATACCAGGGGAGACTTCCGCCCATTTCAGAGACTTGATAATAACCTCTTCAAACAAATATTTTCCAGAAGAAAGTCTTTGCAATTGAAAATCATCTGCTCCATTATTAGAGGTTAAGGCCAACACGAAGGTCCACTTATTTGAAAAATGTAAGAATGGATTAACAGAGTCAAAACCCATATATGGGCTCACAGTAATTGCAGTTACCCTATCCATGTTTAATATTGCTTTGGCATATTTTGAGGATGAGTTTCCAATATCCCCTCTTTTTGCATCTGCAATAACAAATACATCCTGGGGAATTTGCCCTAC
>RFSG01000200.1 GCA_009924095.1 Sphingobacteriia bacterium
AGTTTTTATTTTTCTTTTTATAAAATCATAAAAAGATATTACCAGTACTATTTATCTTGATGTCCGCTTCCGAATACAAATTAAAAGGAATAAACGTTCCACAAAAAAAACCAGCGTTCCTTGTAAAAAAAAATGAGCAACCATTCGATATTAACAGTACCGTAGAATGTCTGGAACGGGCGGCCTGTATACACAAACAGGTGCGAGGTGAGATGTATCCCCTTCTTCGTCCAGGTGTCAGGCTTTTAGATCTCGCTAATTTTGTTGAAAAACGAACCATTGAGTTATCTAATGAAAAAAATTCATTAAACAAGGGCATCGGATTTCCAATCGGCCTATCCATTAATAATTGTGCAGCGCACTACCATCCCCATGCAAATGACGCTACTGAATTGAAATTAACCGATATTGTAAAAGTAGATTTTGGCGTGGAAGTGGGTGGGTGGATTATTGATTCCGCATTTACCGTATATTTTGATGATCGGCACGAAAAACTCGCAAATGCAGTCAGAGAGGCAACTGAACTGGGTATTACAAATGCAGCAATTGATGCCGATATTGACGAGTGGTCAAGATCCATTCAAGAAGTCATGGAAAGTTATGAAGTTCATCCAATTCGCAATTTGGGGGGCCATAATATTTTAAAAGGACTTATTCATGGCGAATATTATCTACCATCGTTTCCTGGTCAACCCATTATACACAAACGCTTCACTGAGGGCATTTATGCAATTGAAACGTTTGGATCTACGGGAACAGATATGGCTGTACCTTCAGGTGAAACAACTATTTATCGAACAAATCCTTATAAAAATCCTTTGTTGAAATTGGATAGCAGTCGAAAATTTATGTCAAAATTGCAGCAGTCCTTTAAAACGCTGCCGTTTTCAACTCGGTTTATAGATTTTCAACCCAATCCTAAAACCCAGCTGAATATTTTGTCATCCAATAAAAACATTATTGATTACCCTCCATTAAGTGTTATTGAAGGAAATACGGCTCAATATGAGCACACCATTTTCTTGGGTGAAAATGGACAAAAAATTGTATTTTCCAGAGGGGATGATTATTAAAATCACAAGGTTC
This sequence comes from Sphingobacteriia bacterium, assembly GCA_009924095.1. Taxonomy (GTDB): domain Bacteria; phylum Bacteroidota; class Bacteroidia; order J057; family RFSG01; genus RFSG01. The sequence goes on from RFSG01000200.1 coordinate 1,087, forward strand.
CGAATGTCATGTTTCCAATCTGGTAATATGATTGTCCTTGAATAAATGAGTCTGTAGATATTGTTCCTAAAAACCAGTTTGTTCCAATAACTGAAATGGAATTGAACTGCATGGTTCCCATATTCTTTGGAATATTAGCTACAGTGTTTGGATTATACTTATATACGATCACGGTTGCTGGTAAACTTGTCATACTTCCTTCCCGGACAACATACTGAAAAGTATCTGTAGTGATATTCGTAGACGTATACACGTATACACCATTTGAATTTGAAGGAAGAAGTGATCCGGAAGTCGGTTGACGAGTAATTTCAAATGAAAGGGAACCCCCATTAACGGATTGGCCCTTCAATTCAATTCTAAAGTCATTTCCAATAATTCCGGAGATTTCAAATGAAACAGCTGTTGGTAAAACAACATTCAACAATATCGCATTTTCAACAGATAAACCCGTATTATCCGTTGATTTTACGCGGATAGAATAGCTATTTTTTGTTTTATAATTAAATGTAGTTGCAGCATATAAAACTCCATTTTCAATACGAAAACTGGAATTATCGGTACTACCCACACCGGAAACCAGCTGGTATGTAAA
>RFSG01000003.1 GCA_009924095.1 Sphingobacteriia bacterium
CCTTGCCTATTGGACTCACTTTTTTGGGTAATAATCCTTATTATTTTATATTTCTGGATATTGCCTATATCTTATAATTTCTGTTCATCTTTTGGGAAGTACTTAAATATTTAATAAAACCTAGTTACATCAATACAGATATCATCTCTGCCTCCGCTTGTGGCTACTTATTATTGATTGAAATTTTTACATTTTTATTACAGTATTTTGTTAATCAAGATCCAGAATTAATTACTGGAATAGACTTTTCTGATCCGGCTGCCACCTACATGGATTTGGTGTATTTCAGTTCCATTACCATTACCAGTATTGGATTTGGGGATATAACTCCTAATTCCCATCACACCAAACTGATTACTTCCTTTTTCGGTATTGTCGGTCAGTTTTATTCTGTGGTGTTAGTGGGTATTTTAATTAGTAAATTCACATCCGGAAATTCCAAATGAAAAACAAAATCGGAACCAAAGAAAATCCTTTAGCTTTAAAAACACCTCCATTAACCTCTTAATATACTATGCATGTTGATGAAAAAGACGGCAAAGAAGTATTAGTTTGTACGGTAGGTAAAACGGTATTACTTTACGACATCCGCTGTCTTGAAGACCTTCATACCATGCTTAAAAAACATGGAGACTGGATGGAGCTTGGAAGTGCCGACGAACAGAAACCAGCAAAAGACGGAACTGTTGAAGCCTGGGGGCGTTCAGAAAATAACCCCGTTGGAGGTTGGGATGGACTAAAAAAAGGACTTCGCGGACGCTTCGGAATGTATATTCCACCCTTAATGGAAGCACTGGGTTTAGCAGAAGTAACACACGATCCCAAGGGAAATAAAATGAGAGCAAAATAAAAGTGTATAAAGAAGAATCACTGCTATTCTGCGAGGTTTTGTATAGAAGCGACGCCGCTCACATCTCTAATTGCTACTTCTCAATATTAATAGGTATTATTTCAATTTAATATTCCATTTATAATTTACATTAATATGGGGAGCCTTCAACCAAAGTATGAAAACGAAAAGTAAAAACATGATAACTCTTGAGGAGTTTAAAGAAAAGAATTATGGAAAGCGCAGCACAAAAGCTCGCGAAGAACTTGAGGCGGGTTATGATAGCTTCAAAATCGGAGCTTTAATTCATGACAAACGAATAGAAATGGGCATGACTCAAGAGGAACTTGCGGAGAAAGTAGGTACTACTAAATCTTACATTTCTAAAATTGAAAATAATATTAAAGAAGCCCGAATTTCTACGCTTCAAAAAATAGTTGAGCTAGGATTTGGAGGTCATTTAGTATTATCCATAAAATTCTAATTTAAGATTTGATTATCTAAAGAAATTCATAAATAATCACGTGGGCGCCATTATCGGCATAGGCTAAACAATTACAAGTTCGCACTAAAAGAGTTTAATAATTCGATAAATAATCCAAATCGATATTCCCCCTATTTTTCATGCAGCTGGGTTTTGATTTAAAGAAGTTTACCTATTCAACAACTAATCTACTTATAAACTTTCCCTCGTAAATTAAACCTTAATTCACCTAAATTTTTTGTATTGCTGCAATCTTCCCAATTATAGTGAATCTTTTTTGCTAAAAATCTATTTATACAACATACAAATTATAAGGGTACTTCAACCTTTATAAACCTTATGGAACAAAAAGACATCGATAGAATTATTGAAATGGCTTGGGAAGACCGTACTCCATTTGAAGCAATTAAAATACAATTTAATTTTAGCGAAGCCGACGTAATTGCTTTAATGCGAAAAAAATTAAAACGAAGCAGTTTTAATTTGTGGAGAAAGCGGGTAAATAGTGGTGTAAGTCAAAAACATGCGCTGAAAAGAAATCCTGATATATCCCGATTCAAATGCAGTCTTCAAAAATCAATTTCATTGAATAAAATAAGCAAACGATAAATGGATTTGAAATTTCCAACTGATTATAAAACGATACTGAATAAATTAGATCAAATTGATCCTATTCAGTATGGTAAAACCAGAAATTATATAAATGGTGCAGTTACTTATTTGTCCCCTTACATTTCTCGTGGCGTAATCAGCACTAAACAAGTTCTTATTTATCTGATTGCTAAAGGATATAATATTCCACAGATGGAATCCTTTGTGAAAGAGCTGTGTTGGCGAGATTATTTTCAACGCGTAGGACAGCATAAAAATTTAAATCTGGATATTAAACAAGCACAAAGCTCAATTCTACATTATGAAATTCCAGTGCAAATCATAAATGTGAATTCAGGAATAACAGGAATAGATAATTCCATTCAACAATTATACAACACTGGATATATGCACAATCATTGCCGCATGTATACTGCATCGTTGATATGTAATATAGCGAAATCGCATTGGTTGCATCCTGCACAATGGATGTATTATCATTTGTTGGATGGGGATTGGGCAAGCAATGCATCTAGTTGGCAATGGGTTGCCGGTGCAAATAGTAATAAAAAATATTATGCCAATCAGGAAAATGTAAATAAATATTCTTTCACCCAACAGACCAATAGTTTTTTGGATTATCCGTATGAAAAGATTGAGCAAATGGAAGTACCTGAATCATTAATAAAAACTCAAAAATTAGAACTTGAAACCCAATTACCGATATCCGATATACTAACACTGGATACTAATTTGCCTACCTATATTTACAATTATTATAACCTGGATCCAGTTTGGCATTCAGAAGAATCAGGCAACAGGATTTTATTATTAGAACCAGATTTTTTTAGAGCTTATCCTATAAGTAAAAAATGTATGGATTTTATGCTGGACTTGTGTAAAAATATTCCCCAAATTCAGGTTTTTGTCGGTTCTTTTGAATCGCTTTGTAATCAGTATAATTTACAAAATATCGTTTATAAAGAACATCCGCTAAATATTGGATATACTGGCATTGAAGAGCCTAGAGATTGGATTGCAGAAAAAGTAACTGGATATTATCCTTCCTTTTTTTCTTATTGGAAAAAAGTAGAAAAGTATTTACTTAATTAATAGATAAATTAATAAATAAACATGATTATTAATAAACAAGATATAGAACAATTTGAACAGCGTTACCGAACTGCTTTTGTAAATTCTTTGGCAGGATTTCGTCAGGCAGTATTAATTGGAACGAAATCGGTTGAGGGCAATACAAATCTTGCAATATTTAATTCACTAATTCACTTGGGTGCTAATCCAGCTTTATTTGGATTAATCAACAGACCCGATAGTGTGCAGCGACATACTTTACAGAATATTCTAGACCTTAAAGAATATACAATTAATTATGTTTCTGCTGCCTTATATGAAAAGGCACATCAAACATCTGCTCGGTACGAAAAAGGTATTTCTGAATTTGAGGAAGTAGGTTTTAAGGAGATGTATCATCTCTCCTGCAAAGCGCCATTTGTAGAAGAAGCTATTGTTAAAATTGCTATGCAATTGGAAGATATTATTCCTATCCCCCTAAATGGAACTATACTGATTATAGGTAGTATTAAGCAAATTGAAATAGAGGCTGCTATGATTGGTGAGGATGGATTTGTAGCTTTATCTGATGCTGAAATATTAATTAGCCAAGGGCTTGATGCTTACTTTGTTTCAAAAAAGTTAGGTCGTTTGCCATATGCAAAACCCTAAAGACAAGCGGATTTTATAAACTGAGGTTAACAATAAACCCTCAATATCAAATAATTAGGCGACCCAAAAATAATTTAGCGCTATTGGGTATTAACCCTTGCACTATTCCTATCCCTTCGTATTATGGAAAAATAAAAATCCTGCTTGGTTTTAGCTAGATCCATACTTCTATTTTTTAGGAGAATCAAAATTGCTATCTTAAAGTATATAAATCTTAACCTTGGTAACAAGAGCCTAAAAAGCGGGCAAATTGGAGGAAATATTATTCTATCCTTTTAATAAACCCAAATTGAATGAGAAAATAAGCGCAGTATTGCAATAAAAATTGACCAAATAAAAAAGGTAATTGAATCAAGTGAATTATTTCCAACTGAATATTTTTAAGATTTTATTTTAAATTATTTTTATAAAAATATTTATAAAATAAAACTGAATTTAAATCTATTCATCAATGAAAGTTGAAGCCAAAGTAATCATCAACAGCAACAATACCGAGGTTTGGAATACGATTACAAATATTCGACAAACTGCAAAAATAATCAGGGGTATCGAAAAGATTGAAATTCTCAACGAACCCCTAAACGGACTTGTGGGGCTGAAATGGACAGAGACTAGAATGTATTTTGGAAAACCTTCTGCCATAGACAAGTGGATTACTGAAGCTATTGAAAATAAGTACTTCAAAACAAAAGCAGAAATGGAGGGATTTATTTTTATAACTACGATGACTATTTCCAAGAGCGGGGACAGAGTAATACTAACAAGTACCCATGAGACTCAATCCCAAGGGATCCTGGCGAAGATAAAATCTCTCCCAATGATGTTTTTTAAAGGAATGTTAAAAAAAGCTATTCTGCAAGACCTAATGGATATTAAGAAGGCAATTGAACAAAGTTAAATACCATCATGCCTAACAAAAATGTATTTTAATCTTCCATATGATTCTTCAAAATCAGTACTTATTTAAGGATAGCCTTCAAGATAATTCAAAAATTTCTAGAAAAAGGATAATGCTTCAACCTCATCTTAAATTTAATCATATTATGGATAACCAATAAGTTAAGATAAATGTTTAAAAATAAAACACCAATAGAAATGATAATATTTCCAATTGAATGGAATTGATTTTTATTACTTTGTGTTAAAACGTAAATATTTTCGAAATCCACTTGATATCATTATTATGGCATTGAAAAAAAAATCCCTCACTTCGGTATCTAATTCCATTGAACCCATGACCAAAATTTTGCGATTATTAGGTCATCCTTTACGTTTACAAACTGTATTTCTCTTGCATCAGGAAGGAGATTTGTCTGCAGGTGATTTATGTAAGCATTTAAATTCTGAACAAACCCTGATGTCTCATCACTTAGGCGATTTGCGAAAAGTTGGAATCTTAGGTGCCCGGAGAGATGGTAAATCCATAATTTATTCTCTTCGATATCCGGGTTTACCAGCTGCCATTCAATCGCTGACCCAATTATCAAACCACGCCTAAAAATTACCAATTCGGGAAATTTTACACCAAAAAGGCGGTATTAATCGTTTAGCAGGTGATATTCGTTAGCGGATATATGATTAATTTCGCATTAATAACCTGAATAGATTAAGATCACCATGAAACAATTCATTACCGTGTTATTCCTGCTGGTCGCTTTTTGCAGTCAGGCGGGAGCCCAATCCAAGGGATATCAATATCGAGTAAAAATTAAAGGCCTTCAAACCGGCGACACTTGTTTCCTCGCCAATTATTACGGAAACAAACAGTACCTCGCCGACACTGCCATTATTGATGGAAAAGGTTGGTTAACCTACGAAGGCAAAGAACCTTTACCTGCCGGACTATACCTCGTTGTACTTCCCTCTAAAACCTATTTTGAATTTGTAATTAATGAACCCCAATTTTCATTAGAAACGGATACTTTAAATTTTGTAACTGGAATGAAAGTAATTGGTTCAGAAGAGAATCGAATATTTTATGACTTCTTAAAATATTCCGGTTCCCGTCAGGCACAAATGCAAGAATTAGGGAAAGTTTATCCTCGTTATAAAGAAGAAGGGAAAACTGATTCTATGGATTATGTGCAAAGAACTTATACCGCCTTGGAAAAGGAGGTTAATGATTATAAGGAAAAAATATATAAGGAACATCCGGATAAATTAATTACCAAAATTTTTATTGCCATGAAAGATCCGGAAATTCCAGAGCCAACTCCCGGACCGGATGGCAAAATTGATTCTACTTTTAAATACCGGTTCTATAAAGACAATTATTTTAAATATATGTCTTTAGAAGATGAAAGATTATTACGCAGTCCGGTATTTCACAATAAATTAAATTATTTTTTCACTAAAGTATTACCCCAAATACCCGATACCTTGATTAAGGAAGCAGATCGGGTAATTCAAATGACCAATGGGAATAAAGAGACCTTTAAATATGTGGTATTTTATTTAACCAACACCTACGAAACCTCTGAAATCATGGGAATGGATGCCGTATTTGTACATATGGCAAATACCTATTATAAAACAGGTAGAGCGTATTGGGTAGATACAGCACAAGTGCGTAAAATAGGAGAAAGAGCAGATATTTTAGGTCCCTTATTAATTGGAAAAATAGCGCCTAATCTAACTTTACCCGATACCTTAAATAAACCTCAAACCTTACATGCCATTAATAAACCGCATACTATTTTGGTTTTTTGGGATCCTAAATGTGGACATTGTAAAACCACTATACCTAAATTGTATGCCTTGTACGATAGTTTATTAAAACATGGACATGCCGTTGAAACTTATTCCGTTTGTATTGAACCCGATGAGAAGGTATTAAATGATTTTATTCGGGAAAATAAATTAACCTGGATTAATGTGCATGTATTAGAACCAAAATGGGAGAACTATCAAAAGTTCTATGATGCAAATGGATTAGATTATATCAAAAATAAATATTTGGTAGATCAATTAAATTTAAGAATTGGCTATGATATTTATTCTACACCGGTAATTTATTTATTGGATGAAAAGAAACAAATATTAGCTAAAAAATTAGATGTAGAAGGCCTTAGGGAATTATTGAAATACCGGTATGAACAGGGATTTAAGTAATTAATCTCAAAATATTCTGAATAAAAAAATCCCCTGAATTGGGGATTTTTTTTGAGGGGGAATTAAAAAATCATGAATGAATTAAATACTATCCCGAATAATTACAAACAAGTCTTCTTCGGGGCGTTTCATTAAATAATGTTCACGAGCATATTTTTCTACTTCTACATAATCCTCATGAAACACTTGTCGTTCTTCATTTACTTTATTAATCTCTTTTTTATAATATTCAATATCTTCTTGAAGTTTACGATTTTCAGCTCTCATTTTAATTTGAGAGATAAGATCATATTTATCAAAGAACATCATCCAAATAGCGGCAAATACCCCCGTTAAAAGGTATCGGTTCCTCATCCACTTTAAATTAGAGAAAAAGGATTTTTTCATGAATTAAATAAAAGGAAAGAAATTACCTCCATACACTGCAGCATTTCCCAATTCTTCTTCAATACGAATTAATTGGTTGTACTTCGCCATTCTATCACTACGACTCGCAGAACCCGTTTTTATTTGTGCGGTAGATAAAGCAACGGCAAGGTCGGCGATCGTAGTATCTTCCGTTTCTCCGCTACGATGACTCATGATAGAAGTATATTTATTCCGGGTAGCGAGCTGCACTGCATTAATGGTTTCCGTAAGCGTACCAATTTGATTTACTTTAACCAAGATGGAATTTGCTACTTTCAAGTCAATCCCTTTTTGTAAATGCTTTACATTGGTAACGAATAAATCATCTCCTACCAATTGCACTTTATCTCCTAAGGCATCGGAGAGTAATTTCCATCCTTCCCAATCATCTTCAGCTAATCCATCTTCGATCGAAACGATAGGATATTTTTTGCACCAATCTACCCAATGGGAAACCATTTCAGCAGAGGTAAGTTCTAGGCCTCCTGATTTTTTAAGTACATATTTTTTACGGGCGGAATCATAAAATTCAGAACTAGCTGAATCCATGGCAATCCACATATCTTCTCCGGGGCGATACCCGGCTTTTTCAATTGCCCGAATAACCATTTGAATCGCGGCTTCATTGGATTTAATATTGGGGGCAAAACCTCCTTCATCCCCTACATTGGTAGATAGTCCTTCCGCTTTTAATACTGCCTTAAGGGCATGAAACACTTCAACGCCCATTCTTAATCCTTCCTTAAAGGATGGGGCTTTCAGTGGGAATACCATAAATTCCTGAAAGTCTATGGAGTTATCTGCATGACCCCCGCCATTGAGGATATTCATCATAGGAGCGGGAAGGATATTAGCCCCTACCCCACCAATATAACGATACAGCGGAAGGTCAGCTGAACCTGCCGCGGCACGGGCTACAGCAAGTGATACCCCAAGAATAGCATTCGCCCCTATACGGCTTTTGTTATCCGTACCATCTAAATCAATTAGCGTTTTATCAATCAATTGTTGGTCGAACACATTTCTTTCTAACAATTCATCTGCAATTACCCCATTCACATTTTCTACTGCTTTTAAAACCCCTTTTCCGAGATATCTTTGTAAATCATCGTCACGCAATTCTACTGCTTCATGCATACCGGTGGAAGCACCCGAAGGAACAGCAGCCCTACCAATGATTCCGTCTTCAGTGGTAACTTCTACTTCAACAGTAGGATTTCCGCGGGAATCTAAAATTTCACGGGCTCTAATATCGGTGATAAAACTCATGGAGAATGATTAGTAATTGTAACGCGAAATTAATCAATCCCAAAATACTATCCGAGTTTATCTTTCCACTTTTGTAGGAGATAATAGACGGATAAAAGCATCCTAATCCTGAATTAGTAACTATTTATATGAATAATACCATCCTCAAGATTCAAAAAGCTGAAATATCCGATGTTTCTTCCCTTCAGGAAATGGGCATTGCAATGGCTTTAGAAACAGAAGGAATTTCTTTAAACCCCAAGGTCATTCAACCAGGAGTAGAATATGTAATTCATCATCCCAATGCTGGATTTTATTTGATCGCTAGAAATGGAAATGAAATTGCAGGCTCATTGATGGTAACTCCGGAATGGAGTGATTGGAGAAATACCTGGATTTGGTGGATTCAAAGTGTGTATGTGTATCCTCGTTTTAGAAAGATGGGAGTTTATCGGCAATTACATACTACAGTTTTGGAAATGGCAAAACAAGAAAGGGTTCCGATCTTACGCTTGTATGTGATACAGGAGAATACAAAAGCCCAAAACACTTATCAATCTTGTGGAATGCAGGCCTCGGCCTATCAATTATGGGAACAGGAAGTGAGCCTCAATTCTGAAGCACCCGATGGGCTTCCATTAGTTCCTTGAATTGTTGGAACAAATACCGACTATCCCAAGGTCCAGGAGCAGCTTCAGGATGAAACTGCACTGAAAAAACAGGTGCATTTTTATATCTAAATCCAGCTACTGAATTATCATTTAAGTGAACATGCGTTAGCTCTAACTCAGGATGATTTTCCAATTCTTTGCGCGACACTGAGAACCCATGATTTTGAGAAGTTATCTCAGCTTTTCCAGTTTGTAAATTTATTACCGGATGATTTATCCCTCTATGCCCATTAAACATTTTATAAGTAGGCACACCAGCAGCCAAAGCCAGAAGTTGATGTCCTAAACATATTCCAAACATAGGCTTACCGGTTTGAAACAACTTTTGTATTTGGGTAACTGCAAAATGCATAGCCCCTGGATCGCCCGGACCATTCGATAAAAAAAATCCATGGGGTTCCCATTGAATTAATTCCTCAGCAGGAGCGGTATTGGGAAACAACCGAACCTGAGCCCCTATCCTTTCTAAACACCGGATGATATTATGTTTGATACCAAAATCATACGCTGCAATTTTTAAACTCCCTGATCCAAAATCTTGAATAGAGGTAATGGATACAAGGGAAGATAAGTCAAGCCCTTCCATGGAAGGACACTCTTGTAATAATTGGGCCAACTCATTTTGTTCCAAATATTCTGTTGAGATGATGGCATTGATAGCCCCTACATTCCGAATATGCCTGACCAATTCCCGGGTATCTATACCCGAAATGCCTGTAATATTCGCTTGGATTAATTCTTCTGCCAAAGATCCATCTGCTGAATGCCTCGAGTAATCAGGAGAAAAGGTTTTACATACCAAACCTGAAAGTTGAATTCTATTGCTTTCGGCTTCTGATTTTTTGACCCCATAATTCCCGATATGGGTATGAGTCATAATTACAATTTGTCCGAAATAAGAAGGGTCCGAAAAAATCTCTTGATATCCGGTCATGCCGGTATTAAAGCAGATTTCCCCCAGGGTGGTTCCGGGAACTCCAATCATCGACCCTATCCATCGAGTGCCATCGGAAAGTTGAAGTACAGCGGTGGGGGAAGAATTTTCCCGAATTACCATGTTAGGCTTTAGATTCTTGAGGAGTTAAGGGAATACGCTCATAAGTAGGCATAATTCCATTTTGAACATTTTCCAACAGGGTATCACATTTTTCCGGCGTGAGATGATGAACATAATGTCCATTGTTAAACTGTAATACAGGCGCAGTATCACAGGCACCCAAGCATTCTGCTTCTCTTACCCAAAAAAGTTTATCGGGAGAAATGCCATCTGAATCAGCGTTAATTTTCTCCTTTAAGTAATTTAAGGTTTCTTTTCCTCCACATTCTCCACAGGTAAAACAAGTACATACTTCCAATAGATATTTACCCATGGGCTTTTTGAAGTACATGGTATAAAAACTTGCCACTCCATAAACATGCGCAAAGGATAAAGAAAGGGTATCGGCAACCAATTGAATAGCTTGGTCAGAAAGCCAACCATATTTTTCCTGTGCCATCCAAAGTACGGGCATAACCGCAGATTTAGGGTCTGGATATTTAGCGATATGTTGTTGAACTACTTCAAGTTCGGCCGGGGTAAAGGCAAAAGTCTGTGTTTCGTGGTCTAACAAGGGATCCTCCTGTTGTATTTGAGTTAAGGCAAAGATAAGGATTAGTCCCTATGTTTACACACCCACATCGTTGAAAACCATAAATCATCATCGGCACGAGATAAATTCAAGAATTCTCACCTAGTGAAACTGGCCTTCCCCCACAAAAGTGAAAATCCTAGCAACCTTTTTTTTATTACTTTTGATTTTAATCCATCACGTTCAATAGCCGTAATACATGAAGTTTACAGCCGAGCAGATTGCCACACTGCTGGGAGGAATAGTAGAAGGGGAAGGCAACCTTGAGGTCAGTCGCTTGGCCAAAATAGAACAGGGAGTACCTGGTGCTATTTCATTTTTGGCTAACCCTAAATATATTCCCTATATCTATGAAACTGACTCTTCAGTGGTATTGGTGAATAAGGATTTTATTCCGGATAAACCCATAAAAGCCACTTTGATTCGGGTAGAGGATGCCTATACCTCCTTTACTAAGTTATTGGAAATGGCAGAAGGATTATTGGCAAATCGTACCGGACAAGAAGACCCTAATTTTATTCATCCCAGTGCTGAGATTGGAGAAAACACTTATATAGGAGCATTTGTATATATCGGTGAACAAGCTAAAATTGGAAAGGGCGCTAAGATTTATCCTTTCACCTATATTGATTCCGGCGTTGAAATTGGAGAAGACAGTATTTTAAAAGCGGGTGTTAAAGTGTTGAGAAATTGTATCATCGGTAACCGATGCATATTACACGCTGGGGTTGTGATTGGTAGTGATGGGTTTGGCTTTGCCCCTCAAAAAGATGGGCAGCTTAAAAAAATCCCACAAACGGGAATTGTTCGGTTAGAAGATGAGGTTGAAATTGGCGCCAATACTTGTATTGATCGGGCAACCTTAGGCGAAACCCTCCTTAAACAAGGCGCTAAAATTGACAACTTAGTGCAAATTGCCCATAATGTAGAAATAGGGCAACATACTGCGATCGCTTCTCAAACCGGAATTAGTGGCAGCACTAAAATTGGTAAATATTGTTTAGTCGGCGGACAAGTAGGATTTGTTGGCCATTTATCCATTGCCGACCGAACCCAAATCGGTGGACAGTCCGGTATCAGCAAAAATGTAGAATCTGAAGGATTAATCTTAAGAGGCTCCCCAGCTCAACCCATCCGGGAGCAGTTAAGAACAGAAGCATTACTCAAACAATTGGAAGCAATGTATGCCAGAATTCAAGAGTTAGAGAAAAAAGTAGCAAATTTGAGTTCTCAATAAAGAAACATTTTCTTAATGTTTACAAAACAACACACAATTGGAAAGTCTGTAACGGTATCCGGAATTGGTTTACATACCGGTGTAGAGGTAAGTATGACTTTTCATCCGGCTGAGGAAAATCATGGATTTGTATTCTGTCGTACAGATATGCCCGGTTCTCCTCGTGTTCGAGCAGATGTAGATAATGTGATAGACACCCTTAGAGGTACTACCCTATCTGAAAATGGAGCACAAGTCCATACCGTAGAACACACCTTAGCGGCGCTCGTAGGCTTGCAAATTGATAATGTTCTAATTGCCTTAGATGGACCTGAACCTCCCGTCATGGATGGAAGTTCAGCAGTCTATTTAGCTGCCCTCAAATCAGCTGGCATTATTGAACAAGAAGCCGATCGTGAATTTTTTATTCTGGAAGAAGCCCTTCATTATGCCGAACCGGATCGAGGAGTAGATATTGCCGCATTGCCTCAAGACGACTTGAGAATAACTGTAATGGTAGATTATAATAGCCCTGTCTTGGGTTCTCAACATGCTACCTTGGTTAATATCGAAGATTTTGAAAATGAATTTGCCCCTAGCCGTACATTTTGTTTTCTCCATGAACTAGAGATGTTGGTAGAGAAAGGCTTGATACGAGGGGGAGATCTTAATAATGCAATCGTAATTGTGGATAGAGAGATAGATGAAGCACAGATAAAAAAACTTGCTTTATTATTCAACCGAGATTTTATTACCGTTGCTAAAGAGGGAATTCTGAATAATACAGAATTAAGATTTAGGAATGAGCCCGCACGACATAAACTATTAGATCTATTAGGGGATCTTGCATTAGCAGGGGTTGTCGTAAAAGGACAAATCATTGCGGCACGTCCCGGTCATGCGGCCAATGTAGAATTCGCCAGAAAAATTAAAAACTTATACAAGCAACAAAAGATAGCTCGTAAGTTTAAAACCGGTCAAAGTAAAAATGGAGTGGTCTTCGATATTAATGCCATTCATAATATTTTACCGCACCGTTACCCATTTTTATTGGTAGACAAGGTTACCAGCTTTTCAGAAAAACATATTGAAGGAATTAAAAATGTAACCATCAATGAGCCATTTTTTGTTGGGCACTTTGAAGGAAATCCTATCATGCCAGGGGTGTTGCAATTGGAAGCCATGGCTCAAATCGGTGGAATATTATTACTCAATACCATTGATAATCCTAAGGATGTTTGGGTATATTTCCTCGCAATTGATAATGCTCGATTTAAAAAGCCCGTAATTCCAGGCGACACTTTGCATTTTAAATTAGAATTAAAAAGTATCAAACGAAATATCTGTATGCTGAGTGGAAAAGCTTATGTAGACGGTGCCTTGGTATGTGAAGCAGATTTGGTTTCCAGTTTCGTCAAAAAAGATAAGCCGTGACCGATTATACTCAAAGATTCCCCCTCACCTCTATCCATCCGGATGCCCGCATCGGGGAAGGGGTAGTTATTGAACCTTTTACGGTAATTCATGCCGATGTCGAAATCGGTGCAAATACCTGGATCGGTTCTAATGTTGCTATTCACGATGGCGCCAGAATAGGAAACGACTGCAAAATTTTTCCCGGCGCCGTAATATCCTCCATTCCTCAGGATTTAAAATTCAAAGGGGAAAAAACCTATACCTATATCGGAAATCATACTACCCTTCGGGAATATGTAACCGTAAACCGGGGAACTGCTTATTTAAATTATACCCAGGTCGGCAATCACTGCACTTTGTTAGCTTATTCCCATGTTGCTCATGATTGTGTCGTAGGAGATCATGTAATTATGTCGAATGCAGTGAATATGGCTGGGCATGTGGTGGTAGAAGATTATGCGATCATTGGGGGATTAAGTGGTATTCATCAGTTTGTTCGGATTGGCCGACACACTATGATTGCTGCGGGTACGGTAATTCGCAAAGACGTTCCTCCTTTTACCAAAGCTGGACGTATGCCCTTAAGCTATGAAGGCGTTAATTCCATTGGTATGCGTCGCAGAGGGTTTACACCAGAAATGATTCAGCAAGTGCAAGAAATCTATCGTATCATCTTCTTGTCTGGAAATAATAATACCCAAGCCTTGGATGTGTTAGAAGCCAGAATTGGCGCTACTCCTGAACGAGATGAAATCATCCAATTCATTCGCAATTCCAGCCGAGGAATTATGAAAGGATATATCGGATAATGTTTAAACTCCAGGCTACTTCTCTGGCAATACATTTCCATCAAAAGCGTTTATTTTATCCTATTTCTTTAAACTTATCCCAAGGGCAAGCCATTGCGGTGATTGGTCCGAATGGTAGCGGAAAAACTTCCTTGCTGCGTGCTTTTTGTGGTCAACTCCGACCCCAGGAAGGAACCTTATCCTGGTTTCATCAAGATAAACCCATAGAACCCGAAAACCTATATAAGTATTTAAGCTGGGCAGGACCTTATCTTGATTTGTTCGCTGAACTCACCTTAGCACAACAATTGAAAATTCATTTTTCGCTTAAGCCTTGTGTATTTAAAGACCCCGTAAGAGATTGTGCTGAAGCCCTTAAATTATCAGAGCATTTGTCGAAACCTTTAAAACATTTTTCCTCCGGAATGTTGCACCGGCTTAAAATGGGTATGGCAATATTTACCGACACTCCCCTATTGGTATTAGATGAACCCACTGCAACCTTAGATGAAACTCAAAAAAATAATCTATTAAATCTTATCCAAGCGTATAGAAATGATAGATGTTTAATCTTAGCTTCTAACATTGAAGATGAGTATAAACATTTTGATTGTTTGGAGTTAAAGGGAGGTGGATAGAGAATTTAATAAATGCGGATGTAACAGATTAGTGACCATCACCTCGCCTGAGCCTCATGTAAAGGCTCCCCATTTATTGTACAGTTTAAAAGTAGAATAATTTACCCTTTAATTCTTACCCAACTAAAACAATAAGCCCATAGAACCGGTTCCGTGCCCCCCCCCAACTTCGTATGGGGCATTGCAGAAGTTTCATAGTACCCTAACGAAACTATAATTGCCCTCTACGAAGTTGGGGGGGGTTATAAGCTGCCTTGATTATCGCTCACGCCATTTGTTTTCAAGACCCATAAAGTCCTCTAAATGATACACAAAGTCAGAATAGGCAAAAAGAATAGTCCTATCGTCAACTATAGTATACTTCTTTCTCTTTTCAACTGGCAACTTTTGAATTTCCGGAAAATATTTTAAAGGGACGATAATTAAGCGACCGTCTTCTAATTTTAGAGTTATTTTACCAGCAATATCGAAACTTAACTTTTTGATACAAATTGGGGTGTTTTTGAGTGTGATTGACATTTACTTAAATTTTAAAGTGGTAATTTTATGACCGTTTTTTACTTTGTTAAAAGATTCAATTAGGACCTTTTGATTCTTCTTAATCAAGTTAATAGCCTGATTTATTTCTTTATCAGTGAGTGTTCCGTTTCTACAACGCTGAGTGATTCTATCCAAATTTTTGCGGATCCCTGTCGAATTCCTTTTTCCTTAACAACATGTAAATGAGGGGGCTCTTTTAGAGCATCAAAGGAAAAAATAAAAAACGTCAGAAATTTATATACCGCAATTTTAGGCATGTTCTAAGTTAGATCTTAAATTTCAAATTATCAACACTTATAGCAAGGTTGCTTATTACGCCAGACCCGATGGGCGGGCTTTTCAGCACAAAAGTTAGTTCGGAGAACAGAACTTTCTTTAATCACAAAACTGTCAAGCGGAGACGAAACCCCGCCTATTGCCAATGTGCTGTTATGCGGTCGTTTCTCTTCTCATTTTTCTGCTGTGATGAGTGGAAAAATAAGTTACGTTAATATTACAACATCACTGTCAATTCTTCATTTCATGTATTTGTCATAGACAATACCGTTAACCCCTTAGGTTTATCGACATCCTTCCGTCTAATGATACTTAAAGCTCCGGAGGTTTATCTTTTAAAAGTGCGGAGGAGTTTTCCTTAAAACCTCCGAGGTTTTAAGGCTGCAACTGGGCGGGTTTTGGGATAAAACCCCAGAGGTTTATCGACATCCTTCCGACTAATGATACTTAAAGCTCCGGAGGTTTATCGACATCCTTCCGCTGAATCATACCTGAAATTTCCGGGGGGTTAGCTCAGCACAATACAAATGGAAACTTCATTTCGCCCGATCGGAAATTTGTACATTAACCATAAAGTACTAATTTCAACCGCTGTCAGTCAAAGCAGTACTTCACAGTACTCCTTTTTTTCCTTCCGGAACCACTAGTTTTTTGTTATGCGTGTTTTTATTTCTGTAATTAACCCCTTTCAAGGGTTCAAAAAATTTTTATTTTTCATGGGTCTGACCCTGGCTATATTCCAGGTTCAGGGAGAAACAACCTTTGATTCTTGCCTCATTAAGATTCAACAATACAATCAAACCCAATCTCCGGAGGACAGTCTTCGGGCATTAGATTGCTTAAAAAAAATTGTACCCGTTAAGAATTACATTCCTGGCGCAAAATCCGCTTCCCCGTTAAAACCCTACATTAAAAGCATCACCTCGCTTGCCTGCGAATTGAAGATCAAAAATGTAGTTGCACTGAGATTCATCATCCGGTAAAATCTAATTCCGATCTTCGGATAGTGGCAAAATATATAGATAAAACAACCACTCCATTAGAGAGTTTAAGGCTATCCTTAGATGGGGTTATATTATCCACCATTACCCCCATTTCTTATACCTATTCGGAGGAAGACTCTACCACCTCTTTAATTTTCAGAATGAGAAGAGATTCTTTAGCATACTGGGAAATGTTGTACCGACGACCCATCACTAGTATTTATCAATCGAGTCCGACAGCAATTTCTTTAGTCACCGTAGAGGGGAAAATTATCACTACCCCCAAATCTATTTATGTAAAAGCCACGAGTATGGTTCAGATAATATTGGGATTGGGATTAATTCTGATGACCTTAGGGTTGTTCTTGTATTACTCCCGGAAAACAGAGTTTTTGCGCGTTACCCTACCTAAAATGGACAAGTTACCTCCGATCGAGTCTATACCTTTTAGTTTATCCCGTTCCCAATTAGCCTGGTGGACTTTAATCGTAGGGGTAAGTTTTTGTTATATCTGGATTTTTACCGGAGAGTTAACAGCAATGACCTCCTCCACCTTGTTATTGTTAGGGATTAGTGGAGGCACGAGTTTTTTCGCTACGATGCTGAATAAAAAAGAACTAACTAAAATCAATACTGCTCCGGCAGCGGATCCGGCAGTTGCACCAGCTATTATGCCCGCAGCCGCAGGAGATGGGCTTTCAGGCGGATATCCGGTAGTGGAGGTTCCGCCGGCTCCTCCTTTAATACCGGAAAACAAACCAGCAACGTTTTATCCTTCCAAAGGATTTTGGAAAGATATTCTGAAAGATGAAAAAGAAAATGGCATCAGCGTGCCCCGCTTTCAATTTGTCGTATTTACGCTGATCATCTCCGGATACTTTGTGTATTATGTTTACCAACATTTATCCATGCCGGAGATTGACCCAAACCTATTAACGCTTATGGGCATTAGTAGTATTGGATATGCAGGATTTAAAACCACAGAAAATAAATAAACCATATACACTATGAACATTCTTAAAGTTGGCAGTCAAGGGGCAGAAGTAACTGCCTGGCAATACTTTCTTATCGGAAAGGGTTTTTATCAGGGTCAGGCAGATGGGGATTTCGGTCCGAAAACATTGGCTGCAACCCAGGCGTTCCAAAGTCAAAATGGTTTACATCCCGATGGTGTAGCCGGGAACCGAACCCTTGGGATTGCCATGCAACAAGGTTTTGGCTTATTACAAGATCCCTCTGTTGATAAAAGTGGAAGTAATTGGCCTCCTAAGCCTACCCAGTTTTCGCCTATTCTTAACAAAGATGAAGTATTTGGAAAAATCGAGTTTGTACCTAACCCAACTGCTGATAATCCGGAAGGAATTAAAATCACTAACAACTGGGATAAAACCCATATAGAAACCTTCGACGTTCCTCAGTTAACCAAAATTAAAGGTTCTGCTAAGGTTACTTTTCACAAAGCTGCAAAACCCCAAATGATCAAATTATGGAAAGATTGGGAAGATGCCGAATTATTACATTTAGTATTAACCTGGGCAGGCACCTGGAATCCCAGATTTATCAGGGGTTCTCGTTCTGTTTTAAGCCAGCATGCATACGGAACTGCCTTCGACATCAATGTAGAATGGAATAAATTAGGCGCAGTACCTGCACTCGTTGGACAAAAGGGATCCGTAAGGGAATTGGTGAAGATTGCGCAGGAAAATGGATTCTATTGGGGCGGTTTCTTTAGCCGCTTAGATGGGATGCATTTCGAGGTATATAAACTTATTTCCTGATTAGCAGAAAACATAAGGAAACATAAGTAAATAAATCTATAATTATATTTATCAAATTAATAAATATAGTTACCATCCCTGCTCCCCGATTAAGGGAACAAATTTTACCGGATCGGCAGTTTGAGAAATCCACTTTCCTTCCGGAGTTAGGCTAAGCACTTGTAATACTTGTTTCTCTTTTGTTCCTACTGGCATCACAATGATTCCACCCGGAGCTAATTGTTGTAAACATGACTCCGGAATATTCGGCCCGGCTGCGGTAATGATAATTCTTTCATACGGTGCCCAGGTATCCCACCCTAAGCTACCATCTCCCCCTTTCATTCGAGGGAGGCTTATACCCTAAGCGATTTAAGGTTACCTGGGCTTTGTGATATAAGGGGATATGCCGCTCTACGGTAAATACCCTGGCACCTAAGGCACATAAAACCGCACATTGATAGCCTGAACCGGTACCAATCTCCAGCACTTTCATCCCAGCTTTTACTTGCAGCAATTCCGTTTGCCTTGCAACCGTAAGCGGCTGACTGATGGTTTGTCCTTCTCCAATCGGTAAGGCCTGATCTTTATAACTTTCTTCAGCTAACAAATCATCCACAAAAAAATGCCGGGGAACTGTACGTATGGCTTCCAATACTTGTGTATCCCGAATGCCTTTCTGCTGAAGGGTTTTTACAAGTTTCTCCCGTAACCCTTTGAGTTTATAGGTATCCTCCAGCATAATTATATAAGGAACATCAAACCATACAAGCCCTTACCTCTTTTACTCATACTGATAATATCCTTCCCATTTGTTTTTTAAAAACGTCCGAATCTCTTTTTCTTTTCCTACCTCCTTCGGATCATAAAAGATAGTTCCCTGATACTCTTCGGGAAGATAACTTTGGTTACCTTCTTTCCCCTCAAAGCTATGGGAATATTTATAATTTTTTCCATAACCTAACTCTTTCATTAGTTTGGTAGGTGCATTGCGAAGATGCAAGGGCACCGCACCTTGGGGATGCATTCTTACAAAAGACAAGGCTGCATCAATGGCTTGATACGATGCATTACTTTTTGGGGAGGTGGCTAAATAGGTTGCCACTTGACTTAAGATAATTCGGGCTTCCGGCATGCCTATTTTTTCAATGGCTTGATATCCGGAAGTTGCTAATAACAAAGCATTAGGGTTTGCATTGCCAATATCTTCCGAAGCCAAGATCACCATTCTACGGGCAATAAACTTAATATCTTCTCCCCCTTCGATCATTACTGCCATCCAATATAAAGCCCCATTCGGATCACTTCCACGTAAGCTTTTAATAAATGCAGATATTATATCATAATGATACTCTCCTGTTTTATCATACACCGCAATCGTTTGTTGCGCAACCGACATTACCATAGAATCTACAATAACCACGGGGCGTTCTTCCGCTTGCATGACCACCATCTCTAATAAATTCAAGGCTTTTCGAGCATCTCCTCCAGAGAATCTATACAAAGCCTCGGTTTCTTTGAGTTCAATGGGGATTTGTTGTAACACCGCATCGCTCTGAATGGCTTTTTGAAACAAGACCAAAAGTTTAACACATAAATCTGACATCTGGAACGTAAAGCAGGAATAATTTCAAACGATGGATTTTCAGTAGTAGCTCCAATTAAAGTAACCCATCCTTGTTCAACAGCTGTTAATAATGAATCCTGCTGTGTTTTATTAAAGCGATGTATTTCATCAATAAATAAAATTAAACCAGGTCTGAGGGCAGCTTTTTCTAACACCTCTCTAACTTCCTTTACGCCCGAACTGATAGCACTCAGTTTCACTACGGGCCGCTCGGTAGTAAGCGCAATAACTTGGGCGAAGGTTGTTTTCCCCACACCCGGTGGACCCCATAAAAGGATAGAAGGAATTCGTTGCGCTTGAATAGCCTTTATTAACGGGCTGTTGGGTCCGGTTAGATGTTCCTGACCAATGATGTCCCCTAACTGTTGAGGACGCATACGCTCAGCTAATGGACGATGATTTCCGGGGGTACCAAATAGTTCTGGATTCATTTCCTTCAGAAAATCCGGGTAACCCTAAACATTAAGGATGAGCCTTAATAATACGAATATGTTGACCTGCTTGGGAGAATATATAAATCCCCACTGGATACTGATTAAAATCAATCCTACGGGAGTTAGCATCTGCATAACCCCTTGCCAACACTGAGCCTTGTATATCGGTTAATTCCCATTCCCCTATAGAGGCTACTTCTAAATAGTCCTGAACAGGATTAGGATATATTTTAATTGTGGAAATGGAAGTTAAGTTCTCTGCTGAAACACTCCAATCAATTTGTTCTACAAACACAAGGGTATCATTGAAAATACTATCATCTTTTAAAGCAGGGATGGGCTCTTTCCAAACGGTAAATGAAAAAGTACCCAAGTCGGTAGCAATCCAATCTACAGGAATTTGTAACCATTTGGATTGATTGATTTTCAATCCTAAAGAATCAAACAAATGCGCTCCTGATTGATTGGTAATCGGTTCATACCACACCAGATAAACAGTATCCTGTTCGATGATTCCTCTATTTCTTACTTCCACCCAAACTTGTAAAGTAGAATCTCCTCGAGCAGGTTTGCGGTTTAATCCAGCCCGATCTAGAGATACATCTTTTAAAGGAGCTACCGTAAAATGAACTTCGTCGAGATACAAAATAAATTTATTTAGGGAGGTTTGTTTAAAAACGATGCGCACTGCTTGTCCATCTAAAAAAGACAAATCATAACTATAATAATAGCCATAAGGATCAACCCAAGTAATTGTATCTAAGGGTTGATATAAGGAAGTATCGCCGCTTGCGGGGAAATACCCTATCTCCAGTGTTTCTATATTATCCGGATCCACCGATTTAGCCCAAAAAGAAAAGCAGGTTTGATTTTGAATATTTACCGAAGGGAGGATTAGCCAGTTATTAGCAGGAATCGTATCAGTGTACCAGGAAGGAGCCGCCATTAGGGTATTCAGGGTATCTTGAGTATCCTGAATTTGTTGCCATCCGTGCGACAATCCAGTCCACGCATCCGGAATTCCAGTATCTAAGGAAAACAGGGTATAGTTTGTAGTTAAGGGAAGATTAAAATCAAATACTGCAATACTACTTCCCGAACAAGGATAGGACTGTGTCCATGCTTTATGAGGAATAAACCCTACTAAAATGCTAACCAGAATTAGACTAATACGAATCATACTTCTAAATTACGATAACCTAAGGTTAGAATTGGGAATTCTTATTTTAAACAATCTTCCCAAGGAGAAGAAAGTGCCATCTTAGCTTCAATTTCTGAGGGTAGTTTAGGTGTAGAAACTTCCAGATAATTGGCTTCGGTAGAAGTAACAATGGCTAAATCAGAAACAACAACTGAGAGCCCCCACCATTCTTTAGGACAAGGACTTTGGGGAAAGATATACAGGGCTGGTTGAAGTCGAATGACAGTACCTGCTTGAACGGATTGCCAGGTTCCAGGATCAGATTTAGATTGCCCTCCATACGACAGTAAAGCGTGCATGATATATTTATCAGCTTCAGAATCTGAGGAAATGATTCCATTTTCTTTTAATCCTTTGACTAAAGTTTGTTTCATGATCTGATGCACGTCTGTAAGTGGGGTTCCGGGCTTAAGGGCTTTTAATCCTGCATCTTGTGCTTTCAGCACTAGCGTTAATAAAGATTTCTGGGCAGCAGAATATTGTCCTGAAACCGGGAGGGTTCGAGTAATATCCCCTAGCATGGATCCCGATTTACATGCAATTTCAACTCTCACCAAATCCCCCGAAACCAGAGGGGCAGGATTTACTTCAGCATGTGCAGGATATAACATACGCTCCCCAGTTATTAGAATTGGAGAAGAATAATGTTGTGTTTGTTTGCTGCACATCAAAGCAAGAAGTGCCTTCAAACTAGATTCAGATTGCCCTGGGGAAAGCACGGACATAAGTTCTGTTATCACCTTTGAAGATTGCTGGCCGGCGGCTTGCAGTTGGGTTAAGGTTTCTGGACTTTTTTTCTCCCGCACCTTATCCATAATTTTCAGCAAAGGGCTCATGGCATATGGGCGATTAACCCATTGGGGTTTTACATCCGCAAATTGAAGTGCCGAAGACATGTTTTCAGCGGCGGTCAATGTAGGATCTGACTTTAGTTCAGGATAATAATTGCGATATATTTTGGCTAACCTAGCGACTTTATCATATTCTTCCACTGGCGTTTGTTCAATCATTTGGAACACTTGTTCCATGGGCTTTGAATAGATAGAAGGAAGATTTAATCGGTTTCGAAGGGCACCTAATGCAGCTTCATAACTTTCAACCCCAGGTTGGGTCGTAAGGATGGGAGGCAAGCTGGTAAACAGATATTGACGAATCTGTTGGTTTCTAAATAAGTCTTCCAATAACAGTGGAAATTCTTGCAATTCTAGGATAACATCCACTCCGGTTTTATTTTTCCATACTTGAGCAGAAAGGATAGGGCCTGTCCAATATACATTCCATGGACTATTTCCCGGTACAAATAATACCTCTTGAAAAGTTTTTCCTTGCCAGGTTATTTTCTCTTGAAACAAGAGTAAAATTGCGGGCGAGGAGGAATTACCGCATAGGTATTCATAATCTTGCTGAGATCGATCAGATGTATTAGCAGGATACGAAAAAAAAACTGCTGCTGATTTTTCCGGAAGCAAGTAACGTACTTGATTCCGGGAAGCATAAAAAGTGTTATCGGTAGATTGAGCTCTGGTAACAGGTATACTTAAGCTTAAAATCCCAAGTAATACCAGGCATTTGCCAAGCACAGGTTAGGCTCAAAAAGTTATTCCTTGATTTTTTTGAAGGTCTTTCAAAACATTAAAGATCCCTTTTTTGCTGATGGTTTTAATTGCGGAAGTAGAAACCCTAAGGGTTACCCAACGATCTTCTTCTGGAATATAAAACCTTTTGCTTTGCAAGTTTGGATTAAACCTACGTTTGGTTTTATTATTCGCGTGAGATACGTTATTTCCCGTCATTGCTTTTTTTCCGGTAATCTGGCAAACTCTTGACATGGCTCTATTCTTTTTTTTTAAGCGGAATGCAAATATCCGAATAATTATGGATACTACAAAAAGTAACTTTAGTTATGGTTCTAAATCTTGTTTAATGCGCAAAAAGATCGGGTTTTATTAACCCTCAATCAGGAATAAAACTGAAAAATTGTTCCTTATTATGAAAAAAATTGATACATTATGAATGAAAAACCCTTAATTTCGTAGGCGAAAAGCGCATTCTTTGTAAAGAAGGTTAGAATTTAAATAGAATACCCATGAAAAAAATTATTACTTTATTATTATTATCTGTAGGTTTGATTTTGCCCCTGTTAGCAGGTGTTGCGCCTAGCAGAGAAATGAAAGGAATGCGTAAAGGGAAAACAACGCTTTCCCCTACATCCCTTGAAGCACCCGTAGCACCCATAGCGCAACCTGAACAAATTGCTAGTCAGACTGAGAAAACGGATCTTGTTAAAACAACAAAAACCCAAAATGCTCCTCAGACAAAATCTGTAAGCAAGGGTAACAAAGCCTCTAAAAATGTTACTAAGATTGGGATTGGCGCCGTTAAGAATCTTTTCAAATCTGCACATAATTTAAAATCTTCTTTCAAACAAAAAGGCAGTAACCAGTTTTTAAGAATTGCCATTACCATCTTTTTATTTGTACTTTTTATATTCCTAATCGCTATGTTGATTGGGGTAATTTTCGATGATATTTTTATTCTCTTTTACATCGCCCTAATTTGCTTATTGTTATGGACGTTGTTGTTTATTATCGGAAACTTAGGATTGAAGAAAAGATAATAAACAGATTTATAAAATAATTTACTAAAAAAAAGACCCTGCTGATTAGGGTCTTTTTTTATGTATTATTATCCAGAAATAGGAGATGATTAACAGATTATCTATACCGCATTTAAAAAATATCCTAAGGCAAACCCTACGGAGGCAACGCCATTTGTGGTCATAAAAGCAATGTTAATCTTAGAATAATCTTGGGTTGAGAACAAGGTATGTTGATAGGCTAATAACATTAAAAATATTCCTCCCCCTACCCAGTATCCTAGTCCTCCATCGGTTAATACACCGAAAAGCCCTAAACTTAAAGCGCTTAATAGATGTAATATTCTAGCAAACGTAATAGATCGAGATATTCCTAACCATACTGGAATACTATTTAATTTTTGGGCTCGGTCGAACGTAGCATCTTGTAAGGAATAAATAATATCAAATCCACTTACCCAAGTAAGTACTAAAAACCCTAAACATACCGGTGGCCAAGCAAAGGATTCAGTTACGGCTAACCATGCTCCCACCGGTGCCAGCGATAAGCCCAACCCTAATACCAAATGGCATAAGGAGGTAAATCGTTTGGTATAGGAATACCCTAAAATTACCAATAAAGCTACCGGGGAAAGCCAGCAAACTAAAGGGTTAATCCATGCCGTTAACAAAACAAATCCCATACTATTCAAGATTACAAATAGCAGAGCATTCCTAGGAGATATGATTCCTGCAGGAATTTCTCTGTTTTGGGTTCGAACATTTATCTTATCAATATCTCGATCTAACCATCTATTAAATCCCATCGCCGCATTACGTGCAAACACCATACACCCAATTACCTTGAGCACCAGCAATCCGGTCACGGAATAATGAGATTGATATGCTAAGAATACACTTACAATTGCAAAAGGCATTGCATAAACGGTATGTGCAAACTTTACTAAAGAAAGATATTTTTGAATCATAGATTTTGGCTGATAAATTTACCCTTGTATAGATGTATATTTACAAATATACCGTATCCCTATTTATTATTATGCCTCCGAAATACAAACAATACATTTTCATTTGTACGAATGAACGTCCCGAGGATCATCCCCGTGGGTCCTGTGCCGGACGGAACAGTTTAGCCGTATTAGATGCGCTAAAGGCTGAAATCCGAACTGCAGGTTTACTTACAGAAATCAGAAGTAATAAATGTGGATGTATGGATATTTGCGAAAGTGGCCCTAATATCCTGATCACACCCGATAATATCTGGTATAAGCAGGTGGCCGTTGAAGATGTTCCTGAAATTGTAGAAGAACATTTGAAAAATGGTCGTCCTGTGCAAAGATTAATTGCCGAAGCTTAATCCCCTACTCTGCTTCTTGGGGTGATTCCTGCGCCGATTGAAAGGGATTCATGCGTTGATTCCATTCGGCATGAAACATTTCATTTATTTCTTCAATATATCCTAAGACTTCCTCTCTTCCCTGTGTCTTTTCTGCTGAAGTATAAAACATAGGCGGTAATACTTGCCATTTCTCAGATAGGGTTTCTTCGTATATGGCAAGATTATGGGTGAGTTGCGATTTAGATAGTTTATCTATTTTGGTAAAAGCGATACTAAAGGGCAATTCATGTTCTGCCATAAAGCGCAATTGCTCCAAATCATTTTTTTGAGGTTCCAGGCGGATGTCAACCAAAATAAAAGTATTCATCAAAAATCTCCGCTTTAATAGATAACCTGTGATAAGATTTCTAAATTTTTCTCGTGTGGTTTGAGATGCTTTTGCATATCCATATCCCGGTAAATCCGCCAATATCCATCGGTCTTCAACTGTAAACAAGTTTATAGTTCTTGTTTTTCCGGGGGTGGAAGAAGTATGTGCCAAATTCTTACGATTCGTCAGCATATTAATGAGGGAAGATTTCCCCACATTAGAGCGACCGACAAACGCATATTCAGGTAGATTCGGCACTGGTAATTGATCCGGATCGGGATGGGATATTAATAATTCTACCTTTTGAATATGCATAATACTGTAAATATACTTATAATAGTTACTATTTATAACCAAGTTTATTATCTACCTAAAACCGAACCAATACTCTGGCATTTAACATTCGGTTTGAAAGGTAATTGGGCACTGCGAATTGGGTGTTATAAATGTCTTTAATCCAAGTATAAGAAACCACATTATTTGTAGCCAAAATATTATAGACTTCTATAGAAGCCCAAATAGATTCTACGGATAATTTTTTTCTGCGTTCCTGGCTAGAGCGTAAGGTTAAGAGTTTACTGAATCCGATATCAAATCTTCGATAGGCAGGAGCATTAAACACATTCCGTTGGTCAACCACTCTGGGAGGGCCAAACGGTAATCCAGTTCCATAAATAACCTGGATATGTGCTTTGAAAGTTGGATTATGGGGCATCTCATCCTGGAAGAACATTCCTAACGTGAGCCATTGATTGGAAGGTCGTTGAATATACCCTCTATTATCAAAGGCTAAGTCTTCACGGGTTCTCAATAGACCCATACTAAACCAAGAATCTACCCCTTTGATAAACTCCCCATTTAATCTGGTATCTAATCCATACGCATATGCTTTGGCTTGATTGGTGGCATAATACCGAATTCTTACATTGTCAATTTCATAAGGAATTACATTATCTATCTTTTTATAATATGCTTCTACTAGTATCTTAAAAGGCCGTCCCCAGGAGTTAAATTTATAATCTGCCCCTCCAATAAAATGAAGAGATCGCTGAGCCTTTAATTGAGTGTTTAAATTTCCATTAAAATCTCTCAACTCCCGATAAAATGGGGGTTGTTGATACCATCCACTGGCCAATCTAAATTGTAATGGACTAACACTATCCTTCAGATGGGGAGTATATACAAATTGAACTCTTGGGCTTGCCAATAATTGATTATTTAAATCCCAATAATTCATTCGGATGCCTGTAACCAATACATGTTGAGGGGATAGTTTCCATTGGGTTTGGGCATATCCTTGATATCTATGGCTGCTCACGGAATGGGCAGATTTTATACGATCAATAATTTTAAAATATCCTGCAGAATCTAATCCTACATATTCTTCTAATTGATCGTCTATGTGCTGATATTGATATCGAAACCCTGCTTGAAGCGTATGTTTAAAATGCCGATCCAAAAACCAAATCGTTTGTTGCTCGGCAGCATACACTGTAGCTGTTAAATAATTTCGCCCATGATTGATTTGACCACCGATAGATCTATCAAATACCGATTCACCATAATCTTCAGAAGCGGTATTGGTATTTACATCACTTAAGCGATAAGCGCCTTCCACATCAAACCGTTCGGCTTCAATGGATCGAAACGTGGAAACGATATATCTTAATTTAAGTCGGTAAGAAGGGCGGTGTTCGGCAATAAATGCATTGGTATTGGTTAAATAACTCATCTCCTCTCTCCCATCTTGCGCTACATACAATCGCAATACGGCTTGCAAAGAACCAAAGGTGGTAAAGCGGGAACTGGGAAAAAATAAAAATTGATTATATGCCCCCGTAAGGATAGCGGTAAATTTCCAAGGGTCAAGGATGCCGGGCACTTCATACGTTTCGCCTTTTCGGGTAGTTCGAAATTTTGATGCCCGAGTTTTGATTTTGGGAGTGTAAGAAAACACCGATTGAATATCATAAAAAGAAGGACGATAATCTCCCCGATTGTCGGTTTTATTTAACAAGCTGGATAGATTAAATCTACGCGCGCCTACTAACCAGGTAAATCTTCCAGGCTGGGTGCTATCTTCTCGATTACGACTTACCCCTTCTAAATTAAATTGAGTGGTTAGTAACCCTATTTCGGCTGAACCCTGAAATTTCTCAGGGGTATTATAAGTTACCTCCAGCACAGAGGATAGTTTATCCCCATATCTTGCCGGAAATCCACCCGCACTAAAGTTCACCTCTTTCACTAAGTTGGCATTGGTAAAGCCAAGCCCTTCCATTTGCCCTGATCTTACCAATTGCGGACGATAAATTTCTACCCCATTTACATAAATTAAATTCTCATCAAAATTTCCCCCTCTCACTCTATATTGGGATGAAAATTCATTGTTGATTACTACCCCAGGTAAAGTAGCCAAGCGGCTTTCTATATCAGACTTAGGCGATGGAATGCGATTTATATCTTTGGGCCGAATCGGGAAGTTTTGAAGAAAAGGTTCTTTGCCAAAATCGGTGGTATTTTTCTCGTCTCTAATTATCGTTGTCCCTAATAAATATTCTTTTTCAGCAAGAACAAAGGGCAACAAAAGTTTTTGAGCAGGACTAATTTCAAACCGTTGAGATTGTTCTAAGTAGGATGATTTTTTAATATTGATTTGCCAGGTACCCGGAGTTAAAAAAGTAGTAGCAATTCCACTAGAATCCGTAAGTAATAGCTTAGGGAAGATATCCTTTTCATTGGATACCCGGGTTAATTGAATGATTACGGAATCAATCGGATGATTTTGCCGATCCTTAATTTTAACTCTAACGAATGCAGATTCTTGCGCATAAAGATTTGAAAGGAAAACACATCCGAACCCAACACTTAGCAGAAAGTGAAGATAGTGCCTCATGCCTGCAAAACAGATTGAGCTTGATCCCAAAGTTGATTGATTTGATGTTCAATATGATCAGCTTGAAAGACCGCATTACCAGCAACCAGACCATGAACCCCAGCTTTTATTAGATCTGGCAAGGTTTCAATGCTCACCCCACCATCAATAACAATATGAGTAGATAGGTTTTGGGTATCAATCCATTTTCTTAAATCACGAATTTTTTCAAAGACATAAGGAATTAAGGATTGGCCCCCAAATCCAGGATTTACGCCCATCACCAATACAATATCTAAATAGGGAAGCACATGTTGTAAGGTTTGAATGGGCGTAGCAGGATTAAGGGCTACTCCTGCTTTCATACCAGCTTCCTTTATCGCATGAATCGTGCGATCCAAATGAGGACAAGCTTCTTGGTGAATCGTTAAGTGATCTGCTCCTGCTTTTTTAAAATCCAGAATATACCTTTCTGGGTGTGTAATCATCAAATGCACGTCGAATATTTTTTTTGAATGGGATCTCAAAGATTTAATAACGGGCATTCCGAAAGTTATATTGGGAACAAAATGACCATCCATCACATCCAGATGAATCCATTCTGCCCTACTGGATTCAATTTGAACCAATGCTTCTCCGAGTTTTGAAAAATCGGCAGACAAAAGAGAAGGAGCCAAAATAATCGACATGTTACAAAAATACAGGATTACATGGGTTTCTTAGCAGAGTACTTAAGATTACCTAAGAGAGAAATGAAATTCTACTGACAATATATTGGCGACCATCTCGTAAATTTGGATATGCCGAAATTGCAGGACATGTTAGAGGCGGGGGAAGGTCAGCAATTGGACTTCAAAAAAACGATTGGTGAAGCTTCCAAGATTGCTATGGTTGCATTTGCGAATAGTGAGGGAGGCAAATTATTAATTGGGGTAAGAGATGATAGAACCATTACCGGCATACGATCGGATGAAGAAATATTTATGTTGGAAACGGCATCTCTAATTCATTGTACACCGCCAATTGTTTTTTTTACCAAACTTCATCATTATCAAGGGAAAACTGTAGTTGAGGCTTATGTTCCGGAAAGCACGGAAAAACCGCATAAAGCCAAGGATGAAGCCGGCAAATGGAAAGTTTTTATTCGGGTAAAAGATGAAGTAAAATTGGCTTCTCCCGAAGCAATTGACTTAATGAAGAAAAAACGGATAGGAAAAGAACAACTATTTACCTGTTCCCCACCCGAAATGGAGTTGTTGCGTTCCTTAGAAACGGAGGGATTGGTTTCTGTAATTTCGCACAGCAGAAAAACAGGTATTCCCAGATGGAAAGTTTCGAAGATGCTGATTAATCTTTGCTTAGCAGGGTTAGCAAAATTACATCATGGACCTGATGGAGATTATTTCACTCCCCTAGAAACATTGCAATAAGGAAACTTAATTATTTTACTAAGGAGATAGAACCGGTAAGATCTCTGGTTCCAGCTTTAACAGTATAGAAATATACCCCTTCTGGAGATACTTGTCCATTTAGGTCCCTACCATCCCATCCTTGCTGACGACTACGAGTTTCAAATATCTTTACTCCCCAACGATCAAAAATTTGAAAATAAAATTGATCATCGCCAGTATAATCAGGATAAAACACATCGTTAACGCCATCCCCATTAGGGGTAAATACATTTGAGATAGAAAGTTCAGCGCGTTTAAGGGTGTAAGGTCCACCAACCGTTGTAGCTTCGCATCCTCCGTTTGTCCTTATTTTTAAGGTTACTTGATAGGTTCCAGGTTGAGCGTACACATGCGTAGGATCCTTGATGTTACTAGTGTTACCATCTCCAAAATCCCAGAACCATTCAGAAGCTCCAGGGGTATTATCCTTGAAGTAAATTTGGCGCTGATCTCCAGTAATTTCAATAGGTGCTGGTGGATCAGATAAGAAACTAGCAACCACTTCTTGCCCAGCTTGAATAGTTTCAGCCCAAGTTACAGTGTCCGAACATCCGCCCTGGTTGCGAATAACGAGGGTTAAGCGATAATCGCCTGCATCCTTAAAGGTGAAGACTGGATCTTTTTCATTGCTTAAGATTTGAGTACCGTTTAATATCCATTGATAAGATATTGCACCGGAAGACCTATCGTTTGCTTTGATTTCTAAGGGCAAACAACCTGAAGATTGGGATAGATCGAACGCTGCAGTAAGACCCGGATGTACAGTAATATTAAAGGTATCAGATTCACTGCATCCTCCTTCAGATGCGGTAAGCACATAAACCGTAGAAACCAATGGTGAGGCAGTGGTATTGAGCTGCAATGGATTGGCTACTCCCAGAACAGGTGTCCATTGGAAAGTAGGATTTCCAACACCTGCTGAACCTTGAAAATTAACTGCCTGACCCGGACAAATGATAGTGGTATCTACTGAAGACTGAAGTTTAACGGAAGGAATTACCGTAATCAAAACTGAATCCGTGGTGGTACATCTATCCGGAAGCGTTCCACTGCTGACCGTAAAGTAATAATACTGTGAAACCAATGGCTTAGCCATGGGATTAAAAATATCATCTTTGCTGAGATTATTATTAGGAGTCCACTGATAATCATATGGAAGATATCCCCCAGCAAAAGATCCTTGTAACATAATTGAATCAGCAGTCTCACAAATAACAGTATCAGGCCCTGCATTGGCTTGAGGTACAGGTTTAACGATCAATACAGTAGAGGAAGGGGGCCCTTGACAACCTTGATTATAGGCATATAGTGTATAAGTGGTAGTAGCAGCCGGACTTCCCATTGGGGTTAGGGAAGTAGAATCACTTAGACCCGTTCCCGGAACCCATCTGAAATACTGGGCAACTCCTTGTTGAACTTGACCCGACAATTGAATACTATCTCCTCTACAAATATTTTTCTGTTGGCCGGCAGCTACAATTGGATATGGAATTACATCCACATAGATGGAATCTGCTAAACTTTCGCATCCTTCAGAGGTAGCTACCACAAAATAAAGGGTTGAACTTGTGGAGGCAACATGTGGATTTTGAAGGGTACGATCATCCATAAACTGAATAGGACTCCACTCCCAAGTGTATAAAGGCCCTGCCCCAAATACAGTTCCTAACAAAGATGCTGAATCTCCTAAACAAATGATGGTATCTCTTCCTGCATTTACAATCGGTAAATCTTTTACAGTAACCAACACTGAACTTTGTGTATTCAGGGTGGTAGAATCACTTTTACAACCCGTTTGAATATTGGTTATTACCAAAGTATAGATGGTAGAAACCGTAGGTTGAGCATAGGTGGTTAAACATTGATCACAATACAATCCTGAATTCGGTGGATACCAATTAACGGTATAACCTCCTTGAGGATTTAAGACATTCCCAATTAAAAAAGCACCGGGTGCATTTTGACAGAAATTTACATCTGGACCTGCATCAGCAATGGGTAATTGATATACGGTAATTCGCAAGGAATCCATTGAACTTGGACATCCATTCGACCCAAATGCTTGCACATAATACCATCCTGAAGTATCTGGATTGGCTATTGGGTTTTGTAAATTAACATTGTTAATAGAGCCAGCGGCAATAAACGAACTTTGAGACCAAACATAAGTATAGGGAGCATACCCTCCAGTAGCATTAGCGTGGATTTGAATCCCCCCGGAATTAGCACATACAAAGGTATCTGAACTGGCTACAACAGTAGGAGAAAGATCTGTTACCAACGTAACACTATCATCAATCACACAACCTCTTGCATCTGTTACCCTTACCGTATAAGAACCAGGAGTTAAATTAAAAGCCCCAGAGGTAGTTTGTACAGGCAAGGTACTCCAGGCATAGGTATATGGTTGAGTTCCCCCTACGACAAAGGTTGAAGCTTGACCTGTATTCAATAATGGAGTGCAAGCTATCGTGTTATTCGATGAGGTAACTGCTAATGGTCTGGGTTCCGTTAACCCAAAGGTAGCAGAGCCTTGACATCCATTAAAATCAACAACATTTACCCCATATGTCCCCTGACCCAAATTAAAGGCACTATTCAAAGTTTGTATAGGATTGGTTGACCATGAATAGGAATAAGGTAAGGTACCGCCTGTAACCGTAAGGCTAATCACCCCATCAATAAACCCAAAACAACTAGGATTGGTAATGTTCGGTGTAATGCTAATTGGGGGAGGTTGAGTAACTGAAGTAAAGGTGCTATCCACACATCCATTCGCATCCGTAACCACAACTCTGAAAGTTCCAGCGGAGGAAACTAGGATAGAATTAGATACTAATCCTGTTGACCAAACATACTGATTTCCGCCAGATGCAGTTAAGCCAACTGAACCATTAGGGCAAAGAATGGTAGATCCAGAGGAAGTAATTACAGGTACAGGTAGTGGATTTACGGTTACCAATCCAACTGCTGATGGACTTGGACACCCATTTAAGGTATATATAACTGAATAGGTAGTGTTGGATAATGGCCCTATGGTGATATTTTGAGTGACAACTCCGGTACTCCATACAAATCCTCCACCAGGACTTGAAGGCGTAGCACTTAAAGTTCCAAACGTTCCAATACAAATGGAGATGTTCCCTACACTTACACTTGGAATTTGATAAACTGTTACCCTAACTGTATTGCTGATAGAATTGGAGCACACTCCTGAAATTGCCAGCCTTCGATAATATGTGGTAGCCACTAAGTTTCCAGATAAATAATCAATATTATTACTTACCCCAGTGGCATTTGTCCAAGTGAGGTTGTCATTACTGACTTCCCAGCCATAAGCATAAAATCCAATGCCGCCATTAGGAGTAGAACCGGTAATTAAATTCGGAGCAGAGCCTTGACAAATAGATTGGTCGACCCCGATGATATTATTCCCGATTCCTTGTTGAACTGTAATAAGAACACTATTGCTGGGCAAATTCGGACAAGTTCCACTAGTAACAAGCCTCCTGAAATATAAAAAGCTGGATAAACTTCCACTGGAATAAGTAGCATTGGTTTGACCCGCTAAGTTTGCCCAAGTTGCATTATCCGTACTGGTTTGCCATTGGAACACATAAGTGCCACTTCCTCCAGAAGGAAGCGTAGCTGTAAAACCTGCGGGAGTAGATCCTGCGCAAATCGTTTGAGCAGTTCCAATTGTATTACCGGAAAGGAAGGGTTCTACGGTAATCAAAACACTGCTCGAAGTGTCAGAATTACAAATTCCAGAATTAACTAACCTTCGATAATAAAAGGATGAAAATAGAACAGGCGGAGAATAAGATTGATTAGTAGTGATTCCACTAGCAGCTCCCCAAGTAGAATTATCCGTACTACTTTCCCAACGATAGGTAAAAACACCTGTACCCCCAGAAGGCAAGGATCCTGTTAAAGCGCCCGGTAATTGTCCATTACAAATGGTCTGTGCGGTTCCAATCAAATTAGAACCTAAAAAGTTATCAGTTTGTATGGTAATTAAATTGGAGGAATGCGGTGAACATAACCCTGTTGTGACCATCCTTCGATAATAAGTAATCACCACTAAAGTCCCTGGAGTATATCCAGTATTAGTTTGGTTGGTGATGGCAGTCCAGGAAGAATTATTACTACTACTTTCCCATTGATAGGCATATACCCCATTTCCACCTGTCGGGATTACCCCTGTGAATGGGTTCGGTACACCCCCGGCACAAACCGTTTGGTTAGCTCCAATGATATTATTCCCAACGGAGGGTTGTACAGATATCGTAACCACACCACTAGTGGAGGCGGTACAAGGAGGTGCACTTACCACCCTTCGGAAATAAGTATTTGAATTAAGTACATACCCGGTTACCCCTTGCTGTGTTAAGCCACTTGCAGAAGTCCAAGTTATATTATCACTACTGGTTTGCCATTGGTAAGTATAAGCCCCACTTCCTCCACTAGGAACGCTTCCACTTAAGGTGGTAAATGTGGTTCCTCCACAAATGGATTGATTAGTACCAATCAAGTTATTCCCGATTAATCCCTGTACTGTAATAATTTGTGAAGCTGTGGTTGAAGGATTACAAGCCCCAGAAATAACTACTCTTCGGTAATAGGCGTTTTGTGTTAATGGACCAGTTGAATAAGTTGAAGCATTTGCTCCCGTAATAAATGTGAATGTGCTGTTATCTGTAGAACTAAGCCATTCATAAGTATACACCCCTGATCCTCCAGATGGAGTGCTTCCACTTAATAATTGAGGGGAAGTTCCAGAACAAATTATCTGGGAAGGTTGAATGGTATTTAACCCCAGCGCAGGTTGAACAGCAATAGAAATAGAAGTGCTTGTAATACCAGCACAAGCTCCACCAGTTACAATCCTTCTATAATATGTGTTATTGGTTAAAACAGGAGAGGTTAGATCTTGAAGAATTTCCCCAACTATAGGATTCCAAACTACATTGTTGGTACTACTTTCCCATTGATAATTATAGGGACTGGATCCTCCAGTAGGCAAGGCTCCTGTGGTGACTAAAGGAGCAGAACCTGCACAAATCGTGCTGTTATTTCCAATTAAATTATTGCCTAATAATTGATCCACTTGAACTGTGACTACCGTACTAGTTAAAGGAGAACAAGCACCGGTGTTTACAATACGCCTAAAATAACGTGTTGCAGTTAATGCACCTGAAGTGTAGTTTTGATTTGTTCCGTTAGGAACAATAGGCCCAAAAGTGATATTGTTCGAACTCGATTGCCATTGATAGGTTAATGTGCCTGTTCCTCCAGTAGGCAAAGATCCTGTTAACGTAGCAGGAATTGCTCCTGTACAAATGGTTTGATCATTCCCGATTACATTATTGGCATGAGGTAGGTCAATGTCAATTTGTATAGTGTTACTGGTTGCAATGCAAGGGGAAGAGGATAATTGTCTGCGATAATAAGTTATCGCTGTAAGACTTCCAGGAGAAAGTGAACTCAGGATTTCACCCGGTAAGAAGTTCCAAGTATTATTATTTGCACTGCTTTCCCATTGAAAAGCATAACTTCCGGTTCCTCCAGCTGGCCCAGGACCAGTTAAGTTTGATGGAGAAGCTCCTGTGCAGATGGTTTGGGAAGCAGAGACGTTAAAATTGCTTAATACAGGATAAACTAAAACATATACAGAAGCAGAAGTGCTTGCAGCACAAGGAGGGGCATTCACAATTCTACGCCAATATGTGCTGGTGGTTAATACCCCCGGTAAATAGCTAATGGTATTTTGACCAATATTCACCCAGGTAACATTATTGGTGGATGATTCCCAAGTATAAGTATAAGTACCTGACCCACCCGTTGGCAAGGTTCCGGTTAGCGTTACGGTAGATGTATTTGCACAAGTAGTTTGAGCCCCAGTAATACTGTTATTTCCGATTACAGGATTGGTCGTAATACTCATGGAAACACTGGTATTGGCCAAACAGGGGGGAGAACTTACAATCCTACGATAGTAGGTATTTTGAGTAATACTAGTAGGGCTTAGATTAACGCCAGTTCCAGGATGTGTAACCCAGGTAGCATTATCATTACTGCTTTCCCATAAATAGGTGTATATTCCATTTCCGCCTGCTGGGGGAGCACCCACAATCGTGGCACCAACACCTCCTGTACAAATAGTCTGGTTTGCGCTTAAGGTATTATTGCTAATGTTAGGATTAGCAGTAATTTGAACCATTGTGGAAGTATTTGAACAGGTCGCAGATACTACTCTTCGATAATAGGTAGTTGTAACAATAGTTCCGAGCGTAAGATTCTGATTTATCTCTCCTGTAATTGTATTGTAAAAAAAGTTATTAGAACTACTTTCCCATTGATAGATATAAGTACCGCTTCCCCCTAATGGAACTGAACCTGTTAAGGCCGTAGGAGTACTTCCGGTACAAATAGTTTGAGCACTACCAATGGTATTATTGGTTACGACAGGAAACACAGTGATTAAAACCGAAGCTGAGGTAGAAGGAGCACACTGCCCCGAACCCACAACTCTTCGATAATAAGTTGATACTGCTAAAACAGGGGGCGAATAATTAATGGCATTGCCTCCTCCAATATTATTAAAGGTTACCCCATTTGTGCTATTTTGCCATTGGTAAGTAAAAGTGGTTCCGTCTCCTCCGCTAGGTTGTGAGCCTGTTAAGGTGATAGGGGCAGTACCTGTACAAATGGATTGATCAGTAAGAATTGTATTAGCGATAATGGGATTATCTACTTGAATCGCTAAAATCAAACTGGTATTTCCTGGGCAAACGGTTGAATTTACAATTCTACGATAATAAGTATTTGCCGTTGGTGCTCCCGGGGAAAAAGCGGTAGTAGCAGCGACTTGATTCCAGGTAATTAAATTACTACTGGTTTCCCAAGCATAAGTAAAATTGCCATCCGCTCCAGTAGGAACAAGACCAGTTAATTGAGTACCCACTGAACCAATACATAAAGCTTGACTGGCATTTACGACATTATTTCCTATGGGATTATAAACTGTAATCGGAATTGAAACTTGATTACTCAAACAACCTGTTACGGTATTGGTTGTTGCTACGTAAACCGTGGTGGAGTTAGTTGCATTAAAAACAAAAGGAGACCCAGAACCAATTTGAGTATTCGTAGGTTGATACCACAATACCTGATCTCCTCCAACTCCAGGAGTTGCACTCAAATTCACAGCACCAGAGCCACATCTTGCAGCACTTACTGTCACCCCTGTTGGATTTGGGAGTATTTCAACGGTTGCAACCACAGGTAATCGGGGTGAACTTAAGCACCCAGTTACCGTATTTACTGTTGCAACATAGTATGTTGTAGTTACTGGTGGAGCTGGGGTAAAAAATTGTCCGTTTCCTAATAATAATCCTTGAGTAGGAGAATCATACCAATTCACTTGATTCCCTCCAGCTCCAAAAATGGCTTGAAGAATAGCTAAAGTATTGGCACAAACCGTATCCTCTACAATTCCACTTGGGGGGGCAGGTGCTGGATTCGGATTAATGGTTACCGCTACAGATACTGAGGTAACTGGAGACCCAACACATCCTGAATTTGTGGTGATTCGGCGAAAATAAGTATTTGCAGAAACTACTTGATTATAGTTCTGATTGGTAGTAGAAACTGCTGTCGTCCAGGTTATATTATTGTTTGAACTTTGCCAGGTATAGGTATTCGTTCCTGCGCATCCCGTAGGAATTGCACCCGTTAACACTGCACTTCCTCCTGAACATATGGTTTGGGCTGCCCCTATGGCTGGATTTGACAATTGAGCAGATACCTGCAAAGTTGTCAAAAACAATATTCCCAATAACCCAAGTATGTTAATCCTCATCCGTAAGTAATTTATACATCTAACTGATAACAAATTTAAGGAATAGTACCATATTCTATATAGTTTGCCTCTGAATGGTTAAAGCATTGGATTGAGTAGCCAATTAACCTGCCTTAAATGACATCCTGAATCCATTTCTTCCCTGTATTTTACTAAAGAAATACGTTGTTTTACTTCAAAATACTTCTCGCAATCACCAATTTTTGAATTTCGGAAGTTCCTTCTCCAATGGTACAAAGTTTTACATCTCTATAAAACTTTTCAACTGGAAAATCTTTTAGAAAGCCATATCCTCCAAAAATCTGAACCGCTTCATTTGCAATTCTTACCGCAACTTCAGAAGCATACAACTTAGCCA
The DNA here is from genome assembly GCA_009924095.1 of Sphingobacteriia bacterium. Classification (GTDB taxonomy): domain Bacteria; phylum Bacteroidota; class Bacteroidia; order J057; family RFSG01; genus RFSG01. The sequence goes on from RFSG01000003.1 coordinate 38,443, forward strand.
TAGCTGATTCTTTGGTTACCTTCTCTCCCCTATTCTTTAAATCAGCAGCACGGAAAGTTAATAACTCAGCAGCCTCCAATTCCATTTTCATGTTTGCCAATTTGAATCCAATACCTTGAAATTCTCCGATTGGCTTACCAAACTGTTGCCGTTCCTGAGCATATTTAATACTTGCGTCTAAAGCTCCTTTGGCGATACCCAAAGCTAAAGCAGCAATCGATATTCTACCTCCATCCAACACTTTCATCGCCTGAATAAACCCATCTCCAATTTCTCCAACTCTTTGACGGTCAGAAACACGTACGTTATCGAAAATAAGTTCAGAAGTATCTGAAGCTCTACATCCTAACTTGTTTTCTTTTTTACCATTGGTAAATCCAGGGGTTCCTTTTTCAATGATGAAAGTAGTCATGCCATGTGAATCGCCTTTTTCTCCGGTTCTTACAATCACTACAGCCACTTGCCCTACTTTCCCATGTGTAATGAAATTTTTAGCTCCATTAATGATCCAATCGTCCCCGTCTTTTTTGGCGGTTGTCAGCATATTTCCTGCATCCGAACCAGTATTGGGTTCTGTTAAGCCCCAAGCCCCAATCCATTCCGCCGTAGCTAATTTAGGGAGATAAAGTGCCTTTTGTTCAGCGTTTCCAAATTGTAAAATATGTCCGGTACATAATGAGTTATGCGCTGCCATAGATAATCCAATAGAACCATCCACCCTCGCCAACTCGGAAATTGCAGTTACATACTCGTAATAACCTAAACCTGATCCTCCAAATTCTTCAGGAACTAACATACCCATCAATCCTAAGGATCCTAAAGCTTTGAATATCTCAAGTGGAAATTCTTGACTTTCATCAAATTCCATCATTACAGGCCTTATTTTTTCTTCAGCAAATTTTTGAACCGTATCGGCAATCATGAGCTGGTTTTCAGTTAATTGAAATTCCATGGAAGCAAGTATTGGAGTTTAAGAGTTGAGATTTATGATTAATAAATGCTAAAACACAAAATTAGGTTCAAAATTCCACAATCGAGTGGATTGGGCAATCAAATTGTGATAACGCTTCTTTTCCAGGTAAAAAACTAAGACTGGAAATAAAACTAAATCCAACTAATGTTGCCCCAATGGATTTCACCAAATGTGCCGCTGCTCCGGCAGTTCCACCCGTGGCTAACAAATCATCATGAATTAATACTCTATCTGAAGAATTTATATCATTTTTTGCCATCTCAATGATAGCTTCTCCATATTCCAAACTATATGACCTTTCAATTGTATCTGGCGGTAATTTTCCTTTTTTTCTCACCATTAAAAAACCTGCATCCAAAGCCAAAGCCAAACTAGGACCCACCAAAAACCCCCTACTTTCTATTCCCAATACTCGAGTAATACCCTTTCCTTTCCATGGTTCTGACATGGCTTCAATCATTTCCCTTACCATTTCAGGATCTATAAACACAGGACTTATATCTTTAAAACTAATTCCCTTTTTCGGAAAATCCTCAACTACTCTAAAGCGCTCTAGTAATTTCAATTCTATATTCATTCAAATTTTAAATAGGGTGAAATCATTTGCCAAACGTCTGGCTTTACTCCATAAAGTTTCAACAAACTTTGCTGACTTACAAACCTTCCATGTTCTTCCCGATATCTTGAAATCAATTTGGCATTCTTTTTTCCAATTAAGGGATGTTGACTTAATTCTTCCTCTGTTTCTCGATTAATAAAAACATAACAAGTGTCTGATGAAAATGTACAGCTAATAAATGGAAGTGCTTTCGCAAACTCCATCCAAGTTAATGGACCCAAGGGCTCTTTCAATTGTTCAGGATTTAAGAAACACCGAATCCTTTTTCTAAAATCTAAAATCTTTATTGCATTCTTCCGTCCTATTCCTGGTATTGAACATAATTCTTCATATTGAATTTGATTTAAATCATATACCTTCTGAACCATCACAACTTCCTCCCAATTATGGGGAATATTCTCTTTCACAGAATCTAACAAAACTGAGGCAAACAATACTTGGTTTATACTATCTACCTTTCCGATTCCCAAACCTGGTATTCTTTGTAGGTCAAGAGGTCCTTTTACCTTGCCTTCTTTGATTAGCCCACTTAGCTTCTGTGCTAACCATCCTGGCAAGTTTAACTCGTCTCGTAATGAAATGGAATCCCATTCCAACAGGGGTCGAATACGTGCATCTAAGTTCACCTCCCATGTTTTATAATCCCAATTCTTCTCGTACTTTAAATATGTTTTAGACTTATAATCATAACCTATTTTACGATTGCAATTCCCGATATAAATCCTTCCTTTTTTTACTAAATCCTGAATCGCATTTTCCTTCCATCCATATATCCCTAATAACGCTTGGTAATTTTTAAAACATCCTATCCTAGCTCTGAATTTTACAATCCTTCCGGCTAACACCGGACCAATACTTGGCAATCTCTCTAATTGGATGCTGTCCGCCTGGTTAATATCTAAGGGTATGGTTGTATTCAGCGTAGATGTTGAACTCGTTACCTCGCTTAACTCCGGAACGATATCTTCAAACGCAAATTGAAAAATCCCTATGGTTACAAGCAATAAGGTAAGTTGACGATATTGCCGATTTGAAAGTTTCAGCCAAGCCTTCATGACTTCCCGAAACTTACGATTTTTGTTTGTTTACTTAGTGGACATTGTTCGCCCCTAAATCAATAGAATCTTAATAAATCACAAAGGTAAAAACTCGAGCTACCCCTGATTTATCGCTTATTTTCAGTTGATAAGACCCAATGGGTATGCTGGACAAATTAACTTGATCAATCGGATTATCCCTATCCTCATGATAAACAATTCTACCCAAAACATCTGTTATTTCAATTTGAGTAACATTGATTCTGGACTTAATATTTAAGATACTCTCAGTTGTAATTGGGTTCGGATAAACATACTCCTGACTTTGTGGTAATGCCTCCGATTCAAGACCTACTGGTGTAATGAGGATGGTGGTATCCTTTACAAAAACCCCACAATAATCCGTAAGTGTTAAGGTAACTACAAAAGGAACGGGTTGACCACCGCCAGTAGGAGTATAAGTATGTTGAACAGAATTCAAAGTTGAAGAAGTGCCATCTCCAAAATCCCAGAGAATTGGAGATAATCCCGCAGGAATAGTAGCAAAATTTATTATCCAAGGAGAATTCAAATCCGGGGTATAACTAAAATCCAAAGTTGGTAAAGCAACAACTGGAACCCATAAGGTGTCATTTAAATTTACAGAACAATATTGATCCTGAACTTGCAATAAGGAATAGGTAGTAGATTGCTGAGGGGCAAGGGTTAAGATTCCCGGAGAAGCTGTTATACCCGTAAAGGTTTGTGTTGAGATACCGTCAGAATAAGTTACTGTATATGGTGGTGTTCCTGTTGTAATCACAGAAAGTTGTAATAAACTTCCTGCACAAAGGGGTAAATTAGGCGCAGTTAACAATTGACCCGTTGGTATTGGGTTCACTGTTGCCACATAATTTTGAGAAAGTAGATTTTCACACAAAGCATCTTGAATGGATACTAAACTATAAGTAGTTGAATTGGTAGGAGTAGTAACCCATTGCCAGGCTGTATTATTTATACCTGTATCTGAATATTGAGTGGTTCCATCTGTCCAGGTTAAATCCCAAGGACCTTGTCCGGATAAAGGTGCTGAAATTATAATACTATCTCCGGTACAAATAGCCTGACCACCTGACCATTGTGCTTGGGGTCGTGAATTTACCCATATTCCAATAGGACTTCCTGCATTTCCCGAACATAAATTATCCTGCAGATTTAACAAGGTGTACGTTAATGCCGTGGAAGGTTGTATAGGTATTGTGAAAGGGGATGCTGTAACGTTGGATTGCGTAATTCCTGTACTACCATCACTATAACTAAAAGACCAAGGAGGTGTTCCGCCTGAAATATTTAAAGTTAACATTGCATTTTGGCCAAAACATAAAGAAGATGGTCCTGATAGTTGACCACTTAAGGGAGTTCTTACCTGAATAATACGAGGCTGGGTTCCATTCCATATCCCTTGCCCACATTGATTTTGAAGCCCAGTAAAGGTATAGGTCCGAGTGGTTGAAGGGGTTAGGGTAATTATATAAGGGCTTTGGGAAAGTCCTGTAACCGATTGAGTATTGACCCCATCACTCCATTGAAAAGACCAAGGTGTAGTGCCTTGAAGAAAGGTATATAAACGAACTGTATCTCCAGGGCAAATATCAGATCTACCGCTAACCGCGCCCTGAACGGGATGATTCACTTGAAGCGCAACCGTGCCCGATGCTGATCCTTGTAAACAACCCGTACCGGCCACGTTTTGTAAGGTATAAGTGGTATTACTCAGCGGAGTAATCCCTATTAAATAAGGAGAACTCGTAATTCCAGAAACTTGAAGCGATGAAGTTCCGTCACTATAGTTAATCGTCCAAGGAGAATTTCCGGTTAATTGAATGGTTAAATTTCCAGCATTAGGGGTACAAATGGTGGAAGGGCCTGTTAACGTTGCGTTTGAAGGGCCTGCCTGAGAAACCACTGGGGTTCCGGAAACTTGAGCCTGAGGGCAACTATGAATTAAAGAGGTAACCGTATAAGTAGTTTGTGCAGTGGGGGTCACCGAAAATATATAAGGCAAGGAGGTAATTCCAGTAATGGTGGTTTGTACTGTTCCATCATCATATTCTATATCCCAAGGTTGATATCCTGAAGTTCCAAGGATGGATAGACTTGCCGATTGACCTGCACAAACTGTTTGGGTTCCAGATAAAACTGCTTGAGGACCAAAATCCTGAATAAATCTTATAAAGCCTGATCCACCGATTTGTGTACAATGGGCATCACTTATCTGAACCGGAGTATAAGTTAAGGTATCAGATGGACCTGAATGGGTGATAAATTGGGAATAGGTGAATGGTGTAGTAGTAATTCCTGTAAGGTTGAAAGATTGAGTTCCATCTGTATATGTGACCTGCCAAGGGGAAACCCCAGTCAGGGTAAAGGATTCTGCTAACGTAGGTTGATTACAAAAGTATTGTGCTCCTCCCGGAAAAGTAACCCCGGGTTGGCTATGTACTGTTAAGTTTACTTGTCCATTTAACTGTCCAGCTGGAACACAGGCGTTACTTACTTGAATCCATGAATAGGTTCTGGAAGACAATGGCGTTTCTGAAAAATAATAGGGGCTTTGAGTTAATCTGGTAAGGGTTTGTTGGGTACTGCCATCTGTCCAGGTGAGTTGATAAGGAGAGGCTCCTGAAATAGTAAATGTTAATATTATCCCATTTCCTGAACAAACTTCTGAAGGGCCTGTCATTAAAGCAGAAAGCTGATTGCTGATTTGGACATTCGCACTTCCATTAATCCCTCCAGAACCACAGCTCCCAGAAAGGGATATGGGAAGATAAGTAGTATTAACCGTTGGGGAAACATTTACCAAATAGGGAGATTGGGTGATTCCAGATTGTGTGGTTGGGGTGGTGCCATCTGACCAAGTTAACGTCCATGGACTTGCCCCAGTGAGGGCAAAACTTAAGGTCTGCGTGGCTCCAGAACAAATTGTCTGACTTCCCGATAAAACAACCCCTGTAGGGGCATATACATTCACAGGTGCGACACCTGAAATGATTCCACTACAAACTTGATTCTGAAGGCCAGTCACCTGCCAAGTGCGGCTTGCGGTTGGGGTAAGGGATATTACAAACGGTGTAGAAGTAATACCTGTCTGGGTATAATTTTGAACCCCATCAGTGTAATTAAAATTCCAGGGACTAGCTCCCGAAAACTGAAAAGATACTTGTGTACTTTGACCTGAGCATAAATTCGCCCCTCCACTTACTATTACGGATGGAGAAGGTAAGATTACTATGGAATACTCTTCAAATTCCCCGGTCAATGCTTGACAAGAAATACATTGAAAACATCCCGGGTCAATATCGGGATAAGGCACTCCATTAAAGGATGGAGCGGAGTCCACGCATACGAGGTTATAGGCATAACAGGCATCATTGGGTGGCATCTTCCCCGGAAATTGAGGTGTATTATATGTAAATGCGCTTAAAACCCTCATGGTAACTGTCCCCAATACTGCATTCACCGGAATGGTTACCTGACTTTGCGCAGCTATTGATCTATGGGTTACACTGGCTGAATCTCGTAATACCATTTCAGAAGTTTCATAACTTCCATTGCCATTAAAATCTATCCAGGCAATTGTCCCACTTCTATAAACATTAGTATCACCAGCCCATACAGTTAAAGGATAGGTAGCCCCTCTGCATACAGAGGTACTCAAATTAGTGTAATCTGAATATACAGAATCGGTAATAGCACTGGTATTACCTGAATAATTATTTAAGGTATGAAACTGAACTCTGGTAATGCTATCTCCGGCATTGTATAAAAATCCCCACTGGGTTAGACCAGTATAAAATATGGGACGGCATTGACCCAACAAATTGCTAATATTTATTAGAAACAGGATCAACCCAATACCTAACCAAAATTTTGATTTAAACATATTTTATTATTTAATAGAATCTGATATTAAAATTAAGTGATACCAAAAGAATATTAATGGACAATTTGATTCCCTCTGGGATAATCTGTGGTATTAGAAATACACTCGAGTGGCGCCATACCCATATTGTTTAGGATTCGCTTCTTCATACTTACTAACAACGGGATGTTCTTTTAGTTCTTTATGAATGCACTTTTTCAATTTCCCATTTCCTACCCCATGAATAAATATCATATCGGATACTCCTGCATGAATTGCAGATTCTAATTTTTTTCTGAATTCCTGGAGCTGGAAATCCATAATGACCAATGGATCCTTTGATGGAAAATTTTTATCTAATTCCTGTATGTGAAGATCTATCTCTATTTTATTTTTATTCGCAAATAAAGGGTCTTTGGTTTTCTCTCCTTCTCCTTCCTTTGAAGTTTCCTTTCCATTGGGAACTAAACTTCGAGTAAACATCGAATATCCGGGCATAACATCTTCTCTTGTCTTTCCTTCCCACCAGTTGGGCATAGGCTTCCATAATATTTGAAGCGGAGGAGATATGGCATTTACACCGGGTTCATCACAAATAGCTTGTAAAGCAAAAGAACCGGCTGGCCCTCGATAAGGAATCTTAATCTTCCCTAAATAAATTGCCTTTTTGTATTCCCAAATCCCTCCAGCTATTCGCTTCCATCCTTTTGTCTCTTCTTGGTAACAAGTAACATACAAACGGTTTCCGGTATGATTGATAATATATTGGGAAGATTCGTCCTCTATCGCTGGGGTTCCGCCCCACCAACACCCGGAAACCCTTATGGCAACTGGGTTTTCTACGACAGATGAACTTTTGGCTTTTTCAGATTCTTCTGTCCTAAAGGATAAGGCAACCAAATCCTTAACCAAAAATCTTTCTTCCATAAATCCATCCACCAATACCGTGCAAGTGCCATCTCCATGCACCTCCGTAACCACTCCTTCTCCCTTATATTGCAGAAACCTTACCTTTTCTCCGGGTAAAAATGAATCTTTAAAGTCTGACATAGGATAGTATACTTATTTATAAATTTAAAGATAATGTTTTGCTTTATGGGATTTCTTTATTTTTCCTTACTAAATCCCCCCTTACTTGAAAAATAATGCGTGGATAACCTCTTGAGTTTTCAACGGAAAGTTTTTGATATTAAACTAACCTGTAATTTAACCCTATGCAAAAACCTCCTTCCAAAAGATTATTGCTTTGGATTTGTATTTGGGCATTCGGAATATTGGCGCCAGGTTCCATTCCTCCAAAATCTAATCCTCAGGAAAGTTGGAAATTCCCGGATAAATCTTTGAACTGGGCAAGGTCTGTATTAGATACGCTTACGATAGATGAAAAAATAGGGCAATTGTTTATGATTCCGGTTTACAGTAACCGGGACTCTGTTTATCTCACCCGTATTGTAAATCAACTCCTTACCCAAAAAGTAGGGGGGTTAATTTGCATGCAAGGAAGTCCACATGCCCAATTGAAATTAGTAAATCAACTACAAGGGATCAGTGATTTGCCTTTATTGATCGCCCAAGATGCAGAATGGGGCTTACAAATGAGACTTGATTCTGTAATTCGATTTCCCCATGCACTCACTTTAGGTGCAATTCAATCCGATAGCCTTATCTTTTTATTAGGCTTGGAAATAGCCAAACACTGCCGTGCATCTGGCGTGCAAGTAAATTTCAGTCCGGTTGCAGATATCAACAACAATCCTCAAAACCCTGTAATTAATGATCGTTCTTTTGGGGAATTGGAAGAAAGGGTCAGCACTCATTCTATTGCAATGATGAGAGGTTTACAAGCAGGTAAAGTGTTAGCCTGTGCTAAACACTTTCCAGGTCATGGGGATACAGATACCGATTCTCATCTCGATCTTCCCCTCATCCCCTATTCCCAAAAAAGATTGGATAGCTTAGAACTCATTCCCTTTCGCAAATTATTTTCTGCTGGAGTGGGTGCTTGTATGGTAGGCCATCTTTATTTACCCTTATTAGATCCTACCCCACATCAAGCCTCTACCCTATCTCCCCTAATCGTGCAGGGTTTGCTAAAACAATCTTTGAATTTTCAAGGGTTAATCTTTACCGATGCCTTAAACATGAAAGGGGTATTCAAATATTATAAGGATGGAGATGCGGAAGTGCAAGCCCTGATTGCCGGGAATGATATCCTTCTATTTCCTGACCAATTGACCAAAGCACGTGAAAAAATACATTTAGCCATCCGAGAGGGAAAGTTATCCATCTCTCGAATTGATAGCAGTGTATTGAAGATATTGGCGATGAAACATTTCTTAGGATTGGACACCCAACGTTGGTCCTCTCCCAGAATACAAGCCAATGCTCTATTAAATCCTCATACTATTCAACTGAAACAAAATTTATTTGATCAAGCCATAACGTTGGTGAGAAACCGAAATCAAACCTTGCCTTTTTCGAAAATGCCCGACAAATTGCTAACTATCGAATTGCAATGTTCTGCACCCGGAAAGTTCTCCTCCTATGTTTCAAGATATGGACCACTAACTTCCGCCTGTTTTCCATTTGAGCCCACCCCTGAAGAAATCATAACCCTCAAGGAAAAAGTAAGAGCCGCTGATCAGGTGGTTATTAGCGTTCAGGGCATGAGTTCAAAAGCCTCTAAATCTTATGGCATTTCCCCTTCCCTGCAAACGTTAATCTCTTCGCTTGAAGCCAGTCACCCTGCTGTTACTACTGTTTGGTTTGGAAACCCTTATGCCTTGAAATTTGAAGGAAGTGCTGCTGCAGTGTTAGTAGCATATGAGGAAGACACTGTTGCCATGCAATCTGTGGCGGATATTATTTGGGGTGCTATCCCTGCCATAGGCGCACTCCCTGTTTCTGCTGGTATCTTTCCTGCAAAAACAAGTATTTTAACCCAGCCAATTAGGCCACGATTATATTCTTCGTTACTAAATCCCTCCTTTGAGCAAGCCCTTGATAGTATTGTGTATCCTGCCTTGTATGCGCATACCTTTCCCGGATGTGCAATTCTAGTCGCTCACAAAAACAATCTTCTATTGGCCAAAGGTTATGGGCAATTTACCTACGAACCCTCTAGTACTTCCGTAAATCCATGGACTACCCAATATGACCTAGCTTCTTTAACTAAAGTTTGTGCAACTACTTTGGCTTGTATGCATTTGGTGCAAAACAGAAAACTAGCTTTGGATAGCCCTATGACCGCCTACCTTCCAGAGTTACGGAAAACCAAAAATGGAACAATTACCCTCAGGAATTTATTACAACATACCAGCGGATTACCCGCTTCCCTTCCCTTATCCTTAAGAACCCTAACTCCTACTCAAAATTGGAAACCCGAAATTTATCAATCCGATTCCTCTTCTTCCTTTCCGTTACAAATTGCACCCAACATGTATCAGGTGAATGGGTATGTGGACTCAGTGTTTAACGCCACTTTAATGGCTCCTCGATCCACGCCCAATACTTATGTGTATAGTGATTTAAATATGATATGTCTGCAAAGGATTATCGAACGAGTCACGCATCAATCCTTGGCTGAATATTGTGAGCATAATTTTTACCAGCCATTAGGAATGCACACCACTGGATTTTGTCCAGGAAAAAAGGGGTTGGCACAAAATTGCCCTCCAACAGAAATGGATCAATCCTGGAGAAAACAAGTAATTCAAGGTTATGTGCATGACCCAATGGCAGCCATGTTAGGAGGTATTTCTGGAAATGCAGGATTATTTAGCAGTGTTACAGATTTAGGAAAACTGTTTCAAATGCTAATGCGAAATGGAATCGTTGGGAAGGATACTTTTTTATCTCCCGCAATTATTCAAGAGTTTACCCGAACCCAACCGGGGAGTTATCGTGGATTAGGATGGGATAAACCGAGTCCGAATAGTATTGCCGCTACTGCTTGTAGCCCTTCCACATTTGGACATACCGGCTTTACAGGTACCTGCGTTTGGGCTGATCCGGAAAACGATTTACTCTTCATTTTTTTATCCAATCGAACCTACCCTTCCGCTGAAAATCGGAAGTTAATTCAGGATAAAATTCGCACCAGAATCCATCAACTCATTTATTCCGAATTAAAACTGAATGCTACTGCCTCAATTCCCGAATAATGAATTATTTGTAAGTTTACATCTCTTAGCTCTTGTCGGAATCCATGGACCTGCATAAATATTTTCTCGGTATGGAAACCGAGAATATCCTCCTCCTATATAAAGGGCAGGTTTCTAATGAACTCCTTCGTTCCCTGCTGAAAACAACCGAACAAAAGTTGGAACAGATGGGAGAAAAAGTAGTCATCCGAAAAAAAATCTTTAACGTGATGGTGGAATCCATTCAGAATTTAATTAAACACGTTGAAGAACACGAACTTAATGCAAATTCAAATAATGCCATTTTAGCCATTTGCCATTCCCCAGGATATTATCTGGTAGCTACTGGAAATTTTATTCCTACACAGGACGCTCAAGACCTAAGCAATAAATTAGACCGCATTAACGGGATGAATCGAGATGAATTACGCGAATATTATCAATCGGTTCTTGAAAATGAATCTCTATCTGCCAAGGGAGGAGCAGGTTTAGGATTAATTGATATCGCCCGTAAATCAGGCGAAAAAGTAAACTACAGTCTAAAACCCATCAACGATACTTTGTCCTTTTTTACCCTAACCATTAAAGTTAATTCCCATCGAGATTAAATATTATGGAAAAGTTTTACCTAACTGGCACCGATATTTCGCCGGAAATTTCTTTAGAACAAAATGGAAACCTTATCCTTAAAGGAACTTCTATTCCCGAAAATTCTGAAGAAGTATACAGACCTGTTTTAGCTTGGTTACGAAATTATGCCTCCCATCCATCCCCAATTACTACGCTTGAAGTACAGTTAGATTATTTTAATACCAGTTCCTCTAAATTCTTACTCGAAATATTGAGAATTATTAAACAAATTCAGGATTCCAATAAAACCGTTTCAATTAAATGGTATTATTATTCAGATGATCCGGATATGATGGAATCCGGGCAAGATTTTATGGACATTCTGGAATTAAACATGGAAATGATTGCCATTCCGGAAGATAACTGATTACTATTTTGAAAATGAAACCTAACCGGAAAAAATCACCCTCTGGTTCCCAATTCTTAGTTAATTACCGCCCCTATCTGATTTTACTTGGCATAACTTTATTGGTGTATGCCGCTGCTTTAAATAATGAATTTACCAATTGGGATGATCAAGGTTATGTTTATGAAAATCCCTTGGTTACAGGTTTTACCTGGAGTAAAATTCCCGAAATATTTTCTACCCTAAATATTGCAGGAAATTATCACCCGCTCACCATTTTATCGCTCGGAATTAATCACCTTTTCGGAGGATTAAATCCCTGGAGTTATATTCTTACTAATTTATTACTACATGCTCTTTGTGCTAGTTTTATTTTTCATTTAACGACTCGATTATTTTCCATTGAAGCCGCTTGGCCTGCTGCAATATTATTTGTTGTACATCCTTTACACGTTGAATCGGTAGCATGGGTATCAGAACGCAAAGATGTACTCTATACCACTTTTTGGCTCGCAGCCTGGATTAAATGGCTCGACTATCGTAAATCTGCTTCCTATTTAGATTTAATTATATCCCTCGCATTATTTGTATTGTCAAACTTATCGAAAGGAATGGCAATCACTTTAACAGGCGTAATTTTATTAACGGATTATTTTAAAGAAGGTGTAAATTCTATTTTAAATCGAAAATATTTAATTTCAATTCTACCTTTTATTTTAATTTCGATTCTATTCGGATATATTGCGATTAAAGCCCAGGCAGCTCAGGGTACCATAATTGAAAAATCGGGATATTCTATTCCAGAAAATATTATTCTGGTAATTTATGGATTTCAATTTTATTTAACCCGATTTATCGCACCTTGGGGTTTATGTGCATTTTATCCCTACCCTTTTAAACCTGGAGAAATAATTCCTGTTTTTGTTTGGGCCTCATTAGGCGGAACACTAGTCATCATTAGTGCTGTGGCATTTTTACGCAAACATTTAAACGGCTGGATTACTTGGGCATTTTTATTTTATGCCGGATGTATTTCAATTGTAGTTCAAATATTACCGGTAGGTTCAGCCCTTACTGCAGATAGATATTTTTATGTTTCCTCAATTGGATGGTGTATTGGACTTGGGTATGCATTTACACATCTACAAAAATCAATTCAGCCTTATGTGTTAGGAATTATCGGAAGTATACTGGCAATTCTAACTTTTCGCCAAGCAGATACTTGGTCAAGTAGCATTGAGTTATTCGAAAATGTAATTGCCTGTGAACCTACCGCAGCCGTTGCTTATAATAATATCGGAACTATATTAGGAATTGAGAAAAAAGATAGAACTGCATTAAGCTATTATCAAAAAGCCATTTATTATAACCCTAAATATTCTGAAGCCTGGAATAATATGGGGATATTATATAAAGATTTAGGAAATTCTGATTCTGCAATTATTTGTGCAGAAAAAGCATTAGAAATTTATTCCGGATATGTAAATGCATATAGTAATTTGGGAAATATTTATTTCTCCCAAAAAAAATACGATGAAGCCGCTACTCAATTTTATCAGGTAATTCAAAAAAGCCCGAAAGATCCATCCGGTTATTTAAACTTCGGCGCAGCTATGCAAATGAAGGGAGATTATGTAGGAGCAGAAAAAGCGTATTTAGAAGTAATTAAACTTTTACCCAATGATATCAGACCGTTGCATAATTTGGGGGATGTAAAATTTAGTCAGAAAGAGTATGCTGCTGCTATTCAGTATTATCAAAGAATATTACAATTAATTCCCGGAGATGCAGATGCTTTACAAAAAATTAAAACCGCTCAAGATACCCGGGACGGAAAAATTAAAGATGCACTCACTACTTATTTAGAGCAGATTTCCCAAAATCCTGAAAATGCGGATGCGTATTTAAATGCTGGTACTGAATATTTTCGTCAGGGTAAATATCCGGATGCTATTCAATATTTCGAAAAATCGCTTGCTTTAAATCCTAATAAACCCGAAGCCTGGAATAATTTAGGCACCGCTTATGCAGTTTCAGGCAAAGGACCTAAAGCCAAAAATGCATTTGAAAAATCGGCAAGTCTAAGATCTGATTATAGCGAACCTCAATATAATTTGGGTTTATATTGGAGCCAACAAAACAATCAAAATAAAGCACTGGAACATTATCAAAAGGCAGCTAGATTAGGCCATGAAGGTGCACAACAATTATTAAAACAAAATGGGTTTTCCTGGTAATTAATTATAATTATCAATATAATAAGATATTCTCCCATGAAGAAAAAAAATACAAAACCAACACCAGCCCCTACTCCTACTCCTCCACCGGCTGCAAGAATTCCTGAAAAAGAAAATCCTAAAACATTCTGGACATGGATTATTGGCCTTCTCTTAATTACTATATTTATTTACTTTCCAGCCCTTACCCATGAATTAGTGAATTGGGATGATGATTCCTATATCATTCAAAATACCTTAATTCAAAGTTTTTCCCTCGAGGCAATTATTCATTTATTTTCCTCCTTTTATACCGGAAATTATCACCCGATAACCTTATTGACGTATGCTATCGAATATCAACTCGTACAGGCAGAACCGTTATTATATCATTTAGATAATCTATTGCTGCATTTAGGAAATACTTTATTAGTATTTTTTTTCTTCCGCCGATTTACTCAAAATATTACCATTGGAGGTATTACTGCATTATTATTCACCATACACCCGCTGCATGTAGAATCAGTTGCTTGGGCTGCTGAACGGAAAGATGTACTCTATACCTTCTTCTTCCTGGGAGCTATGTATTTTTATGAGCGTTGGCAAGAAAATCGTAAACCCATTTATTATAGTGCTATTCTACTTTGTTTTTTATTATCCTGCCTTTCTAAAGGAATGGCAGTGGTATTACCCGCTGCTTTAGTAACCTTAGATTTCTTAAAGGGTAGAAACATTCTTAATTTAAAAACCTTAATTATTGATAAAGCCCCAATATGGCTGATGGCACTTGCGTTTGGTATCATTGCCATTATTGCCCAAGAAAAAGCCATAAGGGATGAAAAAATATTTTCCCACCTCGACAATATATTTATCGGTGGATATGGATATCTACAATATTTATGGAAAACAGTAGTACCCATTCAATTATCTTGCTTTTATCCTTATCCTCAAAAAACCCAAGGTCTAATGCCTTGGTATTATTATGCCTCTATTCTTTCTATTCCTCTTACCGCAGGTATTGCTTGGAAATTACGTAAAACCCATTCCTGGATTACCGGAGGATGGTTATTCTTTTTAGTAACCATCGTTATGGTTTTGCAATTTTTACCAGTAGGTGCTGCTGTATATGCTGACCGTTATTATTATTTAGCTTCTGTTGGATTATTTTATATCGTTGCTGAAGCATTTACCAGAATCCCTAATTCTAAAACCCAATTATATTCCATCGCAGGAATTTTAATTGTAATAGCATATTCAGGTTTATCTTTTCAACGTGTGAAAGTTTGGGAAAATAGCTTAACGCTTTTTTCAAATGTGATTGATCAATATCCCAATGCAAGCTTTGCATATAATAATATTGGCACTTATTATCAAAATAAAAAAGAACCTGAAAAATCAATTTCTTGGTATGAAAAATGTACCCAGTCGAATCCTCAATATGATCTCGGATTTATAAATTTAACCATTGCCTATAATGCGATTAAAAATTTCGATAAAGCAGTACTTTCCGGACGAAGAGGGGTTGAATTAAATCCCAACTCTTATGATGGCTGGGCTTCTCTTGCTTTTGCTTATGACAATTTAAAAGATTACGCGCAGGCCGCAAAAGCGTATGAAGCCGCGCATCGCCTCAAACCCGAAGATGAGATTATTCGATTAAATATGGCGAATGCTTGGAGAAATGCAGGACAATTTGAACCCGCATTACAATTATATCAACAAATGCTAAAAGAAAAAGCCGACCAACCGGATGTATTAAATAATTTAGGGTACACCCTCGCACAATTAAAACGGTTTGAAGAAGCTGAACAATTATTATTAAAAGCCCAAGCTATTAAACCTGATTTAATTCCGATCTATAATAATTTAGGATATACTTATGCCATGCAAGGACGGTTTGCTGATGCCATAAAAATTATGGAAAAAGCAATTGAAATAAATCCGAAAAATCCAGAATCCTATAATAATTTAGGAAATGCGTATGGAATGCAAGGCAATAATGATTTGGCGATTAAATATTTTGAACTTTCTTTAGCAGCCGATCCTAAATTTTCGGATGCCCAAAATAATTTAGGAATTGCTTATCTTAATGTAAAAAATAATGATAAAGCAGTTTATCATTTTAGAGAAGCCGCTAAACTTGGAAATCCTAATGCTCGGCAGTTTCTGAAAAATCAAAACATTAATTGGTAACAGGTTTCGCAAAACCTTAGTATTTTCGTTACCACAGTATTATGAAATGATTAACTTAGTGAATCTTTGACAATCCCCCTATGAAAATACATCCGATGTTCAGAATTAAAACCTTTAGTCAGCTCGTATCAGAGGCTGATGATAGTGAAAAAGGACTTCATAGAACGCTCACTTCACGTGGCCTGATTGGGCTGGGAATAGGCGCTATTATTGGGGCAGGATTATTTTCATTAACGGGTATAGCAGCTGCTGAAAATGCAGGCCCTGCAGTTACCATCTCCTTTTTAATTGCAGCAATTGGCTGTGGTTTTGCAGGATTATGTTATGCAGAATTTGCGGCCATGATCCCCATCGCCGGAAGTGCATACACATACGCTTACGCAACCATGGGCGAACTCCTCGCCTGGATTATCGGTTGGGACTTAGTGCTGGAATATGCCTTAGGCGCAGCAACGGTATCCGTAAGCTGGTCAAGATATCTCGCTGAATTTTTATTAAAACATAATATTAATCCTCCCTTAGAATTTTTCTGTTCCCCCTGGGAAAAATTATCTCTACTCAATAATACCATTATTGTGGATGGAGGTATTATTAATCTACCTGCGATTTTAGTCATCTTCGTGCTTTCTTATGTATTAATGCGGGGTACCAAAGAATCTGCCAGCATGAATAGCTTACTCGTGATACTAAAAGTTGCGGTAGTTCTGGTATTTATTGCCGTTGGATTTGGATATACCGACGCAGCCAATTATACGCCTTATATCCCTGAAAATACTGGTGTCATTGGAGAATTTGGATGGAGCGGAATATTACGCGGAGCAGCGGTTGTGTTTTTTGCCTTCATCGGATTTGATGCCGTTTCTACCGCTGCACAAGAAGCAAAACAACCCCAAAAATCAATGCCCATCGGCATTTTGGGTTCCCTGGCAATTTGTACTCTTTTGTATATTTTGTTTGCCCACGTATTAACCGGATTAGTGAATTATAAAGACTTTATAGGAGATGCAAAACCCGTAGCGACAGCAATTGGCAAAACCCCGTATGCATGGCTTCAAGATACAATCATCATTGCAATTCTTGCAGGATATACCTCTGTGATGTTAGTCATGTTAATGGGTCAATCCCGCGTATTCTTTTCCATGTCGAGAGATGGATTATTACCCTCTGTATTTAGTAAAATTCATCCTAAATTCAGAACCCCCTGGATTACTAATTTATTCTTTGCTGGATTCGTAAGCCTTTTCTCAGGGTTTGTACCTGTAAGCGATTTAGGACACATGGTAAGTATCGGTACTTTATTCGCCTTCGTTTTGGTGTGTATTGGAATATTGGTATTGCGTAAAACACAGCCGAATTTACCGAGACCTTTTAAAACTCCCTGGCTTCCTTGGGTGCCTATTTTAGGTATAGTGGTTTGTTTGTTTATGATGTTATCCTTGCCCGGTGAGACCTGGATCCGGCTGGCAGTTTGGATGGGATTAGGGATGGCAGTGTACTTTGGCTATGGAATTAAAAATAGCCAAATGCAAAAAAAAAGTCAGGATAAACTAATAGATTAGTATTTTCTGAATTATTCAGATTATTATCTATTGAGATATCAATAGGCTAGAATTACCATTTCCTGCTAATCATAAAAGTATTTACCTTTTTTTGAATGATTAAGGACTTTTTCGGGATATTTTATGTTAAAGAACGCATATGGCATCCTGGTTAATTCGTAGACGCATCCCTGCGCTCATTCTGTTTATTTTCATGACCCTGTTTCTGGGTATCGGAATATTTAATATCAGGATAGATTATGATTATGAAAGATTCTTTCCGCAGGGAGATGAAGACGTAGATTTTTTTAAGAAATTTCAATCCTACTTTCCCCAAAATGATGAGGTGTTATATATTGCATTAGGCCCTAAACAAGGACCCATATGGCAAGATACTTTTTTGGTGCAGGCACAAGAATTAACCGAAGAATTACAAGCCTTCCCTCATGTAGATTCTGTCTCTTCCCTACTTCAACTACAATTACCCAAAAGAACTGGAATATCTATTCGACAAATTCCTGTGTTAAAAAATTATTCGCGCAAAGAATTATTAAATGCGCGAAAAACATTAGCAGGTGAACCCATCTTAAAACAAAGCCTCGTAAGTAAAAATGAAAGATTTATAGGCATATTTGTTATGTTGGATCCACAAGTGCAAAAAAGTGGAGCTCCCGATAGTTTATATGCAGCTATTGAAGATAAATTAAAATCCTCCGGATTAACCTATGTAATTTCTGGTATTCCAGGAATTCGTACCCAATATATTCGAAAAGTAGGAACAGAATTAGTTGTATTTACCGGATTATCCATTTTATTAATTCTATTTTTTTTATGGGTATCCTTCCGCACCTGGTGGGGAATGGTAGTACCCTTAGCGGGAGTTATATTTCCGGTAATATGGTTAATCGGATTAATGGGTTGGTTAAATGTACCCTTAGATATTACAACTGCATTATTACCCACTATATTATTTATCGCTGGGATATCAGATATAGTGCATATTACCAGTCATTTTTTATCTGCCTATCGAAAAGGATATGGTCGTAGAAAAGCATTATTAATCACCTTTAAAGAAATGGGCACTGCCACGTTTCTGGCAAATTTCGCCAGTGCCGTTAGTTTAATTTCGTTGGTATTAACGGAATTTGAACCCCTTCAACAATTTGGATTATTTGCTGCCATTGGGGTAATGATTACCTATTTAATTGCATTTATGATTTTACCGGGATTATTATATTATCTCCCAGAAAAAGAATTAAAAAAATCAGTTGAGAAAAAATTATTAAAAGTAAATTGGGAACGCAGTATGTTATCCATTGCTAAATTTAATCAGAAAAACAGATGGGGAATATTATCCGTAACCACCGTAATTATTATAGCCTCTATTTGGGGAATTACGTTAATTAGTACGAATGTTCGATTATTAGATGAAGTAGGAGAAGATGACCCCATTCGTAAACAAGTACAGTTTTTTGAAGAACAATTGGTAGGGGTAAGAAATCTGGAAGTTGCCATTACCCCTAAATCAGGGCATCATGCTAGTGATCCAAATATATTAAAGGAAATTGATGCAATGGAACGGTGGATTGAAAAAGAACCGGAATGTGAAGCTACTTTTTCCTTGGCGAGTGTATATCGAAAAGCTAACCAAATTTATCATTTTGGTAGAAAAGAATATAATGAATTACCCAAAGATTCCACTTTGCAGGAAGAAATAAAACTAGCAGCAGGTTCCCAGGGAGCTATGTCCTATTTGGTGACGCCAGATGATAGACTAACCCGAATTACTGCACGTATGCCCGATTTAGGTAGTGAAAAAATGAATGAATTTGCCAATAGATTAAAATTATATATTCAACATAATCGGGATACTTCCTTGTTTGAATACCGTCTTACTGGAACAGCTTTGTTAGTAGAAAAAAACAATGCATTTCTTACCTCCGGATTAAAAACCGAATTAGGGTTTTCGATTTTAATTATTGTGGCTACTTTACTACTATTATTTAGAAATCCTCGGATGTTGCTGGCTGCGGTAATTCCAAATTTATTACCGGTAATTATTTTATTAGGCATTATGGGATTTGCAGGTATCTCCTTAAAAGCCTCCACAGTAATTGTGATTTCTCTTTGTTTCGGAATTGCTTTTGATGATACGATCCATTTCTTAGCGAGGATGAAAATAGAAATTGGAAAAGGAGCTTTAGCTCGGCTTACCATTCGGCAATTATTAACCCGAACCTTGGTGGAATGTGGGGAAGGTATTGTACTCACTTCCGCTGCGATGTGTTGTGGATTTTTATTGTTGATTTTCTCCGAATTTAATGGAACCTTCTACGTAGGCTTATTCTCCAGCTTAACTTTAATCATTGCTGTATTGAGTGAATTATTCTTACATCCGGTATTACAAGAATTTCTCTTACGAAAAAATAGAGCGAATGAATTG
>RFSG01000021.1 GCA_009924095.1 Sphingobacteriia bacterium
GTTAACAGTAACCTGAGGATTTCTGGTAGTTGGAGAACATCCGGTACTGGAAATGATCAGGGTATATACTCCGGCATTTGCCTGAGAAGCATTATTGATAGTGGGTTGTGACAGGTTAGACGTAAATCCATTAGGTCCTGTCCAACTATAAGTATAACCAGTAGGTTGGGACACAGAAAACTGAATAATAGAATTTTCGCAAACAATCTGGTTAGGAGCAAGGACACCTGTAGTTGTTCTTCCTATGGTTACTGTCAAAGTAGTACTTACAATACCACAACCAGGCTTGTTGGCTGTGAAGGTATACTGTCCAGACATTGCAGGGGTAGCATTGCTTCTAGATCCTAAACGTAAGGTTGAACTCCATCCATCTGGACCATACCAGGCAAAACTTGTAGATCCGGTTACATTATTTCCAGCAAAATTTATCAGAGCACCCTGGCATGCAGTTGTTGGAGTAGCAGTAGCCCCTATTCCACTTTGATTTACTACTAAATTATGCGTGCGAATCACAGCATTGTTACAACCACTTACGCCTACGGTTAAGGTATATTCGCCTGCGTGAGCAAGCGTTACTGGATTAATCACAGGTTGAGCCAGATTTGAAGTAAACCCATTAGGACCTGCCCAGAAATAAGTAAATCCTGTAGAAGGCGTAGCAGATAAATTTAAACTACCTCCATCACAAACAGGAGAACTTGTACTAATCTGTACTCCATTCGGATTGGAACCAACTGTAACGTTAACCGTAGCAGTTAACAGACCACATCCGGGAACTGTCGCAGAAACAGTATAGGTACCGGTAACACTGGATTGAGCATTAAGAATAGATGGATTTCGCAAACTGGAAGTGAAGCCATTGGGTCCAGCCCATGAATAAGTAGCATTCAACAAAGCAGTTGCACTGAATTGTAAAGTGGTACCTACACAAACTGGGGTATTGGCGGTTGCAGAAATAGAACTTCCAGCCAAAGCAACAGGGCTGGTAGTAAGCACCCGTGGCGTACATCCTGTACTGGAAACCGTTAAGGTATATTCTCCAGTATTCAGCGTCGAGGCATTGGAGATTACTGGATTTGCCAGCGCACTGGTAAATCCATTAGGTCCTGCCCAGCTATAGGTAAACCCGGTGGGTGGATTCGCAGATAAGTTCAATGCGGAATTTGTACAAACCGGAGAATTTGTAGCTACGGTGACATTTTGCATACTAGTTCCCACAACTACGTTTACCATTGCGGTTGTAGAGCTACATCCGGGAATATTAGCAGTAACTGTATAAACACCTGCATTAATAGGTAACACACCACCAATCACAGGATTACGGGTACCAGAGGTAAACCCGTTAGGTCCAGCCCAACTGTAAGTAGCACCATCTACAAAAGATGAATTCAATAATAAATTAGTACCCTGACAAATAGGACCATTGTATCCGGCAGAGATTGTACTGGAACCACTAATCGCTACACGTGGGGTTACGATTACAACAGGTGTACAACCTGTGCTGGAAACCGTTAAGGTATATTCTCCATTGTTCATGGTGCTTGCAGAAGCGGATACCGTAGCATTTGCCATGTTGCTGGAAAATCCATTTGGACCCGCCCAGCTATACGTAAATCCTGTAGAAGGATTTGCAGATACCATAAGTGTACCTCCTAAACATACAGGGGCATTGGTTCCTGCCTGAACACCTGCAGGTGAAGCACCAACTGTTACTGAAACCGTAGAGGATGCCATTCCACAACCTGGAATTATTGCCCCTACTGAATAAATTCCACTGGCTGTGGTTTGTGCAAACTGAATAACAGGTGTCCGTAACGATGAGGTAAACCCATTCGGACCACTCCAGTAATAGGTTGCACCGGTTACTAAACTTGCGCCTAATTGAAGATTTGTTCCTTCACAAATTGGTGTTGTGGCAGTAGCACCAATGGTACTGGTTGAACTTACCGCAACAGTTAAAGGATTTCCAACATTAGAACAACCGGGGATTGAAACTTCAACGCTATACAATCCAGCATCAGCATTGGTAACTGAAGAAACCACTGGGTATTGAGAAGATGAAGTAAATCCATTGGGTCCTGTCCAAGCATACGTAGCATTTTGTGCAGCAGTATTAGCACTTAGGGTTAAGTTACTACCTGCACATAATGGAGAATTACTTCCGAAAGTTGAAGTGTTGGAATTAACAGCAACAGTCAAGGTTGAAATTCCTGGAGCACATCCTGGAACGTTTGCAGTTAAGGAGTAAACCCCACCATTTACAGTTTGAGCATTCGTAATTGTTGGTGTCTGTAAGGAAGAACTGTATCCATTAGGACCTGCCCAAGAATAGGTAACTCCTGGAATGGTTTGTGCAGATAAATTCAAATTCGTTCCGGTACAAATTGGACTGTTAGAAGCTCCTTGAATTACACTAGTATTCAATACAGAAACAGTAACAATACGATATTGCGTTTGACAACCTGGGCTAGTTACGGTTACAGAATAAACCCCTTGACTTTGAGAAGTAACAGGGCTTACACTGGTTTGGGCAACATTTGCAGTAAAGTTGTTCGGCCCTACCCAGCTATAGGTTGCACCTTGAATACCGGCAGGAACGGATAATTGAATGCTTCCACCGGTACAAGTTGTGTTGGTTCCTGAAGCTTGAATATTATAAGTATATCCACCAACGGTTACATAGGTTGAATCCATATGACTAGATTGGCCTGGCTGACTTAAAGTCATATAATACCATCCCTGAGCAGCTAAAGTTACATTAAACAAAGAAGGAGTTTGTCCGGAAAAGGTGAATCCATTGGGACCTGTCCAAGAGTAACTTGCATTTTGTACCAGCGAATTTGGACCTGTCATATACAGGTTACCTCCTTCACAAACAGGGCTATTAGTAATGATTTGACCAAATGGAGGAGGATTGATAGTTGCTGATACAGTTGCTGCAGGACTAGGGCATCCTGAAGATAAAGCAACCACGGTATATACCCCATTATGCATGGCTGGTGAAGCATTGGGTATAGAAGTATTACGGGTATTTGCGGTAAATCCATTAGGGCCGGTCCAACGATAACCTGTAGCACCATTCACAGTACTGGCGGATAAATTAAGGGTAGCCCCATAATTCACAGGACTATTAGAAGATGCCGATGGAGCATTTGGGCTTGGGCCTGTGGAAACATTAACTAAAGTAGCGGCACAGCCCATTGAATTATTGTTGACCATAATGGTTAGATTATAGTATCCTGCCATTTGAGTGGTAACATTGGTTATTAATGGATTTCTCTGATTGGAGGTAAATCCATTGGGGCCGGTCCATGAATAGGTGCCACCAGAAATAGAATCTGCCGAAAGCTGCAGATTTCCTGCACCACAAATCGGGGAATTACTATACACGCCGAAGGGTCGTTGGGGTTGGGTTATATTTATTGTATCCGTTACCGCACAACCTAAAGCATCGGTTATCGTTACGGCATAAGAACCGGCAGCTAAGCCTGTGGCGGTTTGGGCTGTTTGTACTGGATTGGTGCCCCAACTATAGGTAAAAGGCAAACCCGAACCAAAGGGTACACCATTTACTAACCCTCCGATTGCGGAACCATTATTACTTCCATAACAGGTAACATTTGTTGCGGTGGCGGTAATTGAAGTTCTATTGGTATTATTGGTAACCGTACGAGTTAAAGTAACCGCACATTGGGATCCATTAAAAGGAATCAACAAAGCAGTATGAGAAGGAGTTTGAGTTGGACTCAATACATAAATAGATTGAGTAGTTTGATTTCCGGGTGACCAAGAATAGGATTGAAAACCATCTGGAGCAAACAAAGAAATATAAGGATCGTTCGGGCAGTTACGCACAGCAATGGTAAAGATATCACAACGATTATCTACATAAGCATATCCAAAGTGACCTCCAAAACCACAATCAGCTGTACTGTATTCAATGGTAATGGTTTGACCAATATATGCAGTTAAATCAATCGCAAATGTGCTCCAATCGCGGTAAAGCACGCTGCTACCATAATAATAATAATAATAATTGTTATTGTTATTGTTATTGTTATTAGTATAGGTTTGAAATGGAATGTTTTGGCCTGAGATATATGTGTAAGACCCACAGGATAAAGCATTTCCTTGACCATCCCGAATATTTACTTGAAAACGAGGTTGTTCTTGCACTGGATGACCTGGGTCTTGTAAAACCGCAGCGAAGGAATAAATCAAAGCGGAGTTATTTGGACCTACGGTCATAGTAGTAGTTAATCGTTCTGCTTCAGAACCAGTATTAGAGTTACCCAGTTTTGCAGAATAACTACCAAACCCTGGAAGAGGGCATTTCTGAGGGATAAATGGAACATTGTTGTCAAATCCAGAAGAGGTTATGTCATGGCGACCTGGTACTATACCAGCAGTCATGCTGGTATAAGAGCCATTACTAAAATAGCCAGTGTAGCCTGTCCAGCCACTAAAGCTGTTTTGTTCAAACCCTATGTTGGCAGGACATTGCCCAACATTAGGGGTAGCCGAGCTAAGCAATGGCACAAAGAGAACCATCAGCAAAGCCAAAAACGAAAATAGTTTTGTGTACTTCATGTGTTAGTTGAAATTAAATTAAATGTAAAAAACCGTTGTAAATGTAATACCTCAAATTTGATATTTCAACACGTCGTTCACCCCAATTTTAACCAAAGTGAAAATCCATATTCACACCTATTTACTTTAATAAATATTTGTTAACCTTCTGTTTACATCCCTTACCTTATCATTAACTTCACTTAACAATACACCCCGATTTTGAAGAAAAAAACTTCCGTTTTCGAACTATTTTTATTTCCTAATCGAATATTAATTTTTTCATTGGGGATAACTTTTTTCCTGTCCTATTTTTTAACCTTTCAAAATCATAGCCCTTTTGAACTTTTATTAGAGGCAGAATCCCCCCCTAAAATTATTGCCTCCGATGGGCTCGGTTATTTTGCTCCCCTTCCGGCGCTTTTATTTGAACATAGTTTAAATTATGTCCATCTAACGGATTCTTATTGGACTGCCCCTTGGAACCAAGCTTGGCGAACACTGATTGGAGAAAGAGAACTAAACAAGTATAGTTGGGGACCCGCCTTATTATGGTCTCCCTTTTTTATAATAGGGATTGGGATCTCTTGGATTTTGAATATGCCTTTGGTCGGAAATAGTCCTGTATTCGATTGGATGATTCAATGGGCGGGTTTGTTTTACTTATTCATCGGACTATATTTTTCCTTTCAACTTACCTATGGGAGTAAACTCATTCGTTGGGTTTTTTGGGCAGGGGCAATACTGGCAACGCCTTTATTTTATTACAGCGTTTTTGAACCTAGTATGTCACATGTACTCGGGTTTGCTATGTCCTCTATTTGGTTGTATTACTTGAATAAAAAAGATAACACAACCACTCCCTCCTTGTTTTTATGGTTTTCTTGGGGGCTATTGTTATCCATACGATTAAGCCACCTTTTATGGCTACCCTTATTTTGGATTCTTCCCAATAAGCATAACACATTCCTTGAAAAATTTTTACAGACTTTGAAAGCCTCAAGTATAGGTATTCTGGTGTATGACATTCAAGTATTAAAAGGATATGCTGAGTGTGGGATGTGGGCATGGAAGCCTTATCCAGACGAAGGGTTTTATGGGTTTGATCCACAAGTAACGGAGTTTCTGTTTGGCATTCGAAAAGGGATGTTTGTGTATTCCCCTTGGGTTCTTCCCCTATTTATATCGTTGTATTTATGGAGTTATAAAGAATGGAAACCTCGTTTGATTTGGATAGGGTCACTTTCGCTAATAGTATATGTTTATGCGGCCTGGTGGAATCCTGGATATGGAGATGGGTTTGGACAAAGAATTTTATGCGATGTATTGCCCGTCTGGATTTGGGGAGGAAGTAGTGCTTTTCAAGCGTATTCTTGGAAAGGAAAAACACCTTTGTTTGTTGGGTTTACAGCAATATGTGCAACCCTATCCCTCTTTCAAGTCTGGCAATATCGGGTAGGAATTATACCTCATTCGGGTAATACTAGTGATTCATACCTTGCCACCTTTTTAAAAACAGATTTTGTTCGTTCTGGCTGTATGCTTGGGGCAGGCGAATATCCTTATTATATACCCGAAGGTGCCTGGAAATGGAATGGTCCCAAGGATTGTACCCGAAATGAATTATCCTTACCTGTAGAACCTATTGAAATCTTGCCTGAGGATTTATATGCTCAAACCTCCGTTTTAGATATTCGAAAATATAAATCCAAATCTCTCTACGTAAAATTCAAATATAAATTTATTTCAGAATCTTTAGGAAACTCAAAAGATATTTTTAGGGTAGTCGAAATTTTGGACACTTCCGGAAAAAAGTTACAATATATGGCAATGCGCCTAAGCCCCGTATGTAGCCCTGAATACGGGCATCCGTATATACATGAACATTCCTGGAATTATTTTAGACTACCCGAAAACGCGCAATTTTTAAAAACCTATTATTGGAATCCTAATCAACAAAATATTAAAATTCAAAAAGAATAAAACATTAAATTACCCGATGAATAGTAACCCAATTTATATTATACAACAACTATTATTTAGCCTTTCGGATGGGAAATAAGCGTGAAAACAAATCCGTTTGTTTTCCGATTTGCCCTGGAGAAAAAACTGTTTCACTGGCAGCTCGAATATCTTCCACTGTATAAAAAGCTTCGGGATCGGCTTTGCGAATTACTTCAATAGCTAAGGGTAAATCTTTCCTACGAATAATACTAAAAATCAGCTCAACTTGACCCATGCTTCCTTGTGCATCTACCCTAGTAATCCCAAATCCTTTTGCATTTAACAACCTTGCTAAATCTCCTTTACGATCAGCGGTAATTACGCGTATCACCTGAAGGCCTAATGCCAATCGCTCTTCGATGAGAATCCCCATTAAATTACCGGAGGCAAATCCTCCTGCCCATGCAATATAACATACCACATTATTGAGGTTTTGCATTACCTGACCAATAGCTGCCAGCCATATCAACACCTCTACAAATCCTAAAATAGGGGCAATTTTTTTTCTGCCTTTGGAAACAAAAACAATTCGTAAAGTACCTAAGGTAACATCTGTTAATCGGGCAAAAAATATCAGTAAGGGTAGGAGCACCCAATTACGAAACTCATCAGAAATTTCTGGCAATTCAAACATCCTGAGTCAAAATTAAGGATTCAACTCAGAACCTACCTATGGTTTCCCATTATTACCCCGGGATTTATTGATAATTTTGCATTTTAGTTTTAAGGTTTTGAAAAAATATCCCGAGTATAAAGAAATCCGGTTAGCGGAATTTGAAAAAGAAATATTAGAATTCTGGAAAGCAGAGCATGTATTTCAGGAATCGGTTACCCAACGGGAAGGGGCTCCAGTATTTACCTTTTATGAAGGCCCCCCCTCGGCCAATGGTAAGCCTGGTATTCACCATGTAATGGCCAGAACGATTAAAGACCTATTCTGCCGATATCAAACCCTTAAAGGCAAACAAGTGCTCAGAAAAGCAGGTTGGGATACCCATGGATTACCCGTTGAACTTCAGGTAGAAAAACTATTGGGGATTACCAAAGAGGATATTGGCAAAACGATCTCCATTGCTGAATACAATAAAGTATGTAAGGAGGAGGTAATGAAATTCACCTCTTTGTGGGATGACCTCACCCAAAGAATGGGTTATTGGGTAGATCTATCCGACCCTTATGTTACCTATACTCCTGAATATATTGAATCTCTATGGAATATCCTGAAAAGACTATTTAATAAAGACTTACTATATAAAGGATATACGATTCAACCCTATTCACCGGCAGCAGGTACTGGTTTATCTTCCCATGAATTAAATCTTCCGGGCACCTATCGTATGGTGAAGGATACGACGGTAGTTGCTCAGTTTAAACTTCTCGAAACGGAGAATGAATATTTTTTAGCTTGGACCACTACCCCCTGGACACTTCCTTCCAATACTGCACTGGCAGTGGGGTTAAACATTACTTATGTTTGTGTAGAGACCTTTAATCCCTATACCTATTTACCTATAAAAGTAATTCTGGCGAAAGAAAGGATGAGTGCCTTTTTTCCAGAGAAAAAGGAAACGAAAGCCCTAACTGATTATCAACCTGGAGACAAAGAAATTCCTTTTAAAGTACTTTGGGAAAAATCCGGAAAAGATTTAGTAGGCCTGGAGTATGAACAATTGATGCCGTATGTAACGCCGGATAGCCCTGCTTTTCGGGTGATTCCAGGAGATTTTGTTACCACGGAAGAGGGAACGGGTATAGTGCATATTGCTCCTACGTTTGGAGCGGATGATATGCGAGTTGCCCGTCAACACAACATCCCGCCTTTACTGGTAAACGATGAGTATGGCCAACCTACACCGTTAGTAGATCGCACCGGAAAATTCGTAAAAGAAGTTACGGATTATGCAGGGCAATATGTAAAGAATTATGATAATCAGGATGAGTCGAGCCCTGACTATAAATCTGTAGATGTAAAAATTGCCATTCAACTAAAAAATGAAAACAAAGCCTTCAAGGTGGAGAAGTATGAACATACCTATCCGCATTGTTGGAGGACAGACAAGCCTATCTTATATTACCCCCTAAACTCTTGGTTTATACGCACTACTGCTTATAAATCGAGAATGGTGGAACTCAATAAAACCATTAACTGGAAACCCGATAGTACCGGTTCTGGTAGGTTTGGAAACTGGTTAGAGAATTTAGTGGATTGGAATCTATCCCGATCCAGATATTGGGGAACTCCATTGCCTTTATGGGTAAGCGAGGATCGTTCTGAAATTAAGTGTATCGGCTCGATTGCCGAATTAAAAGCAGAAGTATTAAAGGCAGAAGTTGCGGGCATTATGCCTGTTGGTTTTTGGGAGGGATGGGAACCTCATTTAGATTTGCATAGGCCGGCGGTAGATGATATCCTTTTGGTAAGTGATTCCGGAAAACTTCTACGGAGAGAGCCTGATTTGGTGGATGTTTGGTTTGATTCAGGCGCTATGCCGTATGCCCAATGGCATTATCCATTTGAAGGACAAGATAAATTTAAACATGCGTTTCCGGCGGATTTTATAGCTGAAGGAGTGGATCAAACCCGTGGATGGTTCTTCACCTTACATGCCCTAGCGGTAATGCTGGAAGACCAGGTTGCTTATAAAAATGTAATTGCAAATGGTTTGGTGTTAGACAAATTTGGAAACAAAATGTCGAAGCGGCTTGGCAATGGGGTAGATCCATTTGAAGTGATTGAAAAGTACGGGGCGGATTGTGTTCGTTGGTATATGATGGAGAATGCCCCACCCTGGGAGAATCTCAAGTTCAACCTAGATATTCTAGTTGAAACCCAGCGAAAATTGTTTGGAACCCTTTACAACACTTATGGATTCTTTGCATTGTATGCGAATTTAGATTCGTTTGTTGCCGATGAAGCTTCTGAAATCCCTGTTGAAGAAAGGCCTGAATTAGACCGTTGGATTCTATCTGCCTTACATTCCTTAATTCAGGAAACCGAAGATGCATTGGATCAATTTGATCCAACCCGCGCCAGCCGTGCGATTCAAGCATTTGTCATAGACCAATTATCCAACTGGTATGTACGATTAGCCAGAAAACGTTTCTGGCATGGAGAGTTAAATTCAGATAAAAAAGCAGCATACCAAACCTTGTATACTTGTTTGGTTACCACTGCCAAATTAATGAGTCCGATTGCGCCGTTTTTTGCAGAATGGATTTATCGCAACCTAAGTTTGTCGCAAGTAAAGGATAATCGTGTTGTTTCTGTTCATTTAACCCATTGGCCGGTATTTGAGGCCTCTTTACAAGAGAAAGAACTCGAAACTCGAATGCAGATTGCTCAGGAGGTTTGCTCTTTGGTTAGAGGATTGCGCAGGAAAGCCGATATTAAGATCAGACAACCTTTAAGTAGAATCTTAATTCCCGCAGACCAGGAAGAGAACATTCTTCGTATTAAAGCCGTTGAAGAATTGATTTTATCTGAAGTGAACATTAAAACCATTGAATTTATTGGGGATGACCAAGGAATCTTAATTCGGAAAGCAAGACCTTATTTTAAAACCTTAGGGCCCAAAGCTGGACCTTTATTGAAAACTTTAGGGGCAAGAATCAGTGAAATGAATGCGGATGAAATTCGGGAGATTGAAAAAAATGGAGTTTTTACTCTTTCTCTTCCTTCTGGAGATTTTCAATTGGATAAAGAAGATGTAGAAATATTAACAGAGGATATTCCCGGATGGTTAGTGGCAAGTCAAGGGGGTTTAACCGTTGCTTTGGATGTAAGTCTTACACCCGAGTTGCAAGAAGAGGGATATGCAAGAGAATTTATCAATCGAATTCAAAATTTGCGTAAAGACACAGGCTTATCGGTTACCGACCGTATTCAACTAAAGATATCTGCCCATCCAGAATGGAATACAGCCCTAAACCATTTTAAAGATTATATTTGCACCCAAACATTGAGTGATGCCCTTGAGGTTTCAGCGGACTTAACTGCTGGAATTTCAGTAGAAATCAATGATATCAATTGTTGGATACAGCTTACGAAACAATCATGAGTACTGAAGAAAAAAGCCATTACAGCAAAGCTGAACTAGAAGAATTTCGGGAGATTATTCTACGAAAACTAGAGGAATCAAAAGCAGAATATCGCCGACTGCAGGACATGTTGCAAGAAAGCAATGAAATGGGTTCTGATAGTTATAACATGACGGAGTTTGGGGCTGAAACCTTAGATAAAGAACAAACCGAAATGTTTATGGCACGGGAAGCCCGTTTTATCGACAATTTAGGCAAAGCATTGATTCGTATTGAAAACGGATCTTACGGCCGTTGTAGGGTAACCGGCACCTTAATCCCTGCCGCGAGATTAAGAATTGTTCCCCATACCTTATTGTCCTTAGAAGGCAAGAAAATGCTTAAAAACGATCCTTCTTTAGAAGATTAAACCTTAGTGTGAAAACCTACAAATATTTTGCGATTGCCTGTATCATTGTAGTCATTGATCAGATTGTGAAACTTATTGTCAAACTCAATATGAGTTTAGGCCAGGAGATTCCTGTGATTGGAGATGTCTTTAAGTTACATTTCATTGAAAATCCGGGTGCTGCTTTTGGATTGACGATTGCACACGTATATGAAGGTATTGCAGGTTTGTTTTTAACAGAACCTCATTTATCCGATGTTACCGCTAAATTAATATTGACTTTGTTTTCCATTTTTGCGGTTGGGTTTATTGTTTATTATTTATATCTATTACGAAATCAAAAAACAGCGCTTCCTTTATGGATATCCTTAATTTTAGGGGGAGCTATTGGGAATATTATTGATCGGGTATTTTATGGAGCTTGGTTTGCCTCTTTGAATGATTACGAAGGAGGATGGTTGTATGGTCGGGTAGTAGATATGTTTTATGTAGATATTTGGCAAGGTTATTTACCGCATTGGATACCTGGAATCGGAGGAGAATATTATTCCTTTTGGCCTATTTTTAATGTTGCTGATGCAGCTATTTCCGTTGGCATTGTAGCCATTTTGGTTTTTCAACATCGATTATTTAGCAATCCCATATCAACCCCTTCTGAACCTACGGAGGTAGAAACAAAAGGTACAGAACCTTTAGCTGAAGAGGTGTCATAACCCTAAAGCATATTCTTATGCATTTTAGGGTTACTCAAAACGCTTTTAGAAACTTAACAGGAGCAAGTTTTAAACAACCTTATTTTTGGATTTCTTGGGGAGTTACCCTACTATCTATCATTATAAGTTTATTCCCTGCAATTATCAATGGGTTTCCCATTTTGTATTCTGATTCGGGAACCTATATTGAACGTGCATTTAGTAATATTCCCCCTGCAGATAGGTCCATCGGGTATAGTTGGTGGATAAGAGCAACTAGTTGGCAAACGGGTTTATGGCCGGTTATCATCGCGCAAGCATGGATTAGTGTAATTCTTTTTAAAGATTTTATTTATCAATATCAAATCCCTTATCGTCATGTGGTTTTGGTAGTATTGACGCTAATATTAAGCTGTTGCAGTGCCTATGCTTATACGGTATGCCATATCCTGGCGGATGCATTTGCGCCCCTAGGGGTTTTATCGCTTTGGCTCTGGTGGAGATTTCCAAGTGTAACGTTAGGAAAAAAAATATTTTGGTTATCCCTATGGACAATTAGTATTGGTGTTCATTATAGTCATTTTTTAACCGGCTTTATTTTTCTGATTGTAGGGATTGGTGTGCTGGCTACAGGAAGTATTTATTCTCGGTTCAAAAGAGGGCTTTTACCTATTGGAATTTGGATTGTCGTTGGACTATTACTTTCCTGGCAACAATATCTCCACAATCGTCCTTTTACCCTGAATCCAGGAGCACCTGTTTTTTTAGTTGCCAGGTTTTGTGAGAACAATTATGTACAAAACTATTTAACGAAAGCATGCATTGATAAGCGTTGGGACTTATGTTCAAATCAAGCAGATATTCCTTCAAATCCTATGTCATTTTTATGGGATACTCAACATTCTGCATTGTATAAAACCTATTGGCCAAAGCAGTTGGCAAATGCAACCAATGATGACATGTTTGTGATTGCAGCGCTCGACTGTAAAGAAATTTTAGAAGGTATGTTAAAAGACCCTAAAACGAGAGAAGGCATGTTAACAGAAGTGGTTAATGGGACAGGTATGCAATTATTTAAAAATGATATTGCTTTAGATTGGGGACCCTATGGAGAACATTCAGCCCCTTTAAGTGCGATTACGAATAGAGTGCCTAAGGACTTACCCGCCTTTCAAGCGAGCGGCCAACAAACTGGGGGATGGGTTCACTTTTATTGGCTGAATACCTGGCAATGGTGGAGCATACAAGGCTTATGGGTCTTATTACTTTTGCTTTGGCGGCACCCGCAAACAGACCTGAAAGAAATGTTCCGGTTTGCGATTTGGGTATTCTTATTATTGTTTATCAATGCCTTTATTACCGGAGGATTGGCAAATGTTTATGACCGATTACAGACCCGAGTTTTTTGGGTAATTTGGCTATTACCCTTACCTGCTTTATCTTCTTATCTAAAATCCTTCTTTACAAAATTTAAACGGGTAGAAATACCTTCTGAAAAGCCTATGTGAATCAAGATAGACACGAGTCTATTAACAAATTCCTTAATTTTACTTTATTAACGGTTATATGGAAAACTGGCAGAGTTATCAGAAAGTTATTCTTCCTGATGTGGAGAATTATCACAAGATAGAGGTATATACCCAACATGGGGGATATGAAGCCTTAAAAAAGGTATTGACCTCAGGGCAATTTACTCCCCGTCAAGTGATTGATGAAGTTAAGGCAGCGAATATTCGTGGTCGTGGAGGGGCAGGATTTAATGCGGGATTGAAGTGGTCATTTATGCCTCCTAAAAAAGAGGGTGTTCCTCGTTATTTAGCTTGTAATGGGGATGAATCAGAGCCTGGAACTATAAAAGATCGAAGAATCTTTGAATACAATCCTCACCTTTTTATTGAAGGCGTTCTGATTGCTTGTTATGCCATGGAGTTGGATGCAGCCTATGTTTATATTCGGGGAGAGTATAAAGATTGGGCAGACATGTTGCAAAAAGCGATTGACGAAGCTTATACAAAAGGGTTTATTGGTGAGCACATATTAGGTTCTGGCTTTTCAACCCATATTCATGTGCATTTGGGTGCAGGTGCCTATATCTGCGGAGAAGAGACTTCTCTGATGGAATCTTTGGAAGGCAAACGTGCTTATCCTCGTTCAAAGCCACCCTTTCCAGCACAAGCAGGATTGTGGGGAAAACCGACTACCATCAACAATATTGAAACCTTAGCGTGTGCAGCCTTGGTAATGAAAAATGGGGCCGCTTGGTTTTCTTCTATTGGTGCTAAAACCTACCCAGGTCCGGTACTCTATGGAATATCCGGACATGTTCTTAAGCCTGGGGTTTATGAATACCCAACGGGTATGCTGATTTCGGATTTGATTTACAAAGTGGCGGGTGGAATTCGGAATGGCAAAAAACTCAAGGCTGTTGTGCCCGGAGGATCATCAGTTCCAGTGTTAACAGCCGACATGATTGAAGGCATTACCATGGATGCAGATTCCCTAAGGACTGTAGGCACTTATATGGGTACTGCTGGAATGTGTATTCTGGATGAAGACACTGATATGGTCAAATTCTTGAAAAGAATTGCTCATTTCTATCATCATGAATCTTGCGGGCAATGCACCCCTTGTAGAGAAGGAACAGGTTGGCTTGAAAAACTCATTTCTAAGATCGACCGAGGAGAAGGAGAAATGAAAGACTTGGATTTGCTATTAGACTTATGTGACAATATGGAAGGTAGAACAGTATGTGCTTTAGCAGATGCTGCAGCTTGGCCTGTACGGAACACCATCATTCGATTCCGTTCTGAATTTGAAGCCAAAATTGTTACCAAACAGGTTTTTGCTGTATCTGGTCATTAATATTGCCCTTATGTGTTGACGTTCCTTTATTAGTGCTTACGATCCAATCTATTCCATCAAATATTTATGGCTGAACAGTTTTCTTTCCTGAGTAATGCAGAACCAGGCGCAATTGAAGAAATGTATGGGCGATATCTGCAGGACCCTCAACAAGTAGAAGAAAGTTGGCGGCAGTTTTTTTATGGGTTTGACTTTGCTCGAACGCATTACAATATTGAAGACTCCACCCCAGCTTCTGCTGCGCAGGCAAAAGAAATGAACGTGATGAATCTGATTCACGGGTATCGGCAAAGAGGTCATTTGTTCACCAAAACCAATCCGGTTAGAGAAAGACGAAAATATTTTCCAACGCTTGACCTTGAAAATTTTGGATTGTCCTCTGCTGACTTAGAAACCAATTTTCACTCAGGTAAAGAAATTGGATTGGGAACCACTTCCCTAAAAAACATTATTCAACACTTAGAACAAACCTATTGCCAATCGATTGGTGCGGAATACCGGTATTTAAGGGAACCTGAAACCTTAAATTGGATTCAACAACGAATGGAAAGCGTGCGTAATAGTCCATCCTATTCGAGTGAGATTAAAAAGCATTTATTACATCAATTAAATTCAGCCGTAGTTTTTGAAAGTTTCCTTCACACGAAATTTGTTGGCCAAAAAAGGTTTTCTCTGGAAGGAGCAGAAACTACTATCGCAGCATTAGATACAATTATACAAAGAGGGGCAGAATTAGGGATTCAGGAGTTTGTAATGGGTATGGCACATAGAGGTAGATTAAATGTGCTCGCCAATGTTTTACATAAAGAGTTTGCTCGAATCTTTAAAGAATTTGAAGGGGGATATTTCGATAATTTTTTTGATGGAGATGTTAAGTACCACTTAGGATTTTCCTCAGATGTAATTGCCCGAAATGGAGAAAAAGTTCATTTAACCTTAACCCCTAATCCTTCCCACTTGGAAGCGGTTGACCCAGTAGTTGAGGGAATCGTAAAAGCTAAGCTAACCCATACATACGAAGGAGATTTAAATAGAATAGCGCCTATCCTAATTCATGGAGACGCTTCTATCGCTGGTCAGGGAATTGTTTATGAGGTTATTCAAATGTCCTTGGTAAAAGGCTTTAGAACTGGTGGCACGATTCATTTAGTCATTAATAACCAAGTCGGTTTTACAACTAACTATTTGCAAGGGAGATCCAGTACCTATTGTACGGATGTAGCTAAGGTTACTTTGTCTCCTGTTTTTCACGTGAATGGGGATGATGTTGAGGCGGTAGCTTTAGCGGTTGAAATCGCCGTTGAATTTCGGCAACGTTTTCATAAGGATGTGTTTATTGATTTACTCTGTTATCGTAAACATGGACACAATGAGGGAGATGAGCCTCGGATTACCCAGCCTTTGTTGTATAAGGAAATTGCGGTTCATCCCAACCCGAGAGATATATATTCCCAGAAATTAATTGCCTCTGGAGACATTTCGGCGGAGTATACCAAAACCATAGAGAAGGAATTCCGGAGCTTATTACAACAGGAATTAGAAAAATCAAAAGACATGGAAATGGGTGCTATTCATTCCTTTTTGGAAGGTAAATGGACAGGAATCCGAATGGCAGAACCCCATGATTTTTTACAATCCCCAGAAACAGGAGTTTCTTTGGCTTTGCTAAAAGACATTTCCGCTAGACTTTATGCCCGACCTGAAGGATTAAAGTTTTTTAATAAGCTGGAAAAGGTGTTGGATGATAGGCGGAAAATGGTAGAAGAAACCAATGCCTTAGATTGGGGCATGGGAGAAACGCTTGCCTATGCAACCTTGGTTCAGGAAGGATTTGATGTTCGTTTATCGGGGCAGGATGTAGAAAGGGGAACCTTTTCTCATCGCCATGCAATTTTAAAAGTTGAAGACTCAGAGCAAGAATATATACCCCTCCAAAACATTCAGGAAGGACAAGGTAAATTCCATGTGTTTAATTCTATTTTATCTGAATATGGGGTATTAGGATTTGAATATGGTCATTCCCTCGCTGCTCCAAATTGTTTGACCATTTGGGAAGCTCAATATGGGGACTTCTTCAATGGGTCACAGATTATCATTGATCAATATCTTTCTGCAGCCGAAACGAAATGGCAAAGAATGACCGGCTTAGTTATGCTTCTTCCGCATGGATACGAAGGGTCAGGACCCGAACATAGCTCTGCTCGTATTGAAAGATTCTTAGAGTTGTGTGCAGGAAACAATATGCAGGTTGCCAACTGTACATTGCCGGCTAACTATTTCCACTTGCTTCGTCGCCAACAACATAGACCTTTCCGCAAGCCTTTAGTCGTATTCACTCCGAAAGGATTATTACGCCATCCTAAATGTGTGAGCCCATTGGAAGACTTTAGTACTGGAAGTTTCCAAGAAGTTATTCCAGATACAATTGAAGATATTGCTTCGATTAAACGGGTATTGTTGTGTTCAGGGAAAATATATTATGAATTATTGGAATATCGTCAACAAATGAATATCACCGATGTTGCTTTAGTCCGTATTGAACAGTTATATCCTTTCCCGGTAAATTTCTTGGTAACTGAACTTGCTAAATACAGCAAAGCTACGGAATGGGTTTGGGTGCAAGAAGAACCTGAAAACATGGGAGCTTGGGGATTTTTATTACGTAAATTCACGCATACCCCTGAGTTGTCACCTTATACTTTCAGGGGCATCACTCGAAAAGAAAGTAGTAGTCCAGCCACCGGATCTTCTAAACTTCATGCAGCCCAACAACAAGAAATTATTCAATCGGCATTAGTAGTAGAAAAATCGGGCAGTAATGGTCGTAAAAAATTAGTCAAGCAGTCTTAACCCTACCTAACCACGGCAGTATGATTATAGAAATGAAGATTCCTAGTCCGGGAGAATCCGTTACAGAAGTAGTAATTGATACCTGGTTAAAGCCTGATGGGGCTTATGTTGAGATGGATGAAGCACTTGCTGAGATTCAATCCGACAAGGCAATGTTATCCTTAAATGCTGAAAAGAGTGGAATGTTAACCATTAAGGTTCAGGCCGGTGAAACGGTACCC
This sequence comes from Sphingobacteriia bacterium, assembly GCA_009924095.1. Taxonomy (GTDB): domain Bacteria; phylum Bacteroidota; class Bacteroidia; order J057; family RFSG01; genus RFSG01. The sequence continues at coordinate 17,625 of RFSG01000021.1, forward strand.
GTTGGTGCTGTTGCTTGTACTATAGATACTTCTGTTTCAGCCCCTGCTGGAACTACAGAAGAAAAAACACCCGCTTTGGTTGCTCCTTCTGCAGAAAAAACAAACTCCGAAAAGTCCTATGCCAGTGGGCTTCCATCTTCATCAGCCGAAAAATTGATGAATGAAAAAGGTATTTCCCCCAGTCAGGTGGAAGCAACCGGACGGTCGGGCAGAATTACAAAGTCGGATGTTGTAACGGCCTTAAGCCAACCTGCAGCAGTAAAAACCAACCCAACCCCCAAGAGTACCGAAGCAACTAAACCTGCTTTAATCCCATCAGAAAGAAGTGAGCGTCGGGAAAAGATGTCTCAATTGCGCAAGAAAATTGCCCAGCGATTGGTGGCTGTTAAAAATGAAACGGCAATGCTTACCACCTTCAATGAAGTAGATATGACTGCTATCATGGAGGTTAGAAAAAAATACAAGGACAAATTCAAAGAAACCCATGAGGTTAACCTTGGCTTTATGTCCTTCTTTACCAAAGCAGTTTGTGAAGCGCTACAAAAATTCCCAGCAGTAAATGCACAAATTCAAGGGGATGAATTGGTGTATCATAACTATGCAGATATTGGCATAGCCGTAAGTACCGAACGAGGACTGGTAGTGCCGATTATTCGTAATGCAAACCAAATGAGTTTGGCAGAAATAGAAAAAGCCATTTTGGTATTTGCAGGAAAAGCCAGAGAAAGCAGAATCAGCTTAGACGATATGACCGGGGGCACTTTTACCATTACCAATGGTGGAGTTTTTGGGTCATTAATGTCAACCCCTATATTAAACCCTCCTCAAAGTGCTATTCTGGGTATGCATAATATCGTTTCACGGCCTATCGCTGTTGAGGGTAGGGTAGAAATCAGACCGATGATGTATATCGCATTATCCTATGATCATAGAGTTATTGATGGAAAAGAATCTGTTAGCTTTTTGGTAAAAGTTAAAGAACTATTAGAAGATCCAACCCGAATGTTGTTAGGTATCTAATCTTCTATTTCTTCCTAAGTTAATTGACCTTTTTGCTTATTTAACACTAAATCCTTCTTGGATGGAGGTACCTCTCATATGAAGATTTGGGGAGAGGTAAGGGGTACTGGGTAAGGGTATTTCAAAACACCGTTGATCATTCATGGGTCGAATTAAAATTGCGGAATTAATTAAGATGGTATCCATTTTTAATCCTGCAGGGGTAGGCTGCCAAGCGGGCATCCAAATTCTATTTTTATGTATGGATTGTACCATTACTGCTTTTAATCTTTGAGATGCAGTAATCCCTAAACCCAAAGGCCATAGACATAACAAAAGCAATCCTAGGGTTTTAATTAAAGAGATTTGAGGGAAATATTTTAAAGGATAAAAAAATGGAATTGCTAAAGCCAAAACCATCCATTCTAATCCCAATCTAAAGTCTGGAGTGGCATAAAGCCATATTAGCAAAGCAAGCCACACCATGAGATAGTTTATATGCCAAGGATTATATTTCGTATTAATCCCTTTTTTAAGAATCCAAAAAATGGGGAAAAATCCACAATACAACAACCAAACTTTATATCCTGTATTAATAGTGTTCCACCAATGGGGAAACCAATTGACAAGGTCAGCTTGTGCCGCTAATTTATAACCATTCCCGGGATGCCGGGCCCATCCTACTACACTATAAACTTCCTGAATCGCTACGGAAGCTGGGACTGACCAATCGGGAATGCCATTAAGGTTAAAAGGAAGACCTATCGGATATATTATAAATCCTGATATTATATAATTTTTTATCATCCATGGGGTCAAAACAATTATTGTTATTAATCCTAAAACAATACTCTTGGTTCTATTAAATCCGATAAAACCTAAACCTATCAAAGGAAACAAGGGAAGTGCCCATGCCGACAATTTACAACTCACTACCCAAATGCTTATGGAGAATAATACCATAAGCCATTGCACCCTATTTTTAAATGGTTTCCCTAATAGTTCAAGGCAAGTAGTAATAACATATCCCATGAGTAAGTTTACGGGTAGATCTGGGGAAGCGGAAGATAAATCCGGATTTAACGGAATATTGCCGATCAACAAAATCCCATACCCTATTGATTTATAAATATCACCTTTTGATTGAAAAGCGGATATCCCTCGAAAAAAAAAAGTCAGAAAAATAACCAAAGAAAGAAAAGGATTTACCCATAATATTTCTTGACCTAACATCTCTTGAAAGGAAAAAGCAGGATATAGGGAAAACAATTGAGCATTAAAACCTAAGCGGCTATGTAGGTTTGCCAGACCAGGAACTGCAGCATATTTTGCGGTCCATCGTATGGATTGGAGATGATATTAGTGAGTATCAAAATTTTGGGGAATTGATACGGACAACAATAGAATAATTAAGACACTCACCACACAAACCAGTTTTATCCCCATTGGCCATTTAGAAAAAGTATTCGTGGGAAGATGCACAGATCGTTTGATCCAACCGAAGGTAGCGAAACAGAAGAGTAATAGTCCCCACGAAGGTGTAATGGGAATCCATAAGGACGCAAGTGTAGAAATTATGTTAGCTATAACAAATCCCAATAGAATCGTCAGGTCAGGGGCAACAGCTAAACGTAAGAGTTTACCTGAAAGGCTTCCAATCCCCCAAAAAATAAAAGTAACCAGTACGAGAATAATAAATAAAGAGATCATATTGATAAACTTATTTATTTATTATTGAAATATATTAATAACTATATTTATACTATTTTATACTTTTATTTTTAACATCTAACACCATATTCCATTTTGGCCAAAGTTGATTAATACGCATACCCGTTGAATCTTTTCTGATGGTTGATTCAGATTGTTGCCAGCCATCCGGTAAATTAGAAGTGCCGATAGCGTTCCACCCTAATGAAGCTAAATAATGACGCGTAACTAAAGAATCTGAAACCAAAGGTTTATCCTTCCATGGAAACACTTTCTTTTGGGAATTCGATATTCCTTCAGTTTCAATCATTAAAGGTTTGGTAGCATTTTGAGGATTCCAGTTCAACGTAAGTTTAACAAATCCACCTTGGGTGGCTTCAGTGGAAAGTGCAGTACAAGAAACCTTTTGTTTCAAATAAGCATATAAAATTTCTTCTGCATTCATAGATGGCACACCATAGGTTTGAATATATCCAACTGAACCATCCTCACGAACTTCCATCCATATCAATCCTTTAAAGGTAGTATCTGGAAATTCAGAAATCCAAGCTGTAGAAAGTTCTTTAACAAGAAGGTCTAACCCTCCTACTGACAACTCTTTATTCTGGATTACTAAGTCTGCATTCCAAGGGTAGCTTTTAGGCTTTTGATAAACCACTGCAAAGCGGCTATCATGAGATCCGGTATAAGTACGAAGGTTACTTTTAAGAGCGCTTGATGGAATAGTCATTTCAACCGGAATTGTATTACCGATCAACAAAAACAAGGGTCCATCTTCATCCCAAAATTGCAAATGGATTGTACCTAAAATAGAAAGAGGTTGGCCTATGGTAGATTCCGTTAATATTCCATATTTCCAAAATGAATCCACCTTGTTGATCTCAATAACCTCACAAAACATACTATCCCCGGCGGGTTGTTTGTTGGTGTGTCTAAAATATTCAGGTTGTATAAAAATACGAGTTCCTGAATGGGTTGTAATTATAGGATATTCACTCCACTTACCAGAGAATTTTTGAGTGGGCCATTCAGAAAATGAACGATACAATAGTTTTTGCTCCTGTGCACTTTCCTTCTTTTGGTCAGGGGTTGAACAAGAAATTGCCATTATCCCAACAACCGCAAAACAAACCCTTAAAAATATCTTCATCGCATAAATAGAAGTTCACGGTATTTCGGTAACGGCCATTGATCATCTGGTAACAATAATTCGAGCTTATCGGTATGATATCGAATTCTATCAAAAAAGGGAAATACCTCATCACAATACCCAATTGCACGATGTTCATGATCCTCAATTGCATTCCATTTTTTTCTTACTTCAATCATTTCATCTACTTGGGTACGAATCACCAGGATATGGTGGGAAATATCCAGAATTTGTTGGCGTTGTACGATATAAGCGGAATCTGGTAAATCTAAGGATTGAAGTCCCTTTACATTTTGAATTAGTTCATTCTGATATCGGATGGCGACAGGCAGGATGTGATTAATCACCAAATCGCCCATTACCCTAGATTCGATTTGAATTTTTTTAAAGTACGATTCCAGTTTTATTTCATAACGAGCTTCCAATTCACGGGCAGACAAGACCTTGTTTCTTTGAAATAAATTTAGCGTTTGGGTAGAAACATATGTCTTTAAAGCCAATGGCGTATTTTGGATATTGCTAAGACCTCTGGATTCTGCTTCCTCTGCCCAAGCCTGGCTGTATCCATTTCCTTCGAAACGAATCTCCTTACTTTCTTGGATATAGGTACGGATAACTTTCAGCAATGCGGTCTCTTTGGAATCGCCAGCGGAAATCAATCCATCTACTGTTTGTTTAAAATGAGAAAGTTGATCTGCCACAATGGTATTAATTACAATCATTGCAGGTCCGCAATTAGCAGAAGATCCGACTGCTCTAAACTCAAATTTATTACCTGTAAAGGCAAAGGGAGAAGTCCGATTTCTATCCGTATTATCTAGCAATAGTGCTGGGATTTGAGCGATTCCAAGATCTAAAGTAGAATTGTCTCCTACTTGCAAATTAGATATGGTTTCAGGGGATTCTAATGCATTTAATATTTGATCTAACTGGGTACCAATAAAAACCGATATGATTGCTGGGGGGGCTTCATTTGCACCAAGTCGATGATCATTCCCAGCAGAAGCAATAGAAGCTCTTAATAAATCTGCATGCACATGCACCGCTTTAATAATGCTCACAAAAAACGTTAGGAATTGGAGGTTATCCTGTGGCCGTTTACCAGGAGACAATAAATTCTTTCCTGTATTGGTAGAAAGAGACCAGTTATTATGTTTACCAGAGCCATTTACTTTACCAAACGGCTTTTCATGAAACAACACTTTTAATTGATGACGAGTAGAAATTTTCTCCATTACCTCCATCAACAATTGATTGTGATCCACCGCAACATTAACTTCTTCAAAAATAGGAGCACATTCAAATTGTCCAGGTGCAACTTCATTATGTCGGGTCTTTAAAGGGATTCCCAATTTCCAGGCTTCCACTTCAACATCAGCCATAAACGCCAATATGCGTTCTGGAATGGTTCCAAAATAATGGTCTTCTAATTGTTGCCCTTTGGCTGCTTCATGACCGAACAATGTTCTGCCCGTAAGTGCAAGATCAGGTCGAGCATTATATAAACCCTGATCCACTAAAAAATATTCTTGTTCAACTCCCAAAGTAGGCGAAACACTTGTTACGTTGGGATCAAAATATTTACATACCTCAGTTGCTGTCTGTTGCAAGCGAGCGATAGATTTTAATAAGGGAGCTTTATAATCTAATGCTTCACCGGTATAGGCTACGAAAATAGTAGGAATACAAAGGGTATAAAGACCTTCTGCATTTTCATAGATAAAGGCTGGGGAACTAGGGTCCCATGCAGTATATCCTCTTGCTTCAAAGGTATTTCGAATTCCTCCGCTAGGAAAAGAGGAAGCATCGGGTTCTTGTTGGGCAAGGGAGTTACCTGAAAACTTTTCGATGGGCTTACCCTTATCTAAGTCAAAAAAAGAATCGTGCTTTTCTGCATTTCCACCAGTAAGGGGTTGAAACCAATGGGTATAATGGGAACATCCTTTTTCGAGCGCCCAACTTTGCATTGCTCCTGCAACTTCTTCAGCTATTTCCCGATCAATTGTATTTCCATTTTGAATGGCTTCCAGAACCTTTTGAAACACAGATTGGGATAAGTATTGCTGCATTTTGGTTTGATCAAAAACTTGACATCCAAAATATTCAGAAGTTCTTTTCCCAGGAAAATGAGTAGGTAATGCTTTCCTAGCCTGTAATTGTTCAAGAGCAATAAATCGTAATGAATTCATATCAGAAAAATATCTCCCCCAAAAATACACAGGTAATTTTGTAAGTACCCGGTGAAGAATTTAGATATGTGTATAAGCTTACTGCACGATAAGTTTAATGTACTTAAGCTCGCTGTTATGCACCGACTCTATTAAATATATTCCTCGGCTTAGCGTAGTACCAAACTTTAACTGTTCCTTCCAGGTATCTGTTGTTCGATCTCGATCTAGAGATCTCAGGTAAATTAGTTTTCCTTCCAGATCATAAACCTTCAAACTAATATTCGGATCCTTTTCACTTAATCCAGTCCAGAATAAAGTAACGGCTGATCCGTCATTTGGATTAGGCCAGGCTTCCAACGTGCCAACAGAATGTGTGTTACTAGCTAATTTAACTTGTAGCAGAGAATCTATAGAATTAGCTTGGAGAGAATCCACATAAGAAATTTCGGTCAGGCTATCCTGATTACCTTCCCGACAATTGGTTCGGATGGTTACTGTACGGTAAGCACTCACTACCCCACAACTTTGAAGTGTAGCTGTTAGGGTATAAACCCCTGCGAAGGAAGGATTCGACGGGGAGCGTACAGCGATACGACCAGCATAAGAATAACCTGCAGGGCCATACCAGATATAGTTGGAGTATCCTGCAACATTTGAACCTACGAGATTTAGGTTTTGGTTTAAGTTACTACAAGGAGTATTAGAACTAGCCGTTAAAGTTGCAGGGTTGTTTATTTGAACGGAAGCCGTTGTCATATCAAATACCCCACATCCAGGGCTAGAAACCCGAATTGAATAGACTCCGGCACTTCCCGTAACTGTATTAAATACGGTATCTATCTGACGATTAGAAGTGAATCCATTCGGGCCTGTCCACAGGTAGGTATGTCCGCTGACCCCCGGGGTAACAGAAAGGCTTAGGGCTCCTCCTAAACAAACTGGGCTATTAGTAGATCGGGTCAGACCTGTGAAGTTTGCTCCAACCTGAATTGAAACCGTTCTGGTAAACACGCCACAACCCGGCATATTCACAGATAAGCTATAAATACCAGAATTGACGGTCTGAATATTGGAGATGGAAGGGGTTCTCAATGCAGAGCTATAAGCATTCGGACCATTCCAGGTGTAGGTTGATCCTGATAGGTTCGCTGTTGACAATTGTAATGTTCCACCTTGACAGATTGGAGAGTTTCCAATTGCGGTAATCGTAGAACCGTCATTGACTTGCACAGGAGCAGTAGTCAAAGTGAGTACCCCACATCCCGGACTTGTAATTGCAACGGTATAAACTCCGATACTTCCATTGATAACCGGAGTTACAGAATCCTGTGCTGATGCACTAGTATATCCATTAGGCCCTGTCCAGTTATAGGCTGTTACACCAGTACGTTGAGTAGTTGACAAATATAATGTTTGGCCTAAACAAACAGGGCTATTGGTACCCAGGGTCATTCCAGTTAAAGTAGGACCCACTACTATGTTTACGAAACTGGAAATAGGCGAACAGCCAGTTCTGGAGACAGTTACGGAATAGCTACCACTTTGCGCCAGTTGGAGATTCGTTAGTGATGGTGTTTGTAAGGTAGAGGTAAATCCTCCAGGGCCTGACCAAGCGTAAGTAGCATTGGGTTGATACAAGGCACTTAGGTACAGATTACCGCCTTGACAAATAGGAGTATTACCGGTTGATGCAGCAGACAATGGAGTATTTACAGTTGTAGTAACCAGTCGGGTTACTGCCAGACAACCGGGAGTTTGAATTGTTACCGAATAAGTACCGCCTGCTTGAATAGGCGCATTAGGGATAGAAGTATTAGCCTGATTACTGGTGAAGGAATTAGGTCCTTGCCAGAAGTAAGTAGCATCTGAAATAATAGTTGCACTTAGCGTTAAGGTATTACCACTGCAAATAGGCCCGCCTGTGGTGCCGACTGCAAAGTTTAAGCTGTTTCCAATTTGAACTGTAGTAGTAAACGTAAGCGTTCCACAATTCGGATAATTAACTACCAAAGTATAAACCCCTGCATTAATAGGTAAAGCATTGATGAAGGATGGGGTGGCAATATTGCTGGTAAATCCTGCCGGACCTGACCAGGCGTAAGAAGCACCAGAAACAAATCTACTGGTCAACTGTAACGTTCCTCCACTACAAACCGGGCTGTTTGAACTGGCAAACATTTGACCTGGATCATTGATTATTAACCTATGTCCTTGAGAAACGTTGTTACAACCTGCTGCGCTAGCTGTTAATACGTAGGCACCTCCCATAGATTGTAAAACAGGTGATAGAGTATCAATACTTCGGTTGCTGGAATAGCCATTAGGTCCAACCCAGGAATAAGTGATGCCATTAATTTGTGTGGCACTTAAGATTAATTGACCGCCTAAACATACAGGAGAATTGGTTCCAGATAACACATTGGGCTGGGGACTCACAAAGAATTGTACTGTATCTCTGACTGCGGAACATCCCGGAATAGAAGCATCCACAGTATATACCCCGGCATTTGATAATTGAACACCATTTAACTGAGTAGTAAATAAATTACTGGAGAAGCTATTGGGCCCTTGCCATAAATAGGTAACCTGAGGAGTAATTGTTGGAGCTGCGAATAACACTAAGTTATTGCCTACACATAAAATCGGATTTTGGGCATAGGCATTTAATACAGGTGGATTATTAACCACGACATTTACATCCTGAATATATTGGGTACAACCTGGACGATTCACGGTTACAGTATACCCCCCAGAAAGGGAAGGCTGAGCATTGTTAAAGGAGAAGGAATTAGATTGAGAAGTAAAGCCATTCGGGCCTGCCCAATTATAGGTAACCCCACCAACTGAGGTTGCACTGATTTGTAAGGTATTTCCTGAACATACAGGGTTATTGTTGGTGACTGAAATAGAAGGATAATTAGCCACAAAAATCTGAATTGTATCCAACACAGCACCACAACCTTGTACTGTAACGCCGACGGTATAAACCCCGGCATCTATACTTCTGGCCTGAGCAAGTCGCACATAATGTTGATTTCCCCTGAATCCATTAGGGCCATTCCATTGATAGGTAGCTCCTGGAATGATTCCAAATCCACCATATAAATCAACATTATTACCTAAACAAACCAAAGGTGGTGTTGCATAAGCTGAAACGGAGGGTAATACCCCGATTATTACATTCACATCATCATAGTAATTGCCACATCCGGGTGTGTACATGTGTACAGAATATCCTCCGGACATATTGGAAGTAGCTCCCGGGAACACCACCTGATCACCCGAGGCAGAGAAACCATTGGGACCGGTCCATGTATAAGTAGACCCTGGTACTTGTGTTAAGGATAAATTAAGGGTATCCAAATTACAGATTGGACTATTTGTATTCAGGGTTAAGGTATTGAACGGTGGATTCACTACAACCGGATGCACATAAACCAGTGGTCCATTACATCCGGGTTGATTTACAGTTAAAGTGTAATCTCCGGCATGGAAGAAAGTTGCATTGGGTATAGATGGACTGTTTCCTGTCCAAACAAATCCAGAAGGACCCGCCCATTGGTAAGTATTTCCAGGAACCAACGAGGCTGAGAAATATAAATTACTTCCATCGCAAATTGGACTGGAACTAGTTACAGTAATAGGAATAGTAGGCAATACATTCAACCACGCAGTATCAGAAATAGAATTACAACCCGGAGAGGTAATGGTAATGGTATAGATTCCACTATCCGCAGCTACAACAGAGTAACGTATAGGATTCTGAGTAGAGGAGGTAAAGCCATTAGGCCCTGTCCATAGGTAAGTACTATTCTGATATCCTCCAGTTGCTGTAAGCAACATTACTTCTCCAGCACAAAGCGGTGTATTGCCGGATCCAATTGCTTGGGTTAACAATTGATTTACAGCAACAGTTGATGCCAGTTGAGCCGAATTACATCCAGCAGCATTGGCAATCAATGAATATACACCGGCATCTCCCACTTGCATCAGAGATCTTAAGATCAATGCAGTGTTAGCACTAAATCCACTTGGACCAGACCATTGGAAAGTTGCACCCGGAATTGCGGAAGCTGAAAGTTGTAACGTATTCCCTTGACATACAGCGGTACTTCCCGTTATCGTAAGTGCGGCTTGAAGATCAGCAGTAACAATGTTTGCACGAATAGAAGGTGCTGAGGTATTACAGCCATTCACACTTCTAACCCTAGCATAATAATTGGTTCCAGGGGTAGGCACTACCACAGAAAGTGTGGTAACATTTCCTACGTTTAAGGATTGATATCCTGTTATCGGGCTAACGAATCCAGTATCGGATGCAACATCTACTAAATAATGCGTAGAGAATTGCGAAGCATTCCAATTCAAATTAAACCCTAAACATTGTACTTGATTACTATTCACGCCTGATACCACCCTAGCCAGAGGGAGATGGGTGATTTCTGAAGAACCTGACACAGTACCAAAGGTGTAGAAATCCGAAACGGCAATCGGAAGGTATGTAGTAGAAGCCGATGGGGTTACTGTAATTAAATAAGGTGAAGTAGTAATACCGGTAAGGGTTTGTGGAGTTGTACCATCAGTCCAAGTGAAGCATGGCGAGGTACCCGTTAATGCAAGGGTTAACTGGGTGGTTAGTCCAGGGCAAATAGAATTGCTTCCACTTAAAGTTGCAGTAGGAGGAGCAATTACCACCATACTACCACTTGCAGAACCTGAACATACCCCAGTGGCTACGTTGGTTAAGGAATAAGTGCGAGTAGTATTGACAGATACCGTGAAGAAATAAGGATTAGCGGTAATTCCAGTGGTGACCGTAGAAGTGGTACCATCAGAATAGGTAATATTCCAAGGGGCAACACCTGTAAATTGCACAGTCATTTGAGCATTCTGGTAATTGAACAAGGTTTGAGAACCTGTTAATACCGCTGTAGGAGGAGGAATGACTACTACTGGTACGGAACCGGAAACTACCCCTGTTCCACAATTTGCAGAAACAGAGGTCAAGGAATATGTTCTCGTAGTACCTGGGGTTGCATTGATTAAATAATTGTTAGACGTAATGCCGGTAGCGCTAAATGGAGTAGTTCCTTCAGTCCAGGAGAGATTCCACGGGGTTAAACCTACATACTGAACGGATAACTGAGCTCCTGTTCCTTGGCAAATGGTTTGGCCTGTAGATAAGGTTGCCTGAGGTTGAGGATCCACTTGAATAGTTGCTTGCCCTCCAACCGATTGTCCAGCGCCACAAAAATCCGAAACAGATATAAGGCTATAAGTAGAAGTCTGACTTGGTGTTACAGAGAATGAATAAGGCGAAGCATTAATTCCATTAATAGATTGATTTGAAGTTCCATTGGTAAGTACTAAACTCCAGGGAGCTGTTCCAGTTAAAGAGGTTGTTAGGGTTGCAGAACTTCCTGAACAAATTGTATGCGTCCCTGCCAAAGTTGCCGTTGCCAATTGACGAACGATAAGAGTATCCACACCAGAAGCAACTCCGGAACAGAAAGCATCATTTACAGATACAGCAGCATACCGAGTAGTACTAATAGGAGATACCGGTAAATTTAAAGTGGTCTGGATTATACCGGTTTGAACAACAGGCGTAGTTCCAATTGTATAGGTAAATGTCCAGGGTGAAGTACCTCCATTTAAATACACATTTAAGAATGCTGTTTGCCCGTTACATATTGTATCCATTGAAAGAGACACTGAAGCTTGTGGAATAGAACGAGTGGTAACTACTCGATTTCCTAGACCTACTCCTACTCCTCCACTACCGGAAACAGAGGTAATTGCATAAGTAGTGTTTCCTGTTGGAGTAACAGAAATTGTATATGGATTAACTGCAATTCCAGTGATGCTGCGGGGTTGGGTTCCGTCGGTATAGGTAATAGACCAAGGACTGCTACCGGTAAAGGTAACCGATAGATTTGTAGAGGTTCCCAAACAAATCGTATCACGACCCGAAAGGGTAGCGGTAGTTAACATTTGAGAGGCATCAAATCCGTCATAAGAACCTCCAGAAAACTTCTCTACTGCAGAATGTAAGATGGTAAATACAGCATTACTTTGATCATTAATGCTTCCGGGGGAATTTACATCGTAGATTCTGATTAAAGCATTAGTTGTACCTTGATAGGGCGTATTCCAGAGATAAGAACCTAACGAAGCAGATATTGCTGGAACGATATTAGTCCAAGAGCTACCATTATTAGTTGAGAATTCAATACCTACATTAGACACGTTTGAGCTTGTCCAGGTTATGTTAACATTGTTACCCGGGAATAATGTTTCTGATCCGTTGGGAGAGGTAACAGTAATAACAGGAGGCGTATTGGCTTGAGAGGCGTGTCCATCAAACGATCCTCCAAAGAACTTATCAGCAGCTTCAACAGGTATGGCGAAAGTAGCATTAGATAAGTCAAACACAACAGTAGGTTGAGCTGAACTAGCAGCCCGTACCAAACAATTCGTACCACCTGCACTAGAAACAGTCCAAGGATAAGAACCTACCCCAGCTGGCCAATTACTTACAATAGACACCCAAGAGAATCCGAAATCGGTAGATACATCAAGATTTAACAGATTTACATTATTGCTTGTCCAGGTAATAGTTTGTTGACTTCCTACATACCAGGTTTCCCCTCCATTCGGAGAAGCCAAGGTAATGCTTGGGGAAGAATTATCTCCTGAAGAATGTCCATCATAACTTCCACCATAATACTTATCTGGGGCAGCATCAATAATATAGAAGTTAGCATCACTTACATCATTCTGGGAGGTAAGATTTGAATTAGAGATTCTAATTAAACCCGTTAAACTTTGGAATGGAGGTACGAGCCAAGATATAGTACCAACATTGGCAGGTTGGCTATTTACCATTGCTATCCAAGAAGACCCATTATCTGTTGAATACTCGATATCTACTGCATTTATAGAATTTGCTGTCCACAGAATATTTTGGAAGCTACCCACTGGGAAAACTTCTCCTCCATTAGGTCCGGTTACTTGAACAATTTGTGCAACATTTACAGATCCGACATGGCCATCAAAAGATCCTCCGAAATATTTATTCGCATTTAATTGCGGAATCATGAATACCGCATTACTGGTATCAGCAATGGTTTGCCCTACTCCATCTACCACTCTTACTAGAGCAGCATTAGAGGCAACGTTAGGTAAGGTCCAAGCAAAGGTTCCTGTGTTCGCAGGAATAGCAGAAGCGATAATACTCCAAGAACTACCATTATTAGTGGATAATTGTAAATCAACTACACTTAGGAAAGTTGAGGTCCAGGTAATCGTTTGGGTAGATCCGGCATACCAAACTTCCCCTCCATTAGGAGTTAAGAGAGATAAGGTTGGAAGTTGATTTTCATTCACCGAATGTCCATCAAAACTACCTCCGGCATATTTCATACTATCCAACAAGGGCACTGTAAATACAGCGTTACTAGAATCTCTAATGGAAGGCTGGGTTGGGTCAACTCCCAGCACTAACATATTATTGCCTCCATTATTGGGAACTGTCCAGTTAAAGATGCCTGACTGCACAGGTACATTATTTTGAATCAATATCCAGGAAGACCCATTGTTCACTGAATAGTATAAGTCCATCTGATTCACATTGGTCTGAGTCCATGTTTTGGGTAGATTGACTATTCCATACTTCTCCTCCATTGGGAGAAACAATGGTAATAGAAGGAGGCTGATTGCTGTTCATTGCATGTCCATCTAATCCCCCTCCAAAGTATTTAGTGGTATCAGGACCTAAGATTGCAAAAACAGCATTACTCGTATCTCCTCGTAATGGATTTACAATTGCATCATTTACCCTAATTAAGCCTGCATTGGTAAATACTGAAGGCACAGGCCAAGGGAAAACTTCTAGATTGGCTTGATAGCCTTGTACTACAGAAGTCCAGGAACTACCATTATTTGAAGAGAATTCAATATTTACACTAGTTACGGTATTCACACTGAACTGAATGGTGTAATTACCATTTGCAGGTATTTGTTCCCCTCCATTGGGTGTAATAACCGTAATAATGCGATTGAGATTAATATCAAAGTCATGTCCACTTCCTGATCCACCCAAATATTTTTGCGCCACATTAGAAGGCACAGAGAAGAAGGTATTGCTGGTATCTGAAATTATACCAGATCCAGCATCTGTGATTCTCACCCATACGGTTTGAGATGCCAATTCTGGTAACGGATTCCAATTGTAAGTTCCTATACCTGCAGGTTGATTCACATCAATACTTTGCCAGCTGCTACCTGAATTTGTTGAATATTCCAGGTTCACCACATTTACGTTTGTGGAGGACCAGGTAATTGTTTGAGCAGAACCGCCATACCAAACTTCATTGCCATTAGGACTGGTTAAAGCAATTTGAGTAGTTTGATTTTGTCCAACCACATGACCATCGAAGGAACCTCCAAAATATTTATCAGCAATAGGTGCGGTAATACTAAAGGTGGTGTCACTTTGATCCCGAATAGTATTGAGATTGGCTAAGTCAGAAACACGTATTCTGCCTTGTGTAGTCGTTACAGGTGGAATGGTCCAAGCCAGTTGCGTTTCATTACCATTAATTCCTGAGGAAATAGTACTCCAAGTACTACCATTATTGGTTGTAAACTGAATAAGCACTTGATCTACCCCATTGGCTACCCAATTTATGCTTTGCAAGGTGCCATCTGTGAATGCTTCCCCTCCATTGGGTGAGGTTACTAAAATTCTATTTTGAGATCCTATAGATGCAACGTGCCCATCAAAACTTCCTCCATTGTATTTATTGGCATATTGGAAGCGAACAGAGAATACAGCGTTGGAAGTATCGGCCAAGATTGGATTCTGAGCATCATAAATTCTTAGTAAGGCAAAATTAGAAGGGGTAGAAGGTACCGTCCAATTATACGATCCACTTCCGGCAGGCTCGGAACTTGAAATCAAAGTCCAGGTTGAACCGGTATCTACACTATATTCTAATCCAACATTTACAACGTTGGTAGAAGTCCAGGTAACCCCAAATATTTGACCTGGATATAAATCATCTCCTCCATTCGGAGTAACCAATGCTAAGCTGGACGCCACATTCTGGTTCATCCCATGTCCATCATATGCTCCTCCAAAGAATTTATCTCCTATCGGACCTAAGATATTAAACGTGGTATCACTTACATCTACATACGTTTGAGGATCGGTTAAGTCGCTAATTCGGATTCGACCTAAGGTAGTATTTACACTTGGTACTGTCCATAAATAGGATCCCGTATTCGCCGGTGTA
>RFSG01000201.1 GCA_009924095.1 Sphingobacteriia bacterium
GTAGTAGTAACTGTATTATGGAAATAATCTACAAACGTTCCACTGACTTCATACAATCCGTAAATGGTAGTTCCGGTAGGATGGGTTGCATTAAAGAAGTTATTAGCAACTAACGCTCTTTGACCGGAAGTCCCAAGGGTATTAGAGAAAAATGCTCCATAATTTTTAGCCCTAACATCATTGGCCAAAATGCGGGTGTTATTGTACATGAATTGGGTAAATATCCCATACTGTGCACTGGTGGTAGCGTTAGCGGTAAGATCTATAAAGTTATTGCGAATTACAGCTCCATTCATAAACTGCATCCATACCCCGTATACACTCATGTCAGTTAAACGATTGTTTTCGAATATCATTCCGGATTCATAAGGGACACTGCTAAATCCTGGCCAGTATAAGCCGTATGATCCAAATTGCATTACATTATTCCGTATTTCAGTACCTGTTTCATTCGTACCTGAAGAACCTTTAAATATCAGAGAAAAAGCAGTTGAAGTAGAAGTGGTATTAAGACCTATAATTCTACAATTTTCAATTCTATTAAATAGAGCTGTTCCTCCAAAATCTATTACACGACCAGAACCTGTATTCTGAATGGTCATCCTACGAATACGAATAAAGTCCGCACTGTTTAAGAACAATACATAGGTACTGGATCCCTGTAAATTAACCGAAGTAGAATCTCCGGATAAACTTTCAAAGGTGATGGTGTTGATACTATTGGCGCCGGTAATTTGAGGAATAATGAGGGTCTCAGCATAGGTTCCATTAGCTACTTGGAATAAGGTAGGTGAGCATACCCCATACGTTTGTAAGTCAGCTATCGCAGCTGCAAAAGTGGTATAGTTTCCAGTGGAACCAATGCTATACGTTCCGCCCATTGCAGTAGCAGTATTAATAGTGGTTTGATCATTGGTTGTATTTCCATCTGTAGATCCATTTGGAGAACTGGTCCAGGCCGTTATAGCATAACTGGTAGCCTGAACAAAGGTATAAGTACCTAAGGTAATAGGTGCAGAAACTCCATTTTGAGAAAGTGTACCAGTCCAACTAAAAGGAGATTGTAATACCCCATTCACCGTCCAATTGATAGTAGCACTTGTTAAGGTATTGGTACCATAACTAGAAATACGCACTTGAACACTTGAAGTACCCACACACGGTGGCATATTTAGAATGGACGATACCCCTGCATCAATAGGCACTGGTTTGAACTCAGCAGCACCAATAGTTACTGGAGTCGTCCGCGTAGCACCATCTATATCAGTACCCACCTGGCTAATTAAATTAATACCTGCATTCAATCCATTGTTATAATGTCTCAAATTAGTTGGAGATACAAAAAGCGGATCTACGTTAATTGAGTTTGAACCTCCGTAACCGCCGGATCTTAATGTAAACCATTGACTTGGAGTGAAATTACCGAAACTGGACCAGTAAGCTAGGTTGGTAGAACCTGCAGGGCACCAGTAATCATTATAATCAAAGAGGTTAGAAGTTCCAGTGTTTACGTAAGCCGCAAAATTGCTTGTTCCAGCTACTCCATTATTTCGGAAGATATTGTTGTAATAGGTTTTGAATGATCCGGCTTGATCCCATAAGGTATAAGAAGTGCTAGTATTGGGATTCGTAGTAGTAACCGTATTATGGAAATAATCTACAAACGTTCC
>RFSG01000202.1 GCA_009924095.1 Sphingobacteriia bacterium
CATTTCTACGAACTTCATCTTACCAGAAACAATCTCCTCTCTAATTTCTAATAACTTCTTTTTGGCAATACTTTTTTGTTCTTCAGAAACCGGGGGAACGATTAAAATCTGATGTAAAATCACTTCGGCTGGCAAATAGGGTAAGCTATCTTTCGGGATGGACTTATAATAAGCTTCAACTTCTCTTGGGGTTAATTTTAAATCGGCGGTTATTTTACTTTTTTGTTGTTCGATGAGTAAAAGTTCCCGCACTTCCGGACGTAACTCCATTTTTAATTCCACCAAACTTTTACGGTAATTTTCTTCTAACTTTTCTACGGAGCCAAAGTATTGAACAAAGTTTTCGATTCGTCGGAGAAGTTCATTTTCCACCTGATCTTCCGATACCGTTAAGCTATCCAATTGGGCTTTAGCGAGAAGGAGTTTATTGCTCAACATTTCCTCAAAAGTTCTACAGCGCAAAGTACCATCATCTTTTTGGCCCCCTGATTTAAGGTAGATCAATTGATTTTCAAGTTCAGATTTCAGGATGATATTATTGTCGATTACAGCTATGACAGCATCTATTTCTCTGGTGGTTTGAGCAACAGCGAAGTCAATCCATGACCCTGTAAACAGGATACAACAGAGGTAATTACGGAACAAAGATTTCGCCATTAGTTTTTGCATCTTTTAGTAAACGATTTCTTTCTCCCTCAATTGTAGATTTTCTTCTTTCGGTAAGAATTCCCTGAAAAATACTTTGTTTAACCATTTCCGGAGGTAAGGTATCTCCTGCTTCTAAGACTTTGATCATTTTAAATAAATACTGTGCAGGTTTACCGTTGTGCAAGTTAGTCCAGCTAACTGGATTGGAGCCACCCCGAAGATTATGTAGATTTCCCCTGTATAAGGAAGATAAGGTATCTAACCAATCCTGGGTTAACCATGTGGAATCTGCTTTATAGGTAAATGCATTTCCCCGGCTCCAGGTTTCTAAAGAAGGATAATCTGGAATAGGCTTACGGGTCATAAAGGCTTGCGGTTTTCTCAAATCATATTGATAGGTACCTACAAATACATATTGGTATCGGTTTTCGGTATTGATAAATTTTTCTTTGTGGCGTTGATAATAAGCCTGAAAGGTAATGGAATCTACCGTTGTATCTACTCTGGAGTTGTATAAAAATTCAAAATACTCTTGTAAAATGAGTTTATTTCTATAGTTAATCACTTTGAATTCAACACGATCTGCCAATCCTTCAATTTTCTCCAATGCAGATTCAGTCATAGCTTGTTCACCGAGCCATTGATCGATCAACATACGGGTGATACGAAGGCTGTCTTCCGGAGAAGAAAAACCGCCGGGCAAAAAAGCCTCTAAATCCTTTCTTTTTAAAACAACGTCCCTGAATTTGGCAACAATTTCTTCCCCACTTGAATCTTTGTTTTTACAAGCAGGTAACCCTAAGGTTAATGTCAGACCTGCACATAAAACAGAGCCGCTAATAAAGCGCCACATGAATTATTTATAGAGTTTTTTGAGCACCTCTTCCCGAATAACTACTGGAAAACGATTAGCCAGTTCCTGATTCCACTGCTTCTCTAAATATTCCTGGTATTTCGTAATACATTCTGATTTAGCTTCTTCAAATGACTTTCTACCTGCAGGAAGTTTTTCTTG
>RFSG01000203.1 GCA_009924095.1 Sphingobacteriia bacterium
TCCAAATTCAAAATCTAAGGTTAACCCATGGGTAACCCTGGAGGCTAATAATGATACCGCTCCTATCAGACCTAGCACTACTCCGGCTAAATGATACAGGTTTAACCGTTGGGAAAACACCAAATACCCCAACAAGAGGGTAAAAACTGGAGTTAACGAATTAAGAATTCCGGCGGTCGCACTATTTAATCCTGTTTGGGCATACGCAAATAAAAATGCCGGTATCCCATTACCTGCTAAGGCAACAATAATTAAAAACCTCCAGGGTATCGTTTTATATTTTTTATGGTATTTAATATGAAATGGTGATAAAGCTAAACAGGCAAAGGCAAGTCTTAATCCTGCAATTTGCTCGGGGGGAAATCCGGTTAGTCCTTTTTTCATTAAAATAAAGGAGCTTCCCCAAATTAAGGCTAGCAAAAGAATCAACATCCAGGCAGATAAATATTTCATTTTTCAGCCCCTTTTCTTTTTTCAGCAAAAAATTTTTGCATTAATTCCCGACAATCCCATTCCAAAATTCCTCCGGAAACCCGGGTGCGAGAATGAAGCAAAGTAGGGGTAAACCGACTAAACCCAGTTTTAGGTTCTGGGGCTCCATAAACTACCCTATCAATCTGAGACCAATGTAAAGCACCTGCACACATAGCACAGGGTTCTATGGTAACATACAATGTACACCCATGTAAAAACTTACCATCGAAAGAATTACTCGCCGCGGTTATAGCAATCATTTCGGCATGCGCAGTGGGATCTTGTAGCCTTTGGGTTTGATTATATCCTTTTCCAATTACCCTGTCATTTGCCACTACCACACATCCTATTGGAACCTCGTCTTCTTCATACGCCATCAGTGCCTGCCGCAAAGCCTCTGTCATAAAACGGTTATCCGCTTCCAGGTTTTCTGTAATCATACCTTAAAATTACTTCCATACTTAATTGGTTATACCTAAATATTCTGCCGGTGGTTAAATAAGTATTACTCTGGGTTCAATTAAAAGAAATTATCACCTTTTTACTTTTTTATGCGTTTCATAAAAAAAGGGAATTAACATGAAACGTCCGGATAATTTTCTGCTATCCCCGGATTGGTTAACGCAGGGATATGCAGATTCAGAATTAAAACAGTATTTATTACTAGCCTTTGAACAAAAGGCTAAGCAATTTTTTAGTGAAAATTATTTGTATCCGGTTTATCTGGAAAGCAAATATCATTTGGCGGAATTAAAAAAATTAATCCATTTATTTAATCGACATTCTAAATCCTTTCCTAAACAAATAAAAGGTATTGGATCCGATGAACAAAGTTGGAACTTTGAAAATACTATCCCTTTAGATGCCACCGCTTCCTGTTTATTAGAAATTATTGACTTTGCTTTACCCATTTTATCTCAACTTGAAAAAGAAGGTTCTAAACTGGAACAAAAAATCCAACAGGATGTAAACATTCAACCTGCGGGTATTATACCCTTATATCGCAAAGAAGGCTATATGTTCATTCACCGTGGGGAAGAATCTTGTTGTTGGATTTATGGATATCGAACCTTTATTTGGTCTGGAGAAATAGAAACCAACTCCCCGGAAATTTGTTTTACTTATGTGGATCAATTCAAGCTTGATT
>RFSG01000204.1 GCA_009924095.1 Sphingobacteriia bacterium
TTTTGATTTTAAATTCAGAACTCTTGGATGAATATGGAATCGAGTCGTAATTTGGAAACTTCATTGCCCATGCTTTTGTAAATTGATTACAAGTAAATTGAGAAATATTTGATGGACTATTTTCAGAATTGTTGAATGGAATTCCACCAGTTGCCTGTATATATTGTGCAGTGATTCCTTCGTCGAATGAACCTGTAGAAGTCCATACCCATCCACCTGCTCCTATCGAATTCGAACCGATTGGAATTCCACCACCTTCGCTGTTGTAATTTTGAATCTTTGTCTGTAAATTAATTTCTGAATTTAAACATGCTCTAGCAATAAATCCTAATTCGTCGGCACTTGGAACATACCATCTTGATCTATCATTTCCTCTGTCGTATTATAATAACGATTCATAGAGGATAATGCTTCACCTATGGTTGTTTTTTTTGCTGTACCACTTGCAGAAGCTTGATTTGAACTTCTAAAAAATAACGAATTGAATGATGAGTTCCATCCAGCATTTGGAGCACCCGTCATACCAAACTTATTTCTTAATCCTACAAGACTACCAATATGAGTATAAGTCGATCTTAAAAAATATTCAGCAATATCTGAACTAAAAAGTTTGCAAGAGTTGTATATTCCCCAATTTCTAGACCACCACCCAGTGCTTCGTGCCATTGCAAATTGTTTTCCAAGGGATTTTATTCTTATTTCTGGAGAAATGGCACATGATGGATTACAAATATCCGAAACTTGCGAACACCCATCAAAAGTTGTATCGTTTCCCCAATAAGTTGTTCCTAAAACACCATTTTTTAATACTGACAATGTTCCATATGAACCATCGTGATCTACATATGCTCGAATCTCTGTGCAGTCGGAAGATTCATTGGAAGGTGTTTGAAAAATTCCATTCAGATTATCATCTAATGTATAGCAAAATGAAGTTCCACCGTGCGACCACGTAAAGGTTTGAGTTTGTCGTTTATATGCTATAATTTGAAAATTGGTAGAATCGTTATTTACATACCATCCAGGTATAGTAAATGTTGAAATAGATTGTATTGGTTCTGTTTCCAAATTATTTGAAGTTGATGAATTTTCTGTTAAAAAACTACTACCACCGCAAAATCCACCCGGAACTGTATGAATTCCTGTTTTAAAATATGGTGCGCTACCCAATCCGGAAAAGATATAATTATCTGTGGAAGAATCAATATCTGCCGCCATCATATCCAATCTCACATTATATGGAGAAACAATCAATAACCATGAATCGTTTTGTTGATTATGATTTGCTGGCAAGGTAAAACCGTATCCCCAAGGTTCATATACGCTGTTATATGTTCCGCATTCCTTTTCGGATCCGTTTGTTAAAAATTCAAATAATTTCTTTTTATCACTTTCCGATGCCGTTACTTCATCATACCAAGTAGGCAATCTACCAAACGCAGTATTTCCAAAACATGTTACTCCGTTTGGATTAAACATTCCAACCACAATTCCACCAGCAAATTCGTCACCTATTTTTACTAGCGCATCTGCTCCGCCTGAATTATAGTTTTTAACTCTGAATGTAGTTGATAAACTTATTTCACAAG
>RFSG01000205.1 GCA_009924095.1 Sphingobacteriia bacterium
CTACCTTTTTGGCTTTGATTTTTATTGCTTTTCCGGTTTGAGGATTGCGACCTGTACGGGCTTCTCTTTTACTAACGGAAAAGGTTCCGAATCCTACCAGTGTAACACGATCTCCTTTTTTCAGAGCCTTTGTAACAGTGTTTAGGAAACCTTCTAAAGCACGACCAGCATCTGCTTTGGTAATTTTTGCTTCTGCTGCAATTGAATCGATGAGTTCGGTTCTGTTCATAATACTAAAAAGTAAAAGTTTAAAATGATAAAGTTTGAAGCAAATATGTAACGTGTTCCGTTAATATCCGCATCTAAAAATCCTAAAGAGTCCTGAAATGTTGATGAATACGGGATTTGTGGATAAATCGCAGCCGAAAACCCTGTTAATACAGCCTCTTCAAGCCTTTCTACCCAGTTAACCCTTGCTGAATAGGGATTTTGTACTGCACCTTTTTATAGACTATGCCCGCTACACTTGCATCAAGGGTTGCTTATATTTGTACCATGGTTCGGGTGTGCTTGATATTATTTGGGATTATTGTCTTGCTCATAAAAGGGTATGCGCAATTACCTTATAAACGTTTTGCTATTGAAAATTGGGGTGGCATTTCCCAACCGCAAACAGACCCCACTCCTGCCATTACTCCCTTTTATGGGATTAATCTAAGATATTCCCTTTCTCCTTTATTAGCCCTTAATTTAAATTATGGGCTAGGCACCTGGAAAAATGGAAATGATAATATCGGAAGAACATTTACAACACCCTATTATTTATTCGGATTTAGAGGGCAAGTGAATTTAGGTGAGTTATTTCATTTTTATCATCTTACCCATCGTGTACATCCTTATTTAGGCTTAGGCTTATACCGAATTCAGTTTACTGTTTCCGGAATTCGCCAAAGAGAAAAAGATGCTTTGGTAGCTAAAGATTATCAGGGTGGATTAATCGCCTTGCCTATATCGTTTGGTATTCGATTTTATATTTCCCCTAGATTGGATGCATTTGTGAGTGCAGAATATGTATTGCATAATTCCGATTCTATTGATGGACATAGTATAGATACTCGCGTATATAATTCTTTAAATAATCCGGATTATTTATTATTTATTTCAACTGGCATTTCCTGGAAATTCGGATTTAAAAAACAAAAAGGACAATCCCATATGGAATGGACTTCTCCCGCAGAAGAGGAAGAAGCTGTTGTTCAACAGGTACAAAACAAAGAATTAGAAGCTGGCAAAAAAATTGATTCCATCGGGATAATTCTGGAAAAACAATTTTATTACCAAAATAAAACCGATTCTATATTAAACCAATTACAGAACCGAATTCAATCCTTAGAAAATAAACCGGTTTCCGTAGAATCAAAAGTAGGAATTGATACTGCCTCAGGAATATTATTAAAGCAACTTCAAAAAGAAAATGAATATTTAAGTAATGAAGTAAAAGCCTTAAATGAAAAAATTAATTATTTTTTATTGGGATATATTCCGAAATATGGCAAAGTAACCTTAACACAGGAAACAGAGCTTAGATTAGGATTACCCAATACCCAAGCTAATGTAATT
>RFSG01000206.1 GCA_009924095.1 Sphingobacteriia bacterium
TCTCCGGCGGCAGGTTGAATATATATTTGATCAAATATTTTCGAGCGTAACAATTTTCCATTTGCTACACAATTTAAAGCCACCCCACCTGCCATACATAAATTCGCAGAACCGGTTAATTTACGGGCTTCTTGGGCCATTAATAAAACAATATCTTCGGTTACTTCTTGAATGGCATATCCTAAATTACAATGATGTTGTTCTAATTCAGATTCGGAGGCTCTTCTGGGAAATCCAAATAAAGCCTTCCATTTATACTCATTTACCATGGTTAAACCCGTGGCATAATTAAAATATTCCTGATTTAACCAAATAGATCCATCAGGAGAAATAGAAATTAATTTATTTTTAATTATTTCAATATATTTTAATGTCTCCGAATCTTTAGGATTTCCATACGGGGCGAGCCCCATTAATTTATATTCTCCTGAATTAACTTTAAATCCTAAATAATAGGTAAATGCCGAATATAATAATCCCAAAGAATGTGGAAACCGAAGCTCTTTTAAAATGGATATATCTTTACCTTTTCCATGACAAATAGAGGCGGTAGCCCATTCTCCAACGCCATCTAGCGTTAAGATAGCAGCCTCTTCAAATGGGGAGGGATAAAATGCAGATGCAGCGTGGGATAAATGGTGTTCTGTAAATAATAATTTTAATTTTTTGGGATTAATTTTTTCAATTAAATTTAATTCCTGTCGAATTAATCGTTTAAGAAATAATTTATCTTTCAACCAAACGGGGATTGCGGTAATGAAAGATTGAATTCCTTTGGGAGCATGATCGTAATAAGTTTCCAGCAGACGTTCAAACTTTAACAAAGGTTTGTCATAAAATATGATTGCATCCACCTGGTTAAGGTTAATACCAGCTTCTGCTAAACAATATTTTATCGCCTGAGCGGGAAACCCAGGGTCATGTTTTTTTCGGGTAAATCTTTCTTCCTGAGCGGCTGCAATAATTTGTCCGTCCTGAAGTAAGGCTGCAGCGGAATCATGGTAAAATGCGGATATCCCCAGGAGGTTCATCGGTTCAAAATTAAGGATTTTCAGGTAGGGATGGAAGTTTTAGGGGTATTAGGTTAATTATCAGGCTTAAAAATCCATATCTATTCCACTGTCTCTGGAACTTTTGGCGGATTTCTTTCGGAAAATCGAAACATCGGATTCCCCAAATCTCCAGGTTAACGTGAGTCGAATATTGCGGGGATCCCTTCTTCGCATCAATGCCTGTCGATATTGATCTGTTTGATAATATCCGCCTCCTTTTCTGGAATTAAATACATCATTTACCTGAAAGTTTAAACTAAATTTTTTAAAGAAATCTTTATTCAGGCTTAGGTCCATGCTATATATTTCCCAGGTTTTTCCTTGCACTACTATTTCAGGAGCCTGATAACTGCCATTGATTTGAAAGGCAATATCTTTTCGAGGCCGGAATTGCAATAATAATTTTGCATCTCCTGAATATCCTTTATTTTCATAATTATTAATT
>RFSG01000207.1 GCA_009924095.1 Sphingobacteriia bacterium
GTTTATATTGCAATGGCAGGTAGTGCTGGAGGTGCAAATCCAGTCTATTCTGCCCTATTTATGGCTATGTTCGGGTTGGGAACCTTTCCCTTATTAGCAATGGTTAGCTTTGTTGGTAAACAAGTATCCCCTATTATGCTTAACAAGCTTAGAAGATTTATACCCTATTTTGCAAGTATAATTGCTTGTTTAATGATTGTAAGAGAAATGAATTTAGGAATCCCTTATTTAAGTCCTCAGCAAACTAACTCCGGAAACTTAAGTTGTTGTAAAATACAACCTTTAGGATCCCATAAACATTAATTCTTTCTTTCAGAGACTGGCGTGAGCCTGTCAGCTCCAAAATAAGAATGTAATACCGGAGGAAGCATCACTTCACCATCAGCTGTTTGTCCATTTTCCAACATGGCCGCAACAATCCGAGGTAAGGCTAATGCGGATCCATTTAAGGTATGGCATAATACATTCCCTTGTGCAGATTTATATCTTAGCTTTAAACGATTCGCCTGAAAGGATTCGAAGTTACTTACTGAACTTACCTCTAACCATTTTTGCTGACCTCCACTCCAAACTTCCATATCATACGTTTTTGCTGAATTAAAGCTGATATCACCGCCACACAACAAGGCCACTCGATAAGGCAGTTCCAATTTTTTTAATAAAGATTGTACATATTCACTCATCTCGTCTAAGGTTTTATAGGACTCATCTGGATGTGTAATTTGAACGATTTCAACCTTATCAAACTGATGTAGACGATTCAATCCTCTTACATCTTTACCATATGAACCCGCCTCTCTCCTAAAGCAGGGAGTATATCCACAATTTTTGATCGGTAGCTCTTTTTCAGAAACAATTACATCCCGATATAAATTAGTGATGGGTACCTCTGCAGTAGGTATTAGATATAAATTATCTTCATTAACAAAATACATCTGCCCTTCTTTATCGGGTAATTGACCGGTTCCAAAACCAGACTCAGCATTAATCATAATTGGAGGTTGTATTTCCAAATACCCCGCTCTATTGCCTTCTTCCAGGAAAAAATTAATTAATGCTCTTTGCAAACGAGCTCCCTGCCCCTTATAAACCGGGAAACCAGCACCCGTAATCTTATTCCCTAATTCAAAGTCAATAATATCCAGCGATTTAGCCAGTTCCCAATGCGGCTTAGCATCTGCAGGTAGAGATAAAATAACCTGATGTTGATAGGTAATACTATTTTCTTCTGGTGTTTTACCAACAGGAACACTACTGTGCGGTAAATTAGGAAGTTTTACCAAAATGGCTTGTTGCTCTAATTCAATTGCCTTTAACTGCTCCTCTAAATTTTTAACGTCGTCTCTTAG
This sequence comes from Sphingobacteriia bacterium, assembly GCA_009924095.1. GTDB lineage: Bacteria > Bacteroidota > Bacteroidia > J057 > RFSG01 > RFSG01. The sequence continues at coordinate 1,350 of RFSG01000207.1, forward strand.
TTGATTGGCTCCCGTCTTGGCCGACTCAGCCGACTGGGTATCCCCCTGGGCCATAAACTGACCAATGGATTTTGCCAACCGATTACTTTCAGCCCTACTTTCTTCAAGTGAAGTTAACACCTGCCTTCTTTTTAGATCC
>RFSG01000208.1 GCA_009924095.1 Sphingobacteriia bacterium
CCCTTGATTTGCCCATCCGACCTAATTATTGGGACTTTCAATTAAAAACAACCCATCAGCTTTCACCCAAAACCACTTTAACTTTTATCGGCATCGGAGCTATTGATGAGTTTTCATTCGCGGTTCCTAAAGAATCAACTCCTGATAAGGAATATGCTATTCGTTCTAATCCGATAATCAACCAATGGAATTATACCGGAGGTGCTGCTCTGAGGCATAATATACGAGGCGGCTATTGGAATTTAGCCTTAAGCCGCAATCATCTAAACAATGCTTTAGATCAATTTGAAGATGCTGATTTTGGCAATGAGGCCCGCAGGACGCTTCGTTTTAGATCTGATGAAATTGAAAATAAGTTGCGCTTTGATGTAAATATTATTCGCAATGGTTGGAAGGTTTCTTATGGTGTGATGAGCCAAGTAGTAGAGTCGAGAAATAATTTATTCAGAAGGGTAAGGCAAGAATTTAGAGATGCTCAGGGCAATATTGTGCAGCCGGCCCTATCCATTAGATACAATTCAGACCTAAACTTTTTGAGGTATGGTGCCTTTGCCCAAGTTTCAAGAACTTTTGGCAGATTCTCTATTTCAACCGGTTTAAGAACTGATGGAAATACCTTCACTAATGATGGCCATAATCTGCTTTCTCGTCTGTCTCCACGGGTGGCCTTATCTTATGCTTTAACCCCTCAAGTTAATCTGAATGCGAGTGTGGGTAATTATTATAAAATTCCCATTTACACAGTTCTCAGTTTTAGAGATGATAGAGGCGAATTGGTTAATAAAGATAATAAATATATCCGGTCAACCCATTATGTTGCGGGGGTTGAATACCTGCCCAAAGATGACTTAAGATTCACGGTCGAAGGTTTTTACAAAGACTATGGTAATTATCCGGTTTCATTAAGAGACGGAATTTCATTGGCCAATCAAGGGGGTGAGTTTGGGGTTATCGGCAATGAAAGGACTCGTTCAACCGGCGACGGTAGAGCTTATGGCTTTGAGTTTTTTGTGCAACAGAAATTTAATTCTAAAATATTTGCAGTATTAAGCTACACCTATGTTAGAAGCGAGTTTTCAGGAGCTAATAATATTTTAATTCCTTCTGCATGGGATTCCCGCCACCTGATATCCGGTTTATTGGGTCGTAAGTTTAAGAGAGGTTGGGAAATAGGATTGAAATACCGATTTGCGGGAGGTAATCCATATACTCCTTTTGATATGGTTGAAAGCCAAAGAAACTTCTTAACAACCGGTGCAGGCGTTTTAGATTTTGCAAGACTCAATACCCTTCGCTTACAGAACTTTAACCAATTTGATTTCAGAATTGATAAGAAAATCAATTTTAATATTCATAATCATCATAATTTTGGTCTTCTTCTTCTGAACCGTATCCTATGTATTCACCGCCACTTTTTTCTTCTTCTGAACCATATCCTA
>RFSG01000209.1 GCA_009924095.1 Sphingobacteriia bacterium
TTTTAAAATATCAAAGCCCGTTTCAGGGTCAATCTTCCCAATATTTAACGCATCAATAACCCCCTCAATCCCCCCAAATGGCTTAAAAATATTTAAAATACCTTCTGCCTGCGAACCTTCATCCATAGGCTCGTACCCAATAGCAATATTAAATTTATTTTTCTTGAAACTTAATTTATTTTCCATTCCTTTCACCTCTTAATCAAACTTATATCACATTATCACTCAATCAACTTCATCTCCCCAGTTTTTGCTTCCATTGGAACTAAACGTATCCTACCATGCTCATCCTTAACCTCTCTAAACGTTGGAACAAAAAACTTAACCCCGCTATTATCTGCCTGCTTCCGTGTAGCCTCTATAGCAATTTCAATCTTCTCCTCTGCATAAATCGAATTTTGCATATCATTCAATAACTTTATCCTTGAACCCTTAGCATCTAACAAAACCTTAGCCGCACTCACTGGGTCTAATTCCTCTGCTGCATCCTCTAAACGCTTTAATCCTTCGTATAACTCCAACCTTTCAGCTTGTATACTAAAACCCTTATCCTTGAAAAAATTCCTAGATTCACTCATTCGTAATTACAATATACCACCGCTCGGTTTAATCACATAGATTTCTATGTGGTTACAGGCACGGGGACAATTTGTACCCACCCTTGTATGCCTTCAATAAAAATGCCGATAAACATTGCAAAAATTATAAAGTAAAGCAATAAAGCCGTAAATATACAGAGCTTACTAAATGCGTCTTCTAACTTCATCAGCTTAATAACGGGGAATGCGAGAATCGAACTCGCCATACCAACCCTCTACAGGATCGCGGTCTCCAGTACCAGATTCCCCTATGTAATAATATGCCACAATGTATCCAACCGTATCAATTTTTTAATCACATAGATTTCTATGTGTTTATCGCTTACTACATCACCACTACACGCCCATAACCTTAACTGGCTTGAGTATTGTTCTTTTTTAGCTTTACTTCCCTTATTTTCACTACATAACCCCATTGCCCGTTTAAATCGCTTTAAATTGATTTGTTTTTTATTTTGGGATGATTGTGGCTTTAATGGGGTTTTCGTTTAACCTTGACGATTTTAAAGGGGTTTTGTGAAGGGTTTTGATTGGTTAAGGTCTTTGATTTTGAAATTTTGAAATTCTAGTATGTGGGGATTAAAGATGGTAATGAATGTGGAAATAAAACCCCTCCAACCCCGTCTAAAGCAATTGGCTAGTTTGCTATTAACTTAAGCATTATCGGCTGTCTCTTGTCATGTTTTTAATCGGCTATCTCTTATCGTTTTTTTATCGGCTATCTTTTGTTGGGGCGAATAGGAAGCTGGGAATTTTGAAACAACTCCCGAACTATAACGCTAAGGTGGTTATACGCTCACTGGTGCGATGA
>RFSG01000210.1 GCA_009924095.1 Sphingobacteriia bacterium
GTATTACTGCCCTCCTACGCGTGGCTACTTCTGGACTGCGTCCGACGTAGCCCGCTTCGGCGGGCAATGGCGGAGAGAGAGGGATTCGAACCCCCGGAGGTGTTACCCTCAACGGTTTTCAAGACCGCCGCATTCGACCGCTCTGCCATCTCTCCGTTGTAAAGATACGAAGAGATTTCTTTTTCAAATAATCCTGCCTTTTAATTCCAGGTAGAAATTCTTAAATTAATAGTAATCAGTGGGATTTAATTACCAAACATTTTTTAAATCTTCTGCAGTATAGGTATGATTCCGTGTAAAATAATATCCGGCTTCTCTTGAAGGTTTTTTTCGACGATTTAATATTCTGTAGAGTAATGCTATTGGGGTAAGAAATAAAAAGAAAATAGCCGATAATAAAATTCTGGATTGAACCCACCCTAATATATGGGCAATTTTCATCCATCCCCAATGGATCCGGGCACTAATTTCTCCGGAAATTATATCGGATAATAAAACCCCAAGGGCTACCCAGATTGTCCAGGGATGCGAATAATGCGTAAAATACCCAATAACCAGAAATCCGGCAGCAATAACAATAACAGAAGCGCGGACTGTAGAGCGATCAGCTGGTTTCATCCTGGATTAAAATAAAGTATAAATAAAAGGAGCAACAGCACTACTTCCTCCAATTACTAACAGAATTCCTAATAATAAAAGCACAAAAATAATGGGCATTAACCACCATTTTTTTCGTTCTTTCAGAAAATTCAATAAATCATTTAAAAAATCCATATTAATAAATAAAGTTAGTGTTTAAACAAAATTAATCGAGTCCGTATTGGTCTTTCCAATTATCTTTTTCTTTCCACTCCGGTTGCGCGGTTTTATCAAACACATAATTACCAACAACCAGAAAATCCATTTCTGTTCTCATCAAACACTTATAGGCATCTTCCGGAGTATTGACAATAGGTTCTCCTCTCACATTAAAGCTGGTATTTACCAAAACACTATAGCCGGTAAGGTTCTTAAAGGCACGCAATAATGCACATAAACGAGGATTTGTTTCCTCATGTGCAGTTTGAATACGGGCTGAATAATCTAAATGCGTTACAGATGGAATATCAGAACGAAGATGATATAATTTTTCCTTTAAATTTAAAGCAGCATAATTGTCAGGTTGTGGATTCTGCCTTGCAGCCTGCACCTGAGCGACCAAGAGCATATAAGGAGAAGGAGTATTAATATCAAAATATTGTTGGGCATCTTCTGCTAATACCACCGGTGCAAAAGGTCGAAAGCTTTCTCTGTATTTAATTTTCAGATTTAGTTTCATTTGCATGTCTTTATTTCTTGGATCACCGAGGATACTGCGATTTC
>RFSG01000022.1 GCA_009924095.1 Sphingobacteriia bacterium
ATAATATTGAAGCACGAGAAATTAGATTAGAAATTAATAAAACTTTAAATGATACTATTGCTATATTAGAAGATATCAATTTTCTATTAAACAAGGATCCAAGTAAAGCATTATTAAGATTAGATAGAGCCAAAATATATTATAACCAAAAAGAGTATTCTAGTTCTATTCAAGATTTGTCATTAATCGTAACCATTCGCCCGGACATTTCAGAAGCTTGGTTTTTTAGGGGTGAAGCGAATAGGCAAATGAAGGTATATGAAACTGCTTATAATGATTTGGAACAAGCTTATAAAATGAAGTATCCAGATCCAACTCTCCCTTGGAAAATAGCCCAGTGTAAAATTGACCAAGGCCAACCTAAAGCAGCTAAACCTTGGTTGGATATTTATCTAAACAATTCTGGAAATGACCCAATGGCACTTTTGGAAAGGGCCAAACTAAGAAAGGAAAATAAAGAATTTATGTCGGCACTGGAAGATCTTAATAAAGCAATTTCCTTAAAGCCCGAAGATAAATCTTTGTTAATATTAAAGGCCTCTTGGTTATGTGATCTAAAACAATTTAAAGAAGCTTCTACATTATTTATTGAAAATTTATCCCCTGAAAATACAAACCCTCAATTGCTTCTGCAAGCAGCAGATGCATCGGCACGTTCAGGGGAAATTACGTATGCTTTAAATTGGTACGCAAAAGGATTGATTAGCCCTGATGCCCCCTATACCTCCTTCCAAAATGCAGCTATGCTCGCTCGCCAATTAGGTCAAAAGGATCAAGCATTGGAATGGTTAAGCCGTGCAATTGAAATCAAACCTCAAGAAAGAGGACTGTACGATGAACGAGCTTCCCTTTTGCTTGAAATGGGCCGTAATGCCGAAGCCTCAGCCGACTATGAAAAAATATCCAGTCTGGAAAGAGGAAGCGAAACAGCCTATGCACAAATGGGTCTGCTGAAACAAGAAGAACAATCCTGGGCAGAGGCCATTCAAGCCTATGCAAAAGCGCAAAAAATTAATCCGAATAATTATTTATATCCTTATGAATTAGGTAAAATTTATTTAAAAATTGAACAACCAGATTCTGCAACAATTGCATTTAATAAAGCCCTTGCCTTAAATGAAACGCTCGCTGAAGCTTGGTATGTTACTGCAAAAGATGCTTTTACTAAAAAACAATATTCAGAAGCAGCACAAAGATTTACAAGGTGTATTGAATTAAATTACCCTATAAAAGGAATTTATTATTACCGTGCGGAAGCAAATCGATTTAACCAAGAATATCAGAAAGCCATTGATGATTATAGCCTTGCCTATGTTGAAGACCTGGCACCCTTAGAATTATTAGCCAATCGAGGGAAATGTTATCTGGAACTAAAACAAGTTGAATCTGCTATTAAAGATTTATCGAAAGCAGTAAATATATCCCCCAATGATGCGGAACTACATTTAATTCTAGCGAGTGCTTATCGATTGGTAAATAATGATGAAGGATGCTTACGTGAAATTTCTGCAGCCCTAAAACTTAAAGGAGATAATGCTTCCATATTTTTAGAAAGAGCAAACCTCTATTTAAAAAATGGAGATAGAAATGCCGCATTTAAAGATATTAATCGTGCATTGGAAATAAATCCGGAATTCCTTCCAGCACTTAATACTCGAGCCGCTTATTTTCAACAAGACCTTAAATGGAAAGATGCATTAAAAGATTTAGAATTAATTCAAAAACTAGATCCCGAAAATGTTGAATTGTACTATCCATTAGCCCTTTGCTTGGATAATCTTTCCAGAACAGCAGAAGCCTTACAGGCATATAATCAATATACAAAATCCTCCGGAAAAAGGCCTGAAGCTTGGTATAGAAAAGGAGAATTAGAATTAATAAATAATGATACTATCGCTGCGCTTGAATGTTTTTTCAATGCCTATACACTCGATACCACTTCCTCTGTCTCTCTTACCAAACTCGCACAAATTTATATTGCAAAACAACAATTTCCCCAAGCTAGACCCTATATCACTAAACTGATTTCGATTCAACCGGAAAAAGGTATCTGGAATTATGAATTAGGACGTATTCTGAACGCTGAAGGAAATTCAGCTGAGGTTGTAGCACAATTAACCCTTGCCGAAAAGAAAGGTTTTGTTCCCTTAAATTTATTCTTCTTAAGAGCGCAAAACAGTATTCAACAAAAAGATACTTTAGGTGCAAAAAAAGATTTAGAAACTTATTTGTTTCAACAAAAAGAAGATACCGCTGCAATTTATTTATTAGGTAAAATAGAATTTAATCAACAAAACTATTCATCCGCAATTAAAAAATTTGATAAAGTAATTGCCGCTGGAAATAAATCAGAAGACGTTCTAAATAGCCGATTATTCTGCAGATTACAATTACAAGATTCAACCTTAGCATTAGAGGATTTAAATACTTTATTAACCAATTATCCTGCAACTCCTCAGCGATTAGAACTCAGGGCAAAAATATATCAATCCAAAAATCAAATTAAAAATGCAATAACCGATTGGGAACAATTAATTCAACAACAACCTAATCGTCCAGATTTATATTTAAATATCGCTTATGGAAAACAACAATTAGGCGATACCTTAGGAGCACTACCTTATTTTGCACAAGCCGCCACGTTAAAACCTAATGACCCAGATATTTTATGGGAAAAAGCAAAAGCCCAAGCAGCCGACCTAAAACCTGGTGATGCTGCCAATACGTTAGATCAATTATTAACTGTTGCGCCTGAAAGAACAGCGCTTTATTTACAAAAAGCAGAATGGTTATTAGCAGCGGAACAACCGCTTCTTGCGGTGCAGGCTTTTGATACTTATTTAAAATTCTTCCCCCAAAATGGACAAGCAGCCTTTCGATTAGCCCAAACCCGCTATGCAATTAGTGATTATGCGGGAACGTTAGCGGCGATTCAACAAGCAGAAAATGCAGGATATTTTACTAAAGAATTGCCCGATTTAAAAATAAAAGCCCTAACCCAATCCGGCAGAACTGAATTTCCAGAAAAAGACCTTTTAGCATTACTCTCCCAAAACCCAAATGATAGCATTTCTTTGCATCGCTTAATTCATCAACAATACACAGCCACAAGATATACGGATGTATTAAAAACTTTATCCAATTATCCATTACCAATTAATAGCTCTGGAGATTGGTATTTTTTATTATCTGAATCTTTAAGAAATACCGGTAAAAAAGACTCCTCTACTTTTTGGCTAAATAAAGCCATTGAAGCAAGGGTTTCCCAGCCTATGGCTTATGTTCAAAGAGCATCTCTCAGTCTTGAAACGCAACACGTAGAAAATGCGGAAGCCGACCTTTCTCAAGCGCTCTTGCTTTCCCCAGCTTTAGATACCGCCTTGGCTATGCGATTCGCAATTAGATTGGCAAAAGGAAATATCTCAGATGCAATTACAGATGTTTCGGAACTTATTCGAATTAAAGGGGAAACCGTTGATCTAATTGAAAAAAGATTGTCCTGTTATGAAAAAGCAAAGGACTCCTTAGGCATGTTACAAGACCTGCAAAAGTTAGAACAATTGGGCGCATTAAAAGACTCAGGATATTTACTAAAAGCTAAACTAATGGATAGCCAAGGTGATTTATTAGGAGCAAAAATTGCCTATCAACAATATTTAAGATTAAACGCTGAAGATAAAACAGTAGCACTTAGATTAGCTCAAATTAAAGCATTATCCGATGAACCGGAAGATGCAATTAATGCATTTGAAGAAATTGTACAATTAAACCCTAATTATGCATTGGGCTGGCTTCAACTCGGAAGACTATATTCTAAAACCAATGATTTTACAAATTCAGTTAGATGCCTAAATTATTATTTAGATACCCTGCATCAATCCAGTACAGAAGCTCTTTTATTGCGCGCGCCAGCCTACACCCGTTTAGGAAATAAAGAAGAAGCTATTCTCGATTATACCCAAGCATTGTCTCAAGATTCCTTGCTTCCAGAGGCTTGGTGTTCTTTAGGAATATTGCATTATTCTTTAAGTCGTCCGGTGGATGCAATTAACGATTTTACCAAAACACTTGCATTAAATGATCGCTTTAATGAAGCCTATTTATTCCGTGGAAAAACGTATTATGAACGACAACAATATAATTTGGCAAAAGCAGATTTTGAACAACTATTCCAAAGAGAACCGAATAATTTTGAAGTAGGCGCATTATATGCCAATACCCTTATAGAAACGGGTGATACCTTTGCTGCCCTAAATATTTATGATGAATTAATTAAACAAAAACCCCAAGACAAAGAATTATTCAGACTTAGAGCTGAAATGTTGTTTAAAATGAAAATGTATGATAGAGCATTAGTGGATTATGATTTTATTTATAAAAGTGATACAACGAAAGAAAATATAATTGGAAATATTGGTATCTGTCAATATTATTTAAGTAATTATCCGGATGCTATGATTTGGCTTAATCGTGCAGCTTCCCTGAATTCTCAAAAAGCGGAATATCCATTTTATTTAGGCATGTGTTATCGAAAAGAACAAAATCTGGATAAAGCACTCGAATATTATAATACTGCATTAATGATTACCCCTAATTATCCAGAAGCATTAGTAAACAGAGCAAATATTCGATATTCACGCAAAGACTTTTCTGGCGCAATGCCGGATTATACCAAAGCGATTGAATTACGACCAGATTATATTGAGGCCTATATTAAAAGAGGCTTTGCAAAATATGATTTAGGGGATTATCGTTCTGCTGTTAGAGATTATTCTAAAGTGCTAGAATTAGATCCGAATAATATTGAAGCACTAGAAAATAGAGGCATAAATCGTTTGAAATATTTAGATGTAAAAGGTGCCTTGGAAGACTTTGAAAAAACGATTTCAATTGAACCTAATAATGGACGGCATTATTGTAATCGAGGTCTGGCAAAGGTTGGACTAAATCAAAAAGAAAGTGGTTGCATTGATATGAGTACTGCAGGTGAAAAAGGCTATGATAAAGCCTATGAATATATCAAACAACTTTGTAATCGATAATTTTCGATCCCAATTAAAATATTATTTATGGGAAGAATAATGAGTGTTTGGTTTGCAATTGTTTTAATCTTATTTAAATTAATTGCATTCCCCATTTTTTTTATTTTATTATTCAAACCTTATCCTAAAGGTCAAGCATTAGCCCATCAACTGAATGTTTATTGGTCTAAAATTGTTTTGTATTTATCTGGAATACGCGTTCATATCATTGGTAAAGAAAAAATAGATAAAAATGGCACATATGTATTTACGCCAAATCATAATTCATACTTGGATATCCCCGTATGTAATATTGCCGTTTCGAATCCGTTTCGATTTATTGGAAAAAAGGAACTATCTAAAGTACCTTTATTCGGTTGGATGTATCAACGCCTATATGTTACGGTGGATCGAAAAAGCCCAAGGGACTCCTATCGCAGTTACTTGCGTTCTGCTGAATTCTTGAAACAAGGAATTAGTATGATGATTTATCCTGAAGGTACGATAGGAAAAAATAAAGTAATTTTAAGTGCATTTAAAGAAGGAGCCTTTCGTGTGGCTATACAAACTCAAGTTCCTGTTGTACCCATTAGTTTGATTGGAACAGATCGTATATTAAAAGATGATGGAAAATTCCTACTCTACCCCGGAAAGGTAACCGTAATTTTTCATGACCCTATCTCTACTGTAGGCTTAACTGAAAATGATATCACTCCTTTAAAGAATAAAGTGCATGACCTCTTATACTACTCTTTAACCCCCACAACCGCATGAATATTACAGATGAAATGATTGATAGGTTAGCTACCTTATCTCGTCTTAGATTTAATGGAGAAGAAAAAATAGCAATTCAGAAAGACCTTAATAAAATGCTTGATTTTATTGGGCAATTAGAAGAGATTGAGGTATCCCAAACCCAACCTTTAATTCATGTTACACATCATATTCATGAACTAAGAAAGGATATCGTAATTCCAAATTTACCTGTGCAGGAAGCTTTGAAAAATGCACCTGACCATGATACCGATTATTTCAGAGTTCCAAGAGTACTCGAAAAATAAAGCTAGTGGACCGTATCCCCTTTGTTTCTGCATTTTATTTTTTCCAGCAATATTCTCCTTCTGGAAAAAAATTATTCATAGGGCTGTATATAGCAATACTCCTGTCCTGTGCACTTTGGTTATGGGCTTCGTTTTCCCCGGAAACCCAAGGCCTTCAACCCCAACAAGGAGAAAAACTCTTTAGCGCTCAAATACAAGCGGGTGAACTTTCTTCCCAAAATGTAAACACCTCTTGGGCACTCACAGCCCTCTCCCGTTTTGATTTGCCCCAATATGGGCTGATTTATCCCCCATCCTGGGCGGTTTGGATATTTATGTTGTTTCAAACCCTAGCATGGTCTGCTTTATTAACGGCAACCTCCAAACTAAAACCTTATTGGAATTTAGTGCCGACCTTTTTATTTATCTCCTGGTTAGGCTTATCAGGAATCGGCCAACTTATTGTAGGGCAAGATCCTTGGTATTTAATAACGGGATTAATTTCGCTCTGCTTTGGCGCACTCTTGTATTTTTATCAGCAAAAAGGTAGAAACATACCCATCCTGCTTCAGTTTGTAACCTATTTTACTTTATTAAGTTTTTGCATTGGGGCGATTCGAATGAATGCTGGATTTACTGGGATTTTTCAACTGGTGACCAATACTTTTCCATTAATTTATTTATTCGCATGTGCAGTGCTCCTCTATGTTGCCAAAGAACCTTTACACTTAATTATTTTATTAGCAACACATCATAAAGATTCAAAAAAACGAATACCCTTATGGGCACGGATAGGATTTCCGGTTTTATTATTATTATTTCTGATTTTATTAGAAGCCCGATTTACCGGATTTATTTGCCCCGAAATAGCCGGTATATCCACTACTTGGATAGCTATTATTGCAGTATTAGTGTTACCTTTTACAGCCCAAGCTATTTATCATAATCTTAAACATGTATATATTTCCAACATGGGTTTTACCCTTGCGTTACTAGGCTCTGCCCTTTTGTGTGTAAGCTTTTGGGGATTTTCCCTGACCTCCGGAAACCTATTAATGCAACATCAATCTGATCGAATAATTACTGGACTTTTTCCAGTTATGTTATTATTACAAATGATTTATGTTGGAATTAATTTTTACGGATTAATTAAAACAAATCAACCTTTATTTTTTGTAATAATGATGCCTACTAAAATACGGTTCTTAATCGTATGGCTTACCTTCTTTGTTTGTATTGGTATTTTAGAAGGACAAAAATCTTGGAAAACATTTCAATTATTGGCAGCCCAAAAATTATCCTTTCAAGCCGATGCTCTATTAATTGCAGGAGATCTAGAAGCGGCAGGTAAATCCTATTATCAAGCGAATTTATTCGCTAGTGGAGATACTAAAACTTTATATAATAGTGGAAGACTACTACTTAAACCAGGCTCCTCTTCAGAAGAACCCTTGCAGCTCCTCTTGGCGTGTGGGGAACATTATCCTTCCTTTATCGCAGGTGATTTAGCCTATGCCGAATACCAACGATTTACAGGCAGAACATCAATAGCTCTGCCTCTCCTCAAAAAAAGAACATCCGAAACCTTTAATCCTCTATTGGTAAATTATCTTGCATACCTATATACTGAACAAAACCTCCCCGACTCTGCAATACTCTGCCTTAGGGATGCCTATTCCTATGCACCTGATTTTATGCCCACCCAAAATAATCTTGCATTAATTTATTTGCAAAATCATAAACCTAAATACGCATTACCGTTTTTAATTGAATGCGGAAAAAAATTACAAGAATATCCTGAAGGCCTGGTTAACATTCGTTATTATCAATTAAATTATTTAAAACAAGATTCAGAATTAAAGTTTACAGAATTTTCTTCCCCTCCTGAAGGAGCCTCTTTTGCTTTAAAACTAAATGAAATTACTTGGCAATTATGTGCTAAAGATCATTCCATTAATCCAACTTGGATGCAAGCACTAGAGTCTGAAGGAGAAAAACCTGAGATACTTCAATTGCAACTCATTCGAACCTTTACCCAAGATTCTATTTTTCAGTCTTTATCCAGATATCAATATTTAATCAATACCTGGCCTGCAGAAAAAGGAATTACTGCGCATAATTTAGGGGCTTTATATTGGCAATCTAACTGCCCCGAAATGGCAGTTAAATATTTTGAAATAGCCGCACAAGAAAACAGAGCAGAAGATTATATCCACGCGGGTCAAGCACTCGCCATACAAGGGCAAAGCGATTCGGCAATTATGCTGATTAACCGAGCCAGGCTTTTTGGAGAAAAGTATTCTCTTGCTGCAGCTAAAGAATCGGCATTATTATTATTTGCCTTTGGTCAAAAAAACTATGCTCAATTAGACTGGGATTTTAAAAACGCCACTTTTGATGATTGGATGAGAGCATCTCGTTATGCAAGTGCCGCAAACCACTTCGAACCCCTATTGGAAAGCCTTCGGTATGCCCAAGCCCTAGATTCACTTAATCCTCAACCGCATCTTTTATTAGGGAATTATTATTTAAAATTAAAGTCCTATCCTCAGGCAATTGAAGCCTTAAAGGATGGTATTTCAATTTCAGGGAAACATCCTGAATTATTATTTGCTCTCATTTCTGTATATAATTCCGTTGGAGATTTTAATTCATCGAAAATATATTTACAACAATTAAAAAATGAATTTCCCGAGAGCGAAGAATATAAGATATATCAATTCTCCCAATTTTTACAAAAACCTACTAATTCGGATAGTTTATTATCATTATTAAATGCTGAACTTTTATCAAATCCTTTAGATTCGGTGAGATTAAATCTTGCTATTGAATATTGGTCAACAACAGGTGATGCTTTTCAAGGAGCGCAATATTTAAGTAAAATAATTCAGATAAATGATCAACAACCGAATTGGTGGATTGCATTTGCAAAACTTTCCCGAAAAGCTGGATTAGCAGAACAATCTGGATATGCGATTCTGCGTGCAATTCAACTAATACAATATCCCGCTGAAAAATTATCCTTACAAAAAGAATTTGCTGAGGTAATTTTACAATATAATTCCTCTATTAACCCATAAAATATGGAAGCGCTCATCCGAATTAATCATATTCAAAAGAAATACAAAATGGGGGATGAAGTGATTTTTGCACTTCGGGATATTACCCTCGATTTATTCCCTAATGAATATGTTGCTTTTATGGGACCTTCGGGTTCAGGAAAATCAACTTTAATGAATATTTTAGGTTGCTTAGATACTCCGACAGAAGGGGAATATTATTTAAATGGACAATTGGTTTCAGCCATGAATGATGAAGAATTGGCCAGAGTAAGAAATCGTGAAATTGGTTTTGTGTTCCAAACCTTTAATTTATTGTCAAGATCCAGTGCCTTAGAAAATGTTGCGATGCCCTTAATTTATGCGGGATTAACCGTAAGTGCACGGGAACAACGGGCTGGAGATATGTTAAAATCAGTAGGGTTAGGGGAAAGAATGAAACATAAACCCAATGAATTATCTGGTGGACAAAGACAACGGGTGGCCATTGCAAGAGCATTAATAAACCATCCTTCGATTTTGCTGGCCGATGAACCTACCGGAAATTTGGATAGTCGTACCTCTCACGAAATTATGGGTTTGTTTGAAGACCTCCATAAACAAGGACATACCATTATCCTAGTTACCCATGAAGAAGATATCGCCTTATATGCGCATCGCATTATCCGATTAAGAGATGGCAATGTGGAATTAGATGAGCGCAATTTAAACGTGAGAACTGCTCAAACCCGAATGACCGAATCTGCATGAAACCCCAATACCAAAAATGGCTTAAAAGAGCCGGATTTGCTGGATTCCTATTCTTTTTATTAAAAGGCCTTGCTTGGATTGGTCTTGCACTTGCCATTAGTTGGAAAGCTTGCTAACCCAATTTATAATAAATTAATTTATCTTTTTTGCGCTTGCACCCTGATCCCTGCTAACAACATCCAGGCGGTTCCTCGCAAAGGGGTGTCGGATTCCCATTGATAACTTCTGCGTGCCAGCAAATATTCGGCAGCATCATAAATTTCCATCCTAGGCATAAACCGAAAACCGATTTCAGGAGAAACCTGTATTCTCCATTTTTTATTTCCTTCGATTACTTTAAAAGAATTCCGTAATCCTTTTCCAATAGATATTTCAAGTAAATACTGGTAAGCACTACTCATTCCAGGGTCTACAGGGTATCCTAAGGTTTCCCGAATCACTCGATAATATCCTAATCCTACTCCCATTCCTGCTCGTACCCAAACTGAATTAAAAAATCCATTCCCATTTTCCCAAGGAACATATCGCATAGAAAGTATGCCTTCTCCAATTCCTGAACGCGTAATAATAGAAAAATTATTCCCGTTTCCCTGAGCTGTAAAATGTTGAAACCCTAATGAAAATTCAGCATAACACCTTTGCCAAACAGGTAAAGAAACCCCAGCCTGAAGCGCTATACCATGTGATAAATAATTTAAAGGATTATTCATCCCTACTTGCCCAAATCTATACTCATGATAGAGTTTATCTAACTTTGGGAACGTAAGATAACGGTATTGGGGTGTCACCCAAAAAATGGGTGTTGCATTTCCGCCCAAGAAAACTCCCAGGAAAAATAACCCGGAAATGAAACTACTTATGACGTTCCGATTTCCCATACGGCTCTTTGTGCAGATTCCATTGCTCCCTGAACAGTAGCATAATGAACATCATTCATGGCTTCCCCGGCAAAATAAATTTGTTGATTAACCGGTTGACGCAATATTTTCCGGTTTGCCTGCGCTCCTGCCTTTGCATAACTATAAGCCCCTTGAATCCAAGGTTCTTTCGACCAATCTTGGATATGCCATTTTTGTAAGTCCTGCGCTAAACCTACCCCCAGATAATATTCTAACCGCCCTAATACACGATTAACGGCTGCTTGGGGTTCTAACTGACTTAAGATTTCAGCACCTGCCCCCATCACAAATACCGTTAAGGTTCTATTTAATACAGCTTCCTTTCCTTGGCTAGTTGCCCATATCTCAGGAAGGGAGTCTTCTAAAATTATTGAACCCATATCTTCAGGCCACCAGGTTTTTGAAAAACGCAAAAACATTTTAATTCCAGTATCCATACCAAAAGAATTAAATTGATTTATTTTTTCTGTGGGTAAGGGTGGATCAAATTGAATAATCCCTTGTTTTAATATACTTAAGGGTACGGTTACAATTGTTTTTTCGGCAGGATAAACGACCCCTTTTGCATCAATCACTTCCGTATACTCTGACCCATAATTAATTCGGGTAATAGGAGTTACTACTTTTACTTTGGGAATAATTTCCGGAAAAAGTTTTTCTAAATAATCGGTAAAACTACCGGAAGATAAAATCAAATTATTATCCCCAGATCTCCACTCTCTGTTTTCATAATTAATTGCCTTAACCGAAATACGATCCGCAGAAGTTCCGAAATCGTTGCAAGATCGTGCGTACACCAAGGTTTGTGACAGCCTTTGATCCTGGGGTAAGCGCCCCTGCCACCAATCCGATAACGAATTATCCGATAATATAGAACCTGTCTCTAATTCGTTTAATACCTCTATTCCCGGCTTAATTCTACTATCCTGATCCCATAAATATTCTGGTACTAATTCACCATTGATACTTAAATAATCCTGCTGATCAGGGTTAATTAATTTTGCCCCAAGTTGAAATAAAGAATCAAACCAAATTGAATTTTCTCCGTGTATTTCTTCTGCGCCTAATTCAATTGGATACGTTTCAAAACCATTCAAACTTTTAATTCTTCCTCCAACTTGCGCACTGGCTTCAAAAACTGTATGACTAATTTTATGCTGGGTTAATAATTTAGCAGCATATAAACCCGCCATTCCTGCTCCTACAATATTTACATGACCTTTAAATTTAAATTCTTTATCCATGCGCTTCTCTTTACATCCAAATTCAAAAAGAGTAGGTAAAGCTACCCATCCAGCGCTTAATGCAGATTGAATTAAAAATGACCTTCTACGCATAATTAATAAATAATTATATTATCCTTCTGAGGTAAATAAAAATTCAATTTTAGGAGATGCTTGTCGAATATTTTGTAATCCCCATTCTGACTCAGCAAAATATACCGGACGTTCCTCTTTATCCCAGGCAATTTGCGCATACCGAAGTCGAATAAATTCTTCCAATGCTTTGGAATCTTCTGATTTTATCCAACAAGCTTTAATAAATCGTAAGGGTTGAAAATCACAAGATGCCCCATATTCATGCTCCAACCGGAAACGAATTACATCAAATTGTAATTCTCCAACTGTACCAATAATTTTTCGATTACCAGGTTGTTGTAAAAATAATTGAGCTACCCCTTCATCGGTTAATTGACGAACGCCTTTTTCTAATTGTTTAGTTTTAAAAGGATCTTTATTTACTAATTCCCGGAATATCTCCGGTGAAAAACTGGGAATTCCTTTAAAATGTAAAACTTCCCCTTCGGTTAATGCATCTCCAATTTTAAATTGCCCACTATCATACAATCCAATTACATCCCCAGGCCATGCTTCTTCAATAATAGATTTTTCATTTCCGATAAAACTTGCCGGACTGGTAAATCGTATTTTCTTTTCTAAACGAGGATGATAATAAAATTGGTTACGTTCAAACCTACCCGAACAAATACGTAAAAAAGCAATTCGATCCCGATGATTGGGATCTAAATTGGCATGTATTTTAAATATAAATCCCGTTAATTTTTTTTCATTCGCATTAACAGGTCTTTCTTCTGTAATTCTTTTTTCAGGTGCCGGAGCAATTCGAATAAAGGTTTCTAATAATTCCCGAATACCAAAATTATTAACTGCACTACCAAAAAACACCGGAGCTACGGATCCACTTAAATAATCTTCTAAATTAAATGTATCATATACGCCATTAATCAATTCTACATCTTCTTGTATTTTTTGAATATATTTTTCTTGCAACCAAGTTTTTAAGGCCGGATCATATAAATCCTTAACCGCAATAATTTCTTCATTTACCTTCGTTTTATCAGGCTTAAATAAATGTAATGCCTGATCATATAAATTATACACCCCTTGAAAGGTTTGTCCTTGGGATATAGGCCAACTCAACGGCCTTACCCGAATAGACAATTTTTCTTCTAATTCATCTAATAAATCAAATGGATCTTTACCCTCACGATCTAATTTATTGATAAAAATAATTACCGGAGTATTTCGCATTCGGCAAACTTGCATAAGCTTTTCGGTTTGTTCCTCCACTCCTTTTACACAATCTACCACTAGAATAACACTATCCACAGCGGTAAGCGTTCTATAAGTATCTTCAGCGAAATCTTTATGCCCAGGGGTATCTAAAATATTTATTTGTTTATTCTGATAAGTGAACGTCATTACAGAGGTGGTGACCGAAATTCCCCTCTGTCGTTCAATCTCCATAAAATCAGAAGAGGCGGATTTTTTAATTTTATTGGATTTTACTGCCCCGGCAGTTTGAATAGCTCCTCCAAAAAGCAAGAATTTTTCAGTAAGGGTTGTTTTCCCCGCATCGGGGTGACTAATAATTGCAAAGGTTCTTCTACGGGAAATTTCCTGATCCAAATTCATGCGGTGGGGTTATCCTTGCAAAGATACAAATCGTATTCGGCTCACTCGCTTTATTTTACCTGAGGGCTCTGTTATCGCTTATCTGATTATATTGCAACATACTTACACCTGGTGTGTTAAAAATATTGGGAAAAAATATTAACAGAAAATGAGATTCGAAAAAAGAAAAGAAAAAGTAGCCACCCTTCCCACCTTTATCTTTCGGATGGGGCGGTATGCATTGTTTGCTTTATTATTAATTGGTTTCTCCACTTCTTTAGGTACCGTAGGCTATCATTACATAGGGGAATTAGAATGGATAGATAGTTTTCACATGGCATGTATGATTCTAACCGGTATGGGTCCAGTTGCAGAAATGAAGGGGAACTCAGCAAAACTATTCTCATCGTTTTATGCCCTTTATAGTGGGGTTGCATTTTTAAGTATTACTGCCGTATTTTTTTCACCCATCATTCATAGAGTATTGCATATTCTTCAAGTGGAAGAAGATTAATTTATTTTAAATTTAAATTAGTCAATTAAATGTTTTTTATAAATATATTTAAATTTTTATCCTCTTGATAAATTATTTAGAATAAATTAAAACAACATCCCGATTTTATTATGCAATTAATATTTTTAATCTATTAAATTAAGTATATTTACTCATACACTCAGATTAAAAAGATGTCCATTTTAAAACATATTCAAACCGAAGTAGATGCCAGTTATTTGTATGGGATATTAGCTCAAACGGAAGACAACCCACAGGTAGCGGATGTTTTCAAGCAAATGAGTGAAATAGAAAAAAGCCATGCAGTAGCCTTCATGGAAAAACATTCCATCCCTTTATCCCAAATGCCAAAGCCGTCCTTGCGGGCGAAAATATTAAAAGGAATTGGTAAAAGATTAGGGAATGATATTTTATTAGGGGTTTTATTGGATACCGAAAAAAGCCTTTCCTCATCCATATTAAATATCCGCAAAAAATCGAATTTAGCTACTTCCGTTTCAGATACTTCTCATGTTACCGTAATCAGAAATTTACTCGACACTAAGAAATCTATTAACAGTTCAGTATGGGTAAGGTTTGAAAGCCGACATCGTTCTGTGGGTGGAAATGCCTTACGCGCTGCTGTTCTGGGAGGAAACGATGGCTTAGTCTCCAACTTTAGTTTGGTAATGGGAATTGCAGGCGCCAGCAGTGGTCAGACCGAAGTGTTGCTTGCCGGCTTAGCTGGACTTTTAGCTGGCGCATTATCCATGGCTTTAGGGGAATGGATTTCGGTGAAAAGCTCTCAAGAACTATATGAGAACCAAATGGATTTGGAAATGGAAGAATTAGAAACCCATCCTGAAGGGGAACAAAAAGAACTAACCCTCATTTTCCAAAGCAAAGGGATATCACCGGAAGAATCCGCGCGATTAGCCGCTGAATTAATGTTGGATAAATCCAAAGCCCATGAGATGTTAGTAAAAGAAGAATTAGGCATAAATTCAGATGAGTTAAAAGGCTCCGCTATGGAAGCAGCGCTTTCCTCCTTTCTGCTATTTGCGATCGGTGCAATTATTCCTGTTTTTCCCTTTTTCTTTTTAGGAGGAACTACTGCTGTATTTTTAAGTATCGGAATGAGTGCCATTGGATTATTCCTGATTGGGGCTGCTATCACTCTTTTTACCGGAAAACCTATTTTGTTCTCTGGAATGCGTCAGGTATTTTTCGGGCTTTCCGCAGCAGCTATCACGTATGGAATTGGTTCACTGATTGGAATTTCTATCGCGGGTTAATCTCACGATAATCCTTAAATTCAGGGATATAGTATTCCGTTACTTTTACTGATATAAGTATGAAAATAGCATTTCTCTCATTTCTGTTAACTTTTGTGCTGATAGAAGGCAGCGCCTTATCTATTTCACCCCGAAAAGTCCCCCAGAACATTCTGGATGCTCAGCATACAATGTATCCCCAAATTCAAAAAGTATCCTGGAGCCAGGAAAAAGAAAACTATGAATGCTCCTTTATTCAGGCAGGCATTGAATATTCTGTAGTCTGGTCTCCCGAAGCTAAGTTGCTGGAAGTAGAAATGGAAATCCCCCTTTCCGAAATACCAAACGTTATTACTGAATATATCCAAAAACAATATAAACATAAAAAACCCAAAGAAGCTGAAAAAATTATTATGCTGCCAACAGGTGAAATACTATATGAAGTTGAAATAAATGGAAAAGATTATTTATTTAATTCCAGTGGAACACCGATTACTGCTGAAAAAAGATAATTTTCGAAGGAAATTAAACTTAATATTTTCAAAAGTGTAAAAAGTTGTAATATTACCTAACTTCTGTGGAGTTCAGAAACCACATTAATAAACGGGGCGGAATCGAAAAGCCTGATGAGTAGAAATGTATTGAGAAAAACTATGAAAAAAACTGTAATGACCTTGTTGGCGATTTGTGTAATTGCCACTACCATGACTTCTTGTGCCACTGTTTTTGGAGGAAAAGTAAGTGATTGCCAGCGCACTAAACCTGCTAAAGGCCAACCGACACGCCAAATTAGAGCTGTTGCACTAATTGCAGATGTTTTATTATTCTGGCCCGGTATTATCGTTGACTTTGCAACCGGCGCAATCTACAAACCTTGCAATTCTAAATAATTCCATTTAAATAATAAAGCCGGCACCCTAAATGCCGGCTTTATTATTTTATAAATATGAAAAACATTCCTTTTAAATTAATTAATTTCAGTATTGATACCTTAGTGTTTTTTGGGTCATGGTTCTTGGTGCTATATCTTTTTAACACATGGATTCCACAAGAGAATGTAAAATGGTACACCATGATATTATACTTCGTATATTATTTTCTATTTGAATCTTTCGTTTTAAAAACACCAGGAAAATGGATTACCAAAAGTAAAATAAGTAATTCAAGTACGTTACCAATCCCCTTTATACTTGCTGTTTTTATAAGGAGCATCATTCGTTTGCTTCCTTTGGATATATTATCTTACTTGTTTTATCCAATTGGCTTACATGAGAAATTGTCTGGGCTTTATACGATACAAGAATAATATGAAATTATAGAATGCAATTAATTGAATTGTGCAGTTGTTAAAATAAATGTTAGAATGCTTTTGGTTTTATTTACATTCTCTAATGTTCAAATATATTAAAGAATGAAATCGTTTAAATATAACTTATGTTAGAAAAATCAATTTTAATGTTTAACTTGTTAAATCAATAACTAGGCTTGTAAGCAATAGTGAAGCATTATTAGGTAACAATATGAATCTAAAAACTTTTGAAAGCGATATAAGTAAAAAAATATATCCCGTAAGCGAAAAAATATCGGGTAAAGAGATAAGGCCAAGTATATTAAAAATTATTCAGGAAGACTTTCCTGAATTTTCGGAGAAAAACGATATATCCTTAAGTGAACTGAATATTTACCGAAATAAATATATAGCGGAAGCGCAAGTTTCACAAAACAATGAAATAGAATATCTAACGCAAAAAGTGCATCAGGCGATTACCGATAAAACGACGATATCGGAAGTATTAGCCGAAGATAATGAAGATCATCTCACCGTGGGTCAGAAAGTAGCAGATAAGGTTGCGCTTTTTGGGGGAAGTTGGGTATTTATCATTTCATTCTTGGGGTTTTTATTTATTTGGATAATAATAAATGTATTATGGCTTTCCAATAAAGGGTTTGATCCCTATCCCTTTATTTTATTGAATTTAATATTATCTTGTATTGCGGCAATGCAAGCACCCGTAATTATGATGAGTCAAAATCGTCAGGAAGAAAAAGATAGAAGTCGCTCTAAAAAAGATTATATGGTAAATCTAAAATCTGAATTTGAAATTCAAGCACTACATGAAAAGTTAGATCATTTAATTATTCATCAACATCAATATTTATTAGAAATTCAAAAAATACAAATGGATATGATGAATGATATATTAAATCGACTTCCAAATCTAAATCCAGAAACAAAAAATCATTAAAGCATTCCGTATGACCGTTTGCTAAGTAAAGAAATATATACAAATAATGCTCTTAATTTCAGTACCTTTATTTACTAATAAACTAAAAATCTAAAATGACCTTTTCATTTCAAAAACTATTTTATTCGTTAGGTGGATTATTATTATTCTTACTATTCCTTTCTGTCGCAAAATCAATTTTAATCCCATTAGCATTTTCTTTACTACTCACTTTCTTATTATTACCAATAGTTAAGAAATTATGTTCCATCGGAATTCCAAATGTAATTAGCATTTTGATTTCCTTAATAATAGGAATTGCTGTAGTTGGACTCACAGTTTTATTCTTTTATTCTCAGATGCGAGAATTGGCACAAGACATTTCTCTTATTAAAAACAAGATTCTATTATTATTGGCAAATATTACTGATTTTTTTAATGCAAACTTTACGATGTTGCCTAAGTTAGAAAAAAATGATTTATTACAAAAAAGTAAAGATTTACTAAACAACTCAACCGGAGATATCTTTAGAACAGCAGTAGATAATGGAGCAGCCTTCCTTACCGGATTGATGGAATGTATTATTTTTTCTGTATTTACCCTTTTATACAGAAAAGGTTTAATACAGGCATTAATACAATTTTTTCCCAATACCCAATATCCCGTTGTTTTTAAGATGATTCAATCTATTAGAAACATAGGGCAAAGATATTTTTTAGAATTAATCTTAGTAGTCGTAATTATTGGCATTACCAATAGTGTGGGGCTATGGATAATAGGCTTAGAAAATCCCTTATTATTTGGGTTTTTGGGGGCTGCGCTTTCTATCATTCCTTATGTTGGAACGATAAGTGGAGGTGCCATTGCCGTAATCTTTGCATTTCTTACCTCCGACTCCATTTGGATGGCCGTTCAGGTAGCGATTTTATTCTGGGCAGTACAATGGATATCTGATAATTTCTTGAGTCCAGCATTAGTGGGAAGTAGTTTAGATTTAAATGCTTTTACCGCAATTTTAAGCTTAATTATTGGAGCGATGTTATGGGGGCTGTCTGGAATGATTTTATTTCTACCCTTTACAGCCATGCTCAAAGTGGTTTGTGAACAATATATTGAATTAAAACCCATCGCCACTTTATTGGGAAATGAAATACATATTAATCGCAACAAAAAGCCGAATAAAACGGTTGAGTATTGGAAGTCCATCTTTTCGAAAATTAAATTTAATAAAATCAAGAAATGAATTTAACATTCTAATTTACTTTTAAGCCATGCAATCACTCGCTACAAAATTAAATTATAAACCTTGCCCAGAAATATACTTATTAAATATTCCGGATAATTTAAGCAGTCAAATATTAGAACAATTTCCGGATTCCATTATCAATACGGAATTTGTGTCGGGTCATAAAATTCATTTTCTATTAGCTTTTGTGCAAGAACAAAAACAGTTAGATAATATCATTCATGAATGTATTCCTGAATTATTTCAAGATGCTATCTGCTGGTTTGCTTATCCTAAGAAATCATCTAAGAATTTAATAAGTGAAATAAACAGGGATATGGGATGGGATTTGATTGCCACTTACAAATTAGAAGCAGTTCGAGCGATTTCCATTGATTCAGATTGGTCGGCCTTACGTTTTCGAAAAGTTGAATACATCAAACAATTGAAGAGAAACAATTTAGCGATAAAATCTCCTGAAGGTAAACTTAAAATATCCCAACAAAATCCAGATAAATCTTAAAATAAGGATAGCGGCATATTGCCTGAAAATGCTGCTTCAAGAGACAATAAAGATGACTTCCGGGTGATACCCCCTTGATAGCCTGTTAATTCAGCGGCTTTGCTTACAATTCTATGACAGGGGATCAGAATTAAAAATGGATTTTGTCCTATCGTTGCTCCTACTGCTCGCACTGCCAGTGGATTGTTCACTTCGCTGGCTATTTCTGCATAAGTAGCCGTTCTACCGTAGGGAATGGTCTGTAATTTGGTCCATATTTCATTTTGAAATTCTGTGCCTTCTAAAGACAATGGCAAATTGAAAGAAAAACGCTTGCCTAAGAAATAATCTGAAACTTGACTTTGTAATTCAAGCGCCAATGGAAATTCTGAGGGTAATATTTCTTCCAAATTGCCAAACTTGTAAATTAATTGTGGCAAAGAATCTAAAAAACTAAAGGCATAAATTTTTCGAGTATTTAAGATTGCCTGCATTTCTCCAATTGGAGTTGAGATAATATATCTCCCATAAAACATACTCATGCTAATAGAAAAAAAATTGTGTCAAAATAGTATTGTTGATTACCTTTATTCCTCAAAAACATATGAATAAAGTTATACAAGAATTTAAAACTTTTATCCTCAGAGGAAATGTAGTAGATCTGGCAGTGGGTATTATAATAGGCGGTGCCTTTGGTAAAATTGTGACTTCAATGATCAATGATATCCTGATGCCACCGTTAGGACTACTCATTAACAACATGGATTTTAGGGATTTAAAAATAACCATTGGCGGGGATAAAGAAAGTTTGGTAAGTATAAATTATGGGAATTTTATTCAAACCGCCTTTGAGTTCCTGTTAATTGCCTTGGCCGTATTTATTTTGGTTAGATTTATGAATGCGCTTCACCGAAAAGAAGAAACTCCAGTAGTAGCCACTACCCCCAGGGAAGAAGAATTATTAACAGAAATTCGGGATATTCTTAAAAACAATAACGCATAAAATAAAAAAGGGCTTACATATAAGCCCTTTTTCCAGATTCAATAATAAATTAATTACCCGAATGTAGTCCGATACGGTTTCCTTCAGTATCATGAATAAACGCCATATAACCCGTTTCTTCATTAATTAGTGTTTTGGGCATTTCAATTTTTCCACCTGCACTTTCTACACGATCCAATACTTTTTGCAAATCAGGATTTGCATTTAAATAAATAATTGAACCTGTCATTCCGGGTTTGTGATAATCACTTTTTACCAAAGCCCCACCCACATGCGGAGGTTGAGAGGGCAGCATCATCATATGCATACCCATCATTTCCACTTCTTCTAATTGGGTATCTAAGATGGTTTCATAAAATGTTTTGGCTTTTGCTGCATCTTGAACTGAAATTTCAAACCAATTCAACGCATTGGTGTTGGCACTAAGTTTTTCCAATATAAAACAAATTAATATTGAAAGATAAATTAATTACCGAGGGTATAACTTACAAATCGCCCTCTAAATCCAAATCTACAGAAAAAAATAAATCTATTTAAAATTAGTTTCAAACTTAATATTATCCTAATATTATCGCTACCTGGATTTAAAAATCGAGTTCTTCTGCAGGAAATATTATCTTCTGGCTTTTCACTCCGGATAAATCCCCATTATAGTTAAATTTGTTTATTAAAGTTATCTTTTCAAAGCCTCTAAGTCTGATAAGTATTAAAACTTTTCTAATTAATTATCCTAATCAAAAATAAAAGAACTGAGATGTTGCATTTTCTTACAGAGCTATCGATCCGCAATAAACCTTTGTTTGTTTTCGGATTACTTTGTTTTTGCGCGGCGGTTTTTTTTTTAATTTTCTCCCGCTTTTCCAGCCTTCAGGTTTTGGGAGTGAATGCCTGGTATAAACCCATTAAATTTGCTCTATCCATTGGAATCTATTGTTGGACCCTCGGATGGCTACTCCATGATTTACCGGATTTCTCCATCTGCCCTTTTAATATCTTAAATTGAAATTACAGATTCTATACGCTCGGAAAGTAAAAATGCTATTCAAGCTTTAGTAGCCCAAGGGCTGGCGGTTTATTTATTAACGGGAGATGGAGAAGAACCTGCAAAAGTTGTGGCAGAGGCTTGTGGTATTCTGAATTATAAAGCAAATTTTTCACCTTTAGATAAATCTAAATTTATAGCAGAGCGTCAGGCAGAAGGACATAAAGTTTTGATGGTGGGGGATGGAATTAATGATGGGCCTGCATTAGCATTGGCAGAGGTAAGTATTGCGATGGGCGGAGGAAGTGACTTAGCGCATCAAGCGGCAGAAATTATTTTACAAAAAGAGGATTTAAATAATATTCCCTTAGCCTTAAATATTGCGCGAAAAACCTGGCATATTTTACAACAAAATTTATTTTGGGCATTTATTTATAATTTATTATTTATTCCTTTAGCTGCCGGACTTGGGGAAGTTTTTCACGGATCCACCTTAAATCCTATGATGGCAAGTGCTGCCATGTCTTTAAGTAGTATTAGTGTGGTATTAAATAGTTTAAGATTGAAAAAATGATAATGTAATTTATAAAAGAGTAATATTAAATACCATAAAAGGTTATAAATAAACTTACTATTTTATTCTTTCTACACATTTTTCGCCCTTGCAGGCGGCCCCGCCTGCAAGGATAAAATGGTATTGCATGTTGTTTTCGTCAACGTTTGTTCGTTGCAGATGGATACGCCTGCAACGGCAGGGAGGGATTTATAACTTAATTTACTATTTTATTCTTTCACCACCTTTTCCGCCCTTGCAGGCGACTGCGCCTGCAAGTATAAAATGGTATTGCATGTTGTTTTCGTCAACGTCTGTTGGTTACAAAGCTAAAGAACATTCGTTTGTGTTGTGTGTTATTTTTAGGAGTAAATAATATACTTTACTCTATATTCTCTAATCCCCCTCTAAAGAAATATTTTCATCCCCGGATTGATAAGGAATATAAGTAAGAATAAATTGAAACATCTCATCGGTTGTTTTCATAGACCCCTCCCTTTCCCTGATTTCTTGAGGAGGAGAATAAGGATTATTAGGATTTTTTTCTGTATTGTCAAATACACCTTCTGCCCATATTGTCGATCCTTTGGGTATTTTAACCGGCTGGGGAAACGTATAAAAATATTGCCATCTGAAATCCCATCTGGGAATCGAAATCAAACGAATGGTATCCTGATCAGGTGTTAATGCCCAAGCCTTAAATGACTTTCCAATCAAATGCATGTGTGGATTTAAGGTCAATAAAGAAATATCTTCTTTAATTAATAAATGGGAATAATACTTTGATATTTTATGGGGTGGAATAATTAAGGGGGGTTCAACTGCGGATACCCCTAAGGTTCCTAAGATTAATTCCTGAGTGGGGCGTTTCGGAAAATCTTTATCAAAATAAATTCGGAAATAACTCTGATCAAAAGTATCTATAGGACTCGGACCATAATGCAAATTCTTAATATATAATGCTCCTTTTTCAGGGAATACATATCCTCCAATTCCATTTGGATACGCTGAATAAAATACCCCTGGTAAATAATTAATAACAGAGGGTTGCAAGGCAGGATAACTTCCATCGTCCTGTAATAATCCTAACTTTCTATGAATTAAACCCGGATGCGAAATTTCATTTTCATCAATCCAGGGTTCGCCTTCAAAAACATCCTTTTTTAATTGGGGAACATACGATAACAAATGACCATTTAAATGATGCACCAATTCCCGATTTCCGGGTACAAATTCAATAGCCTTTATGGGTTTTTTCTCGGGTAATTGAAAAGGAAATTTCATTGCCAGAAAATGATCGGTATTGTCCCCGGGAATAAAAAAAGGAGAAGGCATTTTAAGAATTAAATCAGGTTTGCCTAATTTATCCATAAGCCCATCCTGATAAATTGGAACCATGGGTTTTTGGGTAGTATCTCCTGCAGGAGCTTTTGCTTTCGCCCATTGTTGCAGAATTTCGATTTCCTGATCGGTTAGTCTACGCTCTTCCAGAAAATGGGTATAATCAGGATCTGCAGGCCAAGGGGGCATCGTTCGACTGAGCGTTATTTTAGCAATGGTCTTTGCTCGTTTGGCTGCATCTTTATAGGTTATTAATGAAAAGGGACCTGGCGCACCGGGTCTATGGCAAACCACACAATTTTTATATAAAATAGGAGCAACGTCAGAAGCCCAATCTGGTGGTGTTTCAGGACCACATCCAGAAATAATAACTAATATTATATTAACTAATATTATTATTCGATAATACATCCCACTGCCGTTGTTTTAGGGTTGGTTACAGGTAATCCAGATTGAATTTGAGTTAAGGCATCGTCCAAATCATGTTGGGTAATTTTAGCTCTTTTATTGGATAATGACCATGCCCAATTGTCAATTCTGCCCTGATATAAGATTTTTCCACTGGGATTACAGACTACTACTTCGGGAGTAATGGTAGCAGACAAAGATTGGGTTAATTCTTTTTCGGTATCTAATATTGCAGAAAAGTCAAGCCCATATTTTTGGGTATATTTTTTTATTTCTGCCGGGGAATAAAAAGTTCCCGGAAATACCGTTATCCAATAAAATTTATTACTAGCATATTTTACTGCCATTGATTTTAAAACCGGAGCATAACTCTTACACAACGGACATTCAGGAGAAAGAAATAAATATATTTGAATTCCGGGAAAATCAACGGCAGGGGTAATTTGTCCTCCCATTAATTTAGGATAGGATTTATGCCTCCAATCGGTTTGACCAAAACTGGTGAGCGCAATTCCTATCCCTAAAAACAATAAAACAATATATCTTTTAAAAGCCATTTAACCAGCGCTTACAAAACGCAATTTGTTCAGGTGTTGGATTTTCTTCTTGAACAATTGAATATCGTGCAGGAATATTCCAGGGTAAACAATTAATATTTGTTTCTTTTAGTTCACCTCTACTGGAATATAATATTGTCCATATTCCTTCTTGATGTATTAAGGTATCCCAATGATCAGATATCGGAAACACAGGATAATCCAGTATCTTAAATAAAGTATCTCCCACATGCAAAGGAGAAGAAGATGCCGGGCTATCGGGATATATACGATCAATTACACAAGCGCCCTCTTCGGAAAATGTTACTCGAAGTCCAATTTTCAAAAATGGATTTAAAGGTGTTTCTGTTTTTTTTAGGGTGAATCCAATATTTAACAATAAATCAGAAAATTCCGGAAGTAAATCATAGGTATTATTTACTTTATCCAAATACCATTTATCTATTTCGGGTATTCCGAATTTAATTAAATGGGATAAAACTTCTTCTCTTGTATATCCTTTATAATCGGGGGTAGAGGCTTGCTTCCACAAAGCTTTCATTAGATGATCCAATCCCACCTTGCCATTACTATTTTTTAATAAATATAAATCCAGCATCCAGGCAACAATAGCGCCTTTATGATAAAAAGAAATTTTCAGATCCGGAAATCCTTCCAAATGATATCCATTTACCCAGGAAAGCCAACTAGCTTCGGATAAACTCACTGTGTGAATGCCTGTAGAATCCAACATTCTACTTAATATCACATTCATCTCCGAAAGTAATTCGGTTAATGTCCAACTTCCTCCTCTGGCAACCATAAGTTCTCCATAATAGGTGGTAATGCCTTCGGTAATATCATGTAAATCGGAATATTGTTCCCGGGTAAAATCGTACGGCAATAATGTTTTGGGACGAATACGTTTTACATTCCACAAATGAAAAAACTCATGACTGGATATACTTAATAAATCATTCCATAAAGGAGGTTCCATCAATTTATCTGCCGGGCCTAAAGTAATTACGGTAGAATTTAAATGCTCAACTCCGTGATATGATTTATTCGCTGTTATTAAAAAAAGAAAATGATATTCCGAACAAGGGCAGTTTTCAAATAAACTAATTTGCGCTTGAACAAATCCTTCAAATGATTTTTTTAATTTTTCAACCTCAAGATTTTGTGCTCCTTCAAACCATAAATGTAATTTAAGGTAATTGATGTCAAATGTTAAATGCGTTAATTGATTGCTCGCTAAAAAAGGAGAGTCCAATAATTCATCCAGGGTACTTACAAAACAATTTTTATTTTTTTTAAGTAAAGAAGTTGCAAGGGTAAAATCATCAGGAATTTCAATCTGCAATTCTGCAATATGATTCATTTTGTTTTTATCGATTAACAAACAATTTACGGGATTAACATATACCAGATTTTCGTTTGCAAACGAACCTCCTGCATCCGGACGATTGAGATAATAATGGTAGGCAACGGTAATTACAGAATTATTTCCCGGAAGAATTGACCATTCATGGGTACCGATTCGGGTAATTTTTGCACCGGGCTGTAATACGGTTACAGGACCTATATTTCGTTCATAATATTGACGTTCATATCTACCTGGTCTCCAATACGGCAAATTCAGCTTAAGCGGACCAAACTGATGGATAGGGAAAGTTGCTTCAATGCTTACTAAACGAGCGGATCGTTGGGCTGTGTGTAACGTGTATCGGATAGGTTCCATTCAGGCAATTTACCAAAACCCTTTGGTTTATGGAATTATTCCGTCCGAATTAAGCTTCCATCCAGCAACATCAATCGAGTGCTGGCTTCACTTACTTGATACCGTGCAGCTGCTAATCGTGCTCCTGCTTGCACAAAACTATTTTGAACGGTCATAAGATCAAGATTTGAAATTAATCCCACCCTGAATTTTTCCATAGCAATGGATAATGCTTCCTGAGCCATTTCGTAATTATTCTCTTCTAAGGTTAATAAGTTCTGACTTTGCTTCATCATTTCCCACCCCACTTTTAGTTCCCCTTCTATCCATTGTTGTTGTTCCTGAAAGGCTAACTCAGCAATCGTGATTTCAATTCCTCTTTGAGCAATTCCGCGTTTTAAAACACCCCCTCCATAAATTGTCCAATTAGCAGAAAGCAATGCATTAAAACCCAGGTTTGTACTAAAGAGTAAAAATCCCACCTGATTTTTCACTCTTGTATATCCATAACTTACATTTAATCCCACAGCAGGAAAATAATTTCCCCGACTCGCTTGTAATTCTTTTTTACGAATTAAAATTTGATTGGCTAATTGGGTAAGCTTTGTGTTTTTTAATAAGGACATAGATCTCAAAGAATCATAGGTACCCTGAAACTGAAAGGCTAAACTATCTACAAATAAATTATCTTTAGAAGGATTAATTCCTAAGGTTTGATTAAATTGAACCTTTGCTTGTAACAGCTGTAATGCCTGCGTTTGATAAATACTTTTTTGACTATTTAAGTCTAATTTAGCTTGCAGGAGTTCCAATTTATTTCCATTCCCTAAAGCTATTTTTTGGGTGATGAATCGAATTCGTTCTTCTGAAACTTTCATCACTTCGGCATAAGCTTTTAAAGCTTCGTTTTGTTTAACAATATTCTTATAATTTAAAATTACGGCAGCCACCGTATTTTGTACTTGTTGTCTATATTCGATTTGAGATTGAATTGCTTGAAGAGATAATTGATCTTTTATGGCGAACATTTTTAACCCATCAAATAATGTCCAATTTAAATCAATTGCAGCGGAATTATTTTGAGAAATGGCATTATTCCGATTTACCGTTTGTCCATTGGAAAATTCCTGACGGGTTTGATTACTGGCTACGCCTAATCCTCCATTCAACGCAACAGTAGGTAACATACCCGCATTTCCGGGATGGTTATTAAGTTCTTTTAATTCTTGTAAAGATTTATATGCTTTAATTTGATAATTATTTTGAAGTGCTATTTGAATCGCATCAGATAAAGTAAGTTTTGATTGAGCCAACGAAAGTTGCCCCATTAAAAAAATTAAAATGAAAATCAGGAAAGATTTATTCATGCTTTCCTTCAGATGATTTAGAAGATAAATAAGTATAGATGGCGGGAATAACATAAAGGGTAAGCACCAAAGAAAATAAAAGTCCGCCGACCACTACAATTCCCATCCCTGTTCGACTTTGTGATCCTGCCCCTAACGCTAATGCTATCGGTAGCGCTCCTAATACCGTGGCTAAGCTCGTCATTAAAATCGGGCGTAATCTGCTTACCCCTGCTGATAAAGCAGCTTCAGTACTGGCTAATCCTTTTTCTTTTAACTGATTGGCGAATTCAACAATTAAAATACCATTTTTAGTGACTAACCCAATCAGCATAATAATTCCGATTTGACTGAATATATTA
Source organism: Sphingobacteriia bacterium (assembly GCA_009924095.1). Lineage (GTDB taxonomy): Bacteria > Bacteroidota > Bacteroidia > J057 > RFSG01 > RFSG01. Next base: position 27,656 of record RFSG01000022.1, read on the forward strand.
TTGGTTTGATTAAATAGCCAAAGAGAAACAATAGCTCCGGCGAGTGCGAGGGGAACCGTTAACATAATTATTAATGGATCTATAAAACTTTCGAATTGTGCCGCCAGAATTAAATAAACCAATAGTAACGCCAGTACAAAGGCAAATAAAGTATTCGAAGAACTTTCTTTAAAATCTCTTGAAGCGCCGGATAATTCGGTGGAGAAGCTTTCATCTAACGTTTCTTTAGCAATATTTTCCATTGCTAAAATTCCTTCCCCTAAGGTATGACCCGGTGCCAGTCCCGCAGATACAGTAGCAGATTGATATCTATTATAATGATACAATTGGGGTGGACTACTTTCCTCTGAAACTTCCACCACATTATCTAATTGGATTAATTGTCCGGCATTATTTCGAATAAATATTCCGGTAAGATCTTGAGGTTCGTCCCGATTTTCTCGATCAAGTTGACCAATTACTTGATATTGTTTTCCATTCCGATTAAAATAAGCAAAACGTTGTCCGGATAAGGCTAATTGAAGCGTTTGAGAAATATCCAAAACCGAAACTCCCAAAGCCCTTGCACGATCTCGTAAAATATTAACGCCCAGTTCCGGTTTATTAAATTTTAGATTTACATCTACTCCTTGAAATATGGGATTTTGTTGTGCTTTTTCTAAAAATTTAGGAAGGCTTTGTTTTAGGTTGTTAAAATTAGAAGCTTGAATTACGAATTGAACTGGGAGACCACCAAAACCACCTGTTGAAATAGTTTGTTGTTGAATAGCAAATACTTTCGCTTCTGGCAATTGAGACAAATATTTCATTAAATACCCTGCTATTTGTTGTTGGCTTCTTTGTCGTTTATCGGGTGAACTTAATACTACCCTTGCAAACCCAGTATTGACAGCCCCTGAGCCTGCAAAACCAGGAGCCGTTACGGTTAATAACACGGTTTTTTCAGGAACAGAATCTTGTATAAAATCGGTAATCTTATTTAAAAATGCATCTGTATATTCATAGGAAGCGCCTTCGGGTGCAGTGATAATTAATCTTAACCAACTTCGATCTTCAATAGGCGCTAATTCAGTAGGTAGTTTTGGAAATAAAAAAACAATAATTCCAACAGATATGCCTAATAATAAAAATGCGATCCAACGATTTCTAATGAATTGTTCCAATGAATTTTTATAGGCGGTTTCTAATCCTATAAAAAATGGTTCCGTTGCTATATAAAATTTACTTTTTTGTAAGGGATTTTTCTTCACCAATCTCGCATTTAACATGGGCGTCAGGGTAAGCGAAACAAAAGCAGAAATTAATACTGCGCCTGCCAATACTACTCCAAACTCCTGAAATAAACGCCCAACAAATCCTTCTAAAAATATAACTGGAATAAATACGGCAATTAGGGTAACGGAGGTAGAAATAACAGCAAAAAATATTTCATTGGTACCTTCAATAGCTGCTTTTCTGGGAGGAATTCCTTGTTCGATTTTTTTATAAATATTTTCCGTTACTACAATTCCATCATCTACCACCAAACCTGTTGCTAATACTATTGCTAATAAGGTAAGTACATTAATTGAATAGCCTAATAAATACATTAAAAAAAACACGCCAATTAAGGATACCGGAATATCAATTAAAGGTCTAAAGGCAATTAACCAATCTCTAAAAAACAAATAAATAATTAATACCACTAAAAATATAGCAATAATTAAAGTTTCTTGTACTTCATGAATGGCTAGTTGAATAAACTTTGTATTGTCGAGTGCAATATCTAAATAAAAATCTTTGGGTAAATCTTTTTTAATTACCTCAACCCGTTTATAAAATTCTTCTGCTATATCTAAATAATTAGCTCCTGGTTGAGGAATTAAGGCCAACCCAATCATGGGAGTTCCTGATTGTTTTAAAATAGTTTCTTCATTATCGGCTGCTAATTCTGCAAACCCTAGTTGTTGCAGACGAATTACTTGATCGCCTTGGTTGGATATAATCAATTCATTAAAATCTTTTTCGGTGCTCAGGCGACCCAATGTTTTTACCGAAAGTTCGGTTTGATTGCCAGATATTTTTCCACCCGGCAATTCAACATTTTCTCGATCCAACGCAGCTTTAATATCTAAAGGGGTAATTCCATAGGCTGCCAGTTTATGAGGATCTAATCGTAAGCGCATGGCATATCTTTTTTGTCCCCAAATTTGAACACTTGAAACGCCTGGAATGGTTTGCAATCTTTCTGCTAAAACATTTTCTGCAAAATCACTTACTTCTAATTGGGTTTGCGTATTGCTTTGAACCGTTAAGGATAAGATTGCATCGGCATTCGCATCGGCTTTTGAAACCGTAGGCAAACCATCAATATCCTGAGGTAATTGTCGAACCGATTGAGATACTTTATCTCTTACATCATTTGCAGCTGCTTCTAAATTGGTACCGAGATTAAATTCAACGGTAATTACTGAACTTCCTAAATTGCTGGCGGAGGAAATGGTTTTTACGCCTTCAATTCCATTTAATGATTTTTCAATGGGTTCCGTAATTTCAGATTGAATAACCTCTGCATTTGCACCCGTATAATTAGTTCTTACCGTAATTACCGGTGGGTCAATTGAGGGATATTCCCTAACTCCTAAAAAAGAATAGCCAATACATCCAAAAAGGATGATGATGAGATTCATCACAATTGCCAATACAGGCCTTTGAATACTTATGGTGGAAAGGCTACTCATTATTATTTAAATCCTTTCAACGTAACCTGCACTGGAGTTCCTGGTTTTAAGGACATATAGCCTGCAGTTATAATCGTATCTCCTATTTGTATTCCTTCCAATATTTCAATTTTTTCGTCGGTTCTTACTCCCGTAATTACTTTACGTTCTGCTGCTACACCATTTTCGGTAATGAAAACTTTTTGCCCTTTTAATATTGGAATAATTGCTTGCGTAGGCACTAATAATGCATCTGATTTTTGTAATAATTCTAATATTATTTTTGCAAAAGCACCGGGTAGCAAAGTAATACCCGTTGGAGGAAAACATAAGGCACGTACCCCTAAAGAACGTGTAGTAGAATTAATCTCATTTTCGGTAGCCATAACTTTAGCCACCAATGTGTCCTTAATTCCTTCAACTGTAAATTTTACTTTAGCACCTGGCTTCACCATTTGTTGATATTTCTCAGGAACCGAAAAATCAACTTTCAAAGGAATTATTTGTTGTAAGGTTGCAATTGGGGAACCGGCAGAAACATAAGCACCATTGCTCATAGACCTAAGTCCTAATTTACCGTCAAATGGCGCTCGAATAGTAAGCTTTGCCAATTGCGCTTGAATTAATTGTTCTTCTGACAAGGCTACAGATAATGCAGCTTGAGCACTTTGATATTCCTCTTCACTTATTCCTTGAACTTTTACCAACGATTTAAGACGTTCTTCTTTTTGTTTTAATAGTTGTGTTTGTGCCTTTGCTTTTTCTAGTTGTGCGGATAATTCCTGATTATTTAATTGGACTAGAATATCTCCCTTTTTTACATTTCCACCATCTGGAATATTTAATTGGATAATTCTCCCATTTATTTCAGAAGTAATTAAAACTTCCTCTTGTGCTTTTAAGGAACCTAATAAATATAAATCTTCACTTAATGTTATAGGTTGTAATACAATCCCTTCCACCTTTACAGGTGATTTAAGGTTTGATGTTTTTGTATTAGCGCCAGCATTCGCAGATTCAGATTCAGAAAAAATAAATTTTCCTATTATAACCAATACTACTATTAAAATAAAAATCAACGGGAAACCTATCTTTTTCATGCTTATTCTTGCTTGCTTCCCGCGCGATGTTTCTTATAATTAATAATTATTGGCATGGTTGGTTCTTTAGCCAAATTGTTCCAAATAGTTTCTAATACAAAGCCGAAATTTTCTCGTTGTTCTGAAGAAATTCCTTCAAAGGCGACGGCATTTAATTTCTGGATAGTGGCATGTATTTCAGGCAAAAGCAACTCAGCTTTGTGCGTTAATTTAATTAAATGTTCTCTTCTATCTTCCGGATTAGATATTCTGGTAATGTACTCCTGCTTTTCTAATTGATCAATTACTCTTACCATAGTGGCCTTATCAATTTGTAAAAAATTAGCAATGTATTGTTGATTGATAGGCTTCCCAGATTTATCTAGCAGGATGAGGATAGAATAATATCTGTCCAACTCCATATGGTCTAAAGCACGAGATAAGGCACCAAAATATAATTTTCCGATTTGGGCAAAATGTCTTCCCAAGGGCAACTGTTTATAAATATCACGGTCATTCATATGGTTTGAGTGTATTTAGTTGTACCCACAACAGTTGGCAATAATAACTAATTCTTCAATACAAGAGTTCAGGTAATACATTATATTTGTGTGATGATAAAACCCCCTTTTCTGATTTTTGGGGTATGGATTTGGGTATTTGCAGGCATATTGAATTTACCTGCACAATCACCTAAAGGCCAAAGTCAACGATTTGAATTACTTCGAAAAAATCCGGATAGTCTAAGATTGTTCTTTCAGGCAATGCCTAAGGGAGGAGAGCTGCATCATCATTATAGTGGAGCCATTCCCGCAAATTTGTATTTTTCATTTGCCCGCAAGGCAGGGATGGGATTGGACACCTTGTCCTGGAAATGGTATCCCGCGGATAGTTTAAAATCCCATAAACTAACAC
>RFSG01000211.1 GCA_009924095.1 Sphingobacteriia bacterium
AAATTTTGCAATTGATCACAAAAAATTTGCTAATTTTTCAAATCCTCGTAAAGAATTTGATCAAAATTTATTTATCGAATTGCAAAAATATAATATTGATATTTTAGATAAAGGTTTAGAATTATATAATAAATTAGTAGTCCCGTCAAGAGATTATTTTTACAAATATATTGGGCACTGCAAGTGCCCAATATATTGCTTTTAATAGAATTTATAATTCTTTTGGTAGCGATGGATGCCGTCAATTGGTGTGTGATAAAGGATGTGTGGCCCTTAACTTTATTTCTTATCCCAGACAAAGAAATTTTGCACTCTATAGGTTTTTACCATCAAGTGATAGTGTGCATATGTTTGATATTTTTGGAAATAACAATTTAAGCATATTTGATACCAGAGGTGGTGATATCATTTTCAGAGGACTTGAAACACAAACCAATGGCTCCTCGGGCAGTATTAGAAGAGTGCTGATTTCAAAGGCTCAGGTTGGGAGAGATAGTTTAATTTGGATGCGTCCTTTAATAGGCCAAGGAGTAAATTACTTAGGCGAAAGACCTATGAATTTTTTTAGGAACGCATCAGGTAATATTATTTATATTAGCGTAAGATCCCAGACCCCAATTGGTTCTTCGGGTTCCCACCCATTTATTCAAGAGTTTGATACTTCAGGTAATCTTTATTGGGAGGATGATCTGTTGAATATAGATAATCGGTATTCAGGTCGTGGTACTGCTTGTAAGTACAACGATAACAGTTTATTTATTTCTCAAATTGAAACTAAAAGTGGCGGTGGGCGTGGTGATACCACTTTAGCCTATGGTCTTTGGTATGATATACCGACACGGACTGTTTTCAGAAAGCAGTATTTAGACTACAAAGTTAGAATGGGAGGTACTAACTATGCCCAAGTTTATCCTGTTAAACCGGGTAATAAATATTTAATATCTTCGAGAGGGCTCAATTACTTTGGTTTTAATCGCCCGGGTGGTAACGATATTCCAATTACCTATCTTACCGATTCAACCTTAAGCCTTCAAAATGCTTTTTGGATAAAAAACAATTATCCAATTACAAAGGCTACAGCTATGGATGATGGCAGTGTTATTGTTGAGTACTATGATAGGCCTAATTTCAGAATTCAAATTGAAAAGCTTGATGTCTTATCGGGCGATACTATTTGGCGCAGAACAATTAGACTACCTAACCAGCCCATTACATTATTAAACGGTTATAATAGTTCTTTTGACGACAGTGGTAATGTTTATTTTTTAAATGCCGTGTTTTATGAAATTGTGAATAGCGATGATTTATGGTTCGCTAAACTTGCCAATGTCGGCCAACCCTGGGACCCATGGAA
>RFSG01000212.1 GCA_009924095.1 Sphingobacteriia bacterium
CTCTTCTCTCATTAATAAGCGTCCCTGTAAATCTAAAATTTCGAGGTTACCGCTTTCAATTCCTTCTAACTTAATGAGGTCGCTTCCCGGATTTGGGTAAACCTGAAAAGACTTTTGAGTTTTATTTATTTTAGTATTTCCTGTAATGGAAAGGCTTGAATTGTAAAGTACCTTTATGCCACCCGTTCTTAATCCGATAACTAAATCAGGCCAACCGTCCCCATTTAAATCACCTGAAGCAGGAGCCAAATATCCTCCTAAAGAAACAGCCTGAGCAACTGTAGAATTAGGATCCATCAATAAACTTGAGTCAGGTATTAAGGCAGGCTGCCCTGACTGCCAGGCTCTCACATTATTATAAAAACGCAAATGCCCGGAAGAATTTCCTGTAATTAAATCAGGATTCCCATCTCCGTTAAAATCAGCAACACAGGGATTTAATTCGAAATAAGCCTGCCTGAATAATCGGCCAAAATCATTCGCTCTGATTTGATAATTAGGTGTGTTAACAGTTCCGGTATTTAATACTAAATTTAAATAACCGCCATCTCTGCCTACCAAAAAGTCTAAATCGCCATCATTATCATAATCAAAGGGCGCAATTCCATCACCGGGAATTTGAGTAACTAAAGGCGCATTAAAGGGAATGGAAGGCACCGTGAACTGATAGGCACCCGTTAAACTTTGATTTACAAAAACCCGCCATACGCCATTAAAACTTGATGGATTTGCAGAGAAGAGCAAATCTTTTGCCCCATCACCATTAACATCGGCAAAAACAGGTTTTAGAAATCGGAGGTTTAAAGCCGAAATGCTTAACCAATCTTCCGTTTCAAAATTAAAAATTGGGTTTTGCGTAGTGCCTATATTTCTGAATAAGGTTAAGGTTGCCCGAGGGTTCTGCCCGGTAAACACGCGGGCTTTAGTTCCGATAACCAAGTCCAAATCACCATCGGCATCAATATCAGCTAAGGCCGGATGGGCATTACTTCCAACATCTATTTGTGTATTTTGCAACCAATTTTTTTCTTGCCTGATCCAGTTTGCCCCGCTTTGCCTGTAAAGCCAAACAGAATTCTGAAAGTCTTCATCAAAGTCTTCGTATGCGGTAAAATTGGTTGAAACAATCAGCTCATCAACCCCATTATTATCAATATCTATATTGTAAGAGGCAGGGAATTTAAAACTCATTGCGGCAATAGCTTGTGCCGGCCAAAGCGAATCAACGCCTCTAAATAAGGGATTATTATTCGTTCTTAAATTGATGATTGAATAAAGAGGTGAGCATGAAACATCACCCATTAAAATATCTAAATCACC
>RFSG01000213.1 GCA_009924095.1 Sphingobacteriia bacterium
ATTTGCGATATTTAAAACTCATTACCACGGATTAAGGGCAATGAGGATCCTTCTCCAGAACTATATCAAAAAGGGATTTAACACGATTGATAAAATAGTAAACCGTTATGCTCCGGCCGCTGATCATAACAAGCCAGACATTTACGCAGCTTTCGTAAGCCAGAAAACCGGTATCGCCAGAGATACTATCTTAAAAGCTGACCAGGTCGAAAAACTGATTCCGGCTATGGTTCAGATGGAAACCGGTAAGACAGTTTCAGCCTGGGAAATCAGCATGGCACGAAATCTGGAAACCCTGGGAACCTTTATTCCTGGTCTGGCCCTGGGATTGATTTTATTTTTTGCAGGATTGAAAAAATAGCTACTATTGCACATCCAAAGCGCAACGGTATCTGGTTTTTAAGGGATTCCAGGCCGTGAGGAATAGGATAAGGCAAACAGGTTTCTTGATGACCTAAATGGACGAGTCAGGAGGTATTTCTTCCTGGCTCTTTTTTTTGCGCCGGCGGCGGATCCGCAATCGCTGCCAAATTGTATAACCTAGTTTTACTGATTGGTAAATTTCCTGCGGATGATTGATAATCCAATTTATAACCGTCATAGCAGATTGGCGAAGTTTTTAACCGAATAAAATAAAAAAAATGATTGAAAAAATAGTAAAAAATGCGTTGATTGAATTTCAGCAAACTGATTATAAAAGAGGCGGTGTATCTATTGCTCCTGAAATGTATGATGCAATAGCAAATAAGGTAGCACAAGAGGTTAAAAATTTAGCCAATGTGCCTGTTAGCGGACAGTTACAAGCCGCCTTTGACGACTTAATGAACAGATTGAAACTGCAAATGATGTATCCCGAAATGTTTGAGAAAAGCATAAAGGACAAATACGGCTTGTAATTGTCGGTAACTTTTCCATAACCGAATTTAATAGATCAGATACCTGGCGCCTATATGCCCGGTAAAAATCCCTTACAGATCCGCAGGATCTGTTTGTTTTCAATGGCCTAATTTTTAGTTTTCTTTTATCTCCGTTTATTGGCTATGTTGTCAGATACAGACTTAGTGTATGTGAGAATAAATTTTTCCCTTAAAAATCAAATCGGTAAAATTGCCGGTATGACTCAGGAAGAGAAAATGGACGTTTATCGGGATTGGAAACCTTTGATTAATATGTCCGTTACTGAAATTCTGAACTTTGCGACCTCACCAGAGGGAAAATCGGCCGGACTATCTAGAAAAGCTGCTGCGGAAAAGGGAATAAAATCCGGCCGCGAATCTGCCCTGGCTCTTATCCGCATGATCCCGAAAGGAAGAGGAATGA
>RFSG01000214.1 GCA_009924095.1 Sphingobacteriia bacterium
TGTTATTGCAGTTTTATACCAGAAAAAAAAACTGCAGAGTAATGTAAAAGAACACTTAGAGAATTGCCAGTACGGACAAGGATGTGCAACAAAAAATGGAGATGTTTTTTTTTCAAATTCGATGTTTTCTTCCTACTTTCAAAAAGATCAAGCCTTAAATCACTTGGAAGAAGATAATATTAAAACACGAAAAAAACTGGATGATTATAAATCAAATGTTCTTAATAGCGATGCCGAATATGCCACATTGGAATCCCAGTATCACACATTTAATAATAATATGGATAATGAATTTAGAAAATTACATAACCAACTAGAACAAAATAGGCAGAAAGCGAACCAATCTAAACAAAACGCAACTGCTAAATTCAATTCAATAGATAATAAAATGGATATCATGGTGGGTTCACCCAGTGATGATTTAGAATCCAAATTGAAACCGTTTGTGGAAACCTCAATTCAAACAAATTTAAATAAAATAACCAACAATGCAATTGATGATGTGGAAAAACAACCTGGATTGCGCAATCGCTGGTCATCATCTGGAAGTGCAAATATAAATAGCTGGCAAATTATTCCAGGATATGGCAGCCCCATGCGGGTTGATCCAGAAACCGGAAACGTACAATGTCTGAGTTATAATGGTCGTGATTGTGAATGGGGTTATGTTTCGAATCATGGTAATAATTTAAATAAGATTGAAACCAACAAGGTGAATCCATTGTCATGTGGAGACCACCATAAACGTGTTTGGGGTGGGGATGGATATGGTGGAGGCCACTGGTGTCAGAATATAAATAACACATTTTCTAAAAGTTTAACGGAAGTCGACTGGAATGCGTGTCCCATTGGATGGACCCGAAATAACCCAAATGGAACGTCATGCAGTGCACCATCAGATTATTCCGGTCCATGCGCAAGAACATCCTATTTTTCAGGGTATACCGATCAGCAAAAACAGTCATGGTCGGAACACTGTTCTGCACGATGGCCTTTTAAAATTAATGTTAACAGCACTTTTTCGGCGGCTAGTAATTTGAATTCAATTTTAAATACAAATATTCAGGGTAAATTAGGAAATTTGGTTCCTAAGTCAAATTTGAATAACTTAATCGCTTATAATAATGGTGTTTATGTGAAAGCATACAAACTTAAAACCTCTGATTATTCTCGTGGAGACCTTATCCAGGATGGGCTTATAACAACGAATATCAACTTCAATTGGGGAGTAGGGTTGATTTTTGGAATTCGTGATAATCCCAATCAAACGGATACTGATTTGATTTATTTAGAAATGATGGGTTTTATAAAGGTTCCCGC
>RFSG01000215.1 GCA_009924095.1 Sphingobacteriia bacterium
TTTAGTCCTAATGGGGATGGGGTGAATGACTTCTTTAGTCTTGCTTATAAGTTAATTGATCAGTTTCAAATTGTGATCTATGATCGTTGGGGAAATGAAGTATACACCTCCAATGATCCTAATTTCTTATGGGATGGAGTATCCTTGCAAGGAGGACCCTCTCAGGAAGGAACTTATGTTTATGTAATCAATGGAACTACCACAGATGGAAGTGCAGTAAGACTGGGCGGGAATGTAATCCTGATCCGGTAATTCAATGTATCCTATTAAACTAAAAAAGCCGTAATGAACGGCTTTTTTAGTTTATGAAGGTTTTTGGTTTTTATCAGAAATACCTAAAAACAGGTTACATCAATAAATAAGGTCTCCATTCTTCTTTTACATTTCCGGAGAAATCTCTCAAGAACATAATATAACTTGGCCTAAAGGGACGAATGCGCATAGACATTCCAGCTTCTTCCGGAGTCATATCTCCTTTTTTTGCATTACACTTTTGACAAGCGGTTGCTAGGTTTTCCCAAGAATCATTGCCTCCCCTTGAACGTGGGATCACATGATCGATAGATAATTGATGCCGACTTCCACAATACAAACAGGAAAATCCATCTCTCCTAAATATAGAATTTCTACTTAAGGATACTTTTTTATAAGGCATCCGTACATAAGAATACAAACGGATAATGGTAGGAAAGCGAAAGGCCTGACTTACAGAATGCAACATCCGGCGGGAGTTATAAGATACCAACTCCGCTTTTTGCAGGTAAACCAAAACAAACGCCCGTTCTACTGAACAAATGCTCAATGCCTGGTAATCCTGATTGAGTACAAGAACTCTGTCCTCCATATCCTCCTAAAATTACGGCTTTGTTCAACTGAAATTATTAACAATTTGTAAAATAGGTGTTACTTAGAAATAAATTTAGAAACTCTTTAGATAACTTTCTTAAGAAGTCTACGATATCCTGCTAAACGATGGCTTTCTTTTCCTAAACGATTATCCCAAATTCCTGAGTCTGTTAAATCTTCTATTTTTACAAGGCCAGAGGCATGAAGTATTTTCCTTTCGGCTAAAACTATTCCTACATGGATTATTTTTCCTTCTTCATTCTGAAAAAATGCCAATGCGTTTTCCTCAGAATCAGTAATTGGCTCTCCTAATAAATATTGTTGGTATGCATCTCTTGGTAAAAAAATCCCAATGGATCTGAATACCATTTGTACTAAACCTGAGCAATCAATTCCCCAATTTGATCTTCCTCCCCAACGATAGGGAGTGTTCAAATAAGAAAGACATAGGTCTAAAAAAGAA
>RFSG01000216.1 GCA_009924095.1 Sphingobacteriia bacterium
TTTAGTCCTAATGGGGATGGGGTGAATGACTTCTTCAGTCTTGCTTATAAACTAATCGACCAGTTTCAGATTGTGATTTATGATCGTTGGGGAAATGAAGTTTATACCTCTAATGATCCTAATTTCTTATGGGATGGGGTATCCTTACAGGGAGGACCTGTTCAGGAAGGAACGTATGTATATGTAATTAATGGAACGACCACAGACGGAAGCGCGGTGAAATTGGGGGGTAATGTAATCCTGATTCGTTAAACGCAATTTTATATGTATTAAAAAAGCCGTTATCAACGGCTTTTTTAGTTTTTAAGGGTAAGTTTATTTATTTGAATAAGTCTTTATCGTTACATCAATAAATAAGGTCTCCATTCTTCTTTTACATTTCCGGAGAAATCCCTCAGGAACATAATATAACTAGGTCGGAAAGGACGGATACGCATGGACATGCCTGCTTCTTCGGGTGTCATATCCCCTTTCTTTGCATTACATTTTTGACAGGCAGTTGCCAGATTTTCCCATGAATCATTACCTCCACGTGAACGTGGAATTACGTGATCTATGGATAATTGATGCCGACTTCCACAATATAAGCAAGAGAATCCATCTCTTCTAAAAATTGAATTTCTACTTAAGGATACTTTTTTATAAGGCATCCGCACATAAGAATACAATCGAATGATAGTAGGGAAACGAAAGGCCTGGCTAACAGAATGCAACATCCTGCGAGAGTTGTAAGAAACTAATTCCGCTTTTTGCAGGTACACCAATACAAACGCACGTTCAACAGAACAGATACTTAATGCCTGGTAATCCTGATTGAGTACAAGAACTCTGTCTTCCATAACCTTCTAAAATTACGTCTTTGTTTTACTGAAATTATTAACAATTTGTAAAATAGATGTTGCTTAGAAAAAAATTTAGAAACTCTTTAGATAACATCCTTAATAAGACGACGATAGCCCGCTAAATTGTGGGTTTGTATCCCTAAACGACTATCCCATATTCCTGAATCTGTTAAATACTCAATTTTAACATAACCTGATGCATGAAGAATTTTTCTTTCCGGTAGAACTATTCCTACATGAACAATTTTTCCTTCGTTGTTTTGAAAAAATGCTAATGATTTATCCTCTGGTGAAGATATAGGTTCACCACATAAATATTGTTGGTAGGCATCTCTGGGTAAGGCAATGCCAATAGATCTGAAAACCATTTGTACTAAACCTGAGCAATCAATTCCCCAATTTGATCTTCCTCCCCAACGATAGGGAGTGTTCAAATAAGAAAGACATAGGTCTAAAAAAGAA
>RFSG01000217.1 GCA_009924095.1 Sphingobacteriia bacterium
CAAAGACAAAGAGAACATGTAAAACAAAACCTTAGAGAAAATCGTCAAAGAAATATCCTCGTCCACCTACCGCACCATCCGAAACAATTTCAAATCTAAAATTAACCGTTTGTTGTGCAAAAGGATTTAAATCAATTTCTTGTTTCAACCAAGTGCTTTGTGTGCCTTCAAAAACAGGTTGATTTAATCGTTGGTCTATTGTTCCTAGTACTGTTTTTTGGGTAGAAACCGGCGTCCACGTTCCAGAATTTCCTTTTACAAATACTTGCACAAAATCATAATTTCTTTCTACTCCCCATTGTGCATTAAATATTGCTTTCGGATTAATATATCCAGACAAATTCACTGGAACAGTTAAGGTGGTAGCACTTTGAACTCCATCCATATAATCTTGAAAGGGATCATCGGTCATACAATGGGTGGGTGAATTGGCAACTTCTGTAGTAAGCGCCCATCCCCCTGACCAAGCAGAGGATCCATTCTCAAAATCATCGGTAAATAAAACCATCGGCTGACCCCAAACACAAGAAAATGTATCGGTTCTAAAAATCCCACTTACGAAAGAGGTATGTACTACATATTTAATTTTTGTTCCTTGTGGAATTTGATTCGCCAATATCACCTGAAATGAATCTACTTGAGAAGCTTGGCTAGCAATAAAAGATATTCTTACCGTATCTAAAACTTGAACCATATTCGGATCAATAATTTCAATGGTTGCTTCTAATTGATTGGCATCTCTAAATCCTATATTATCAAATTGATGCGGTAAATATACTTGGGCAGTAATTAAAGGTTGGGTAATAACAGATTTAGGAATAACATATTCTCCTGCCAACCAGGCATGGTATAAATTCGCTTGTAAATTATCTTCACAAAAAGGAATAATTAAATTCTGAATAGGCCAAAATCCATCATTAGGATCTCCGGCTTCCGGAGTAAATGACATGATTTTATTTTTAGTGGTTTGTTCTGAATACATCCAATCATCGGAATCCCCATTGGTTACATATCCTACAGTTTGCATCCCTGTTCCATAAGTATAATTATTTACCGAGGTAAGTAATTGTGCAAATCGATTAAATAAGGCTGAATCCGGGGTTTGATAATTTGCAATATATCCATACGGATAAATTAATAAATTCCCGAAGGTGTGATAATTAAGTGTTAATTTAAATTGACGTTGATTGCAATAATCCCGAATGGCTTGTGTTTCGGGTTCTGAAAAAGGAATATCTCCCCGATAAGTATCACTAGAAGTATTTGGGGAAGATCCAATATTATCATATCC
>RFSG01000218.1 GCA_009924095.1 Sphingobacteriia bacterium
CTTTTACCAAGTTAATATCGGAGTTATCCTTTTACTGGTAAATAACCGGCGGCGGAGTTCCTGCGGATAGCGATCCTTTCTGAATTATAAATATAGGTTCGGTTACCCGATTGCTTCCGTTGATCACTTGGTAAAAACCTTCGCCGGCCAGATCTCCGCGGAGATAGTCCATAATTTTTTCCAGAAATGCTTCGCGCTTTCCTTTATAGTAGGCGGTTCTGATTTTGAAACCGGATGAACCTTTTAAACCAAAGTAATTACCAGGAGCCTGGTTGATCAGTTCCGCAATCTTCGATCTGTCGGAAAAATTAACGGTAGGAATCATTAGCTTTTTGTGGGCATGGTTATACCGTAATCGTCCGGCCTTTTATTCAGTAGAGCATATTTTACGTTGATAAAAGGAATTTTTAACAAATCAACAAACTGATATTCTACATCATCTGTTACCGGTTGAAATATGCTATTCTCTCTCCACACGTTAATAAATCTCAAATATTCTTGTTGAGGGTATTGGTCTTGACTTGTTTGTTTTGAAACCGGATAATATCTGTCTACAGTAGGTGATCCATTATTAATTTGAACGTTTAAGACAAAATCTTCCGCTATGTTTCCGTTAAAAGTAACGGTTGTTTTTGGTAAGGTTTGAATTTTTGGCGAAAACTGTAAGTCTGGAGATCCAATACTAGGAATTAGTCCGGTTGAGTCTGGGCCTTCCTCATTGTATTTAAACGGATAAATCAAGTTAAAGTACAAGGAACGGTCTGTATAAATAAATAATTCCTCTCTTTTTCCGGTAAAGTAAACTGCACTATTTATGTTTTTCCCTCCAGGTTCTGAAACATTTGTATTAAACGAAAAGCCATCTGCTAAATTGATATACGTCTGGTATTTATCGTTAATGATTTGGAGTTGATAGTGCATCCGCTTAAAAAATAGTTTAAATGGATCCGCGATATCAGACCATCCTTGCTCAAATATTGGAATTAAGCCAAAATCAATAATATTATGGAATGGTTCAATACTTACTTCCAGAATTACGGCAGTTTTTCCCTGGGGAACTAAAACCATGTTCATTCCTCCAATTCCTAAAGTAGCATTTTTAAATACTGCTTCATTAGAAAGCAGTAATTTTTCCAATAGTGGAGGAATGTTCATTAGTATACGGATTTTGGAGGAACGGGCGAAAAATAAAATGTTGCGTTCAATGTATTGTTCGCATTTGGGCTAGTAAACTCCAATTTTATATCATCATTACCCATTAGTTCCCGACTAATACGAATTACCGGATCT
>RFSG01000219.1 GCA_009924095.1 Sphingobacteriia bacterium
TTCAATAAGGACTTATCATATTCTAATTATTATATTTCTAAATATAATAATTCGTGATAAAATCCTTTATTTTTTTCATTATTTTTTATAATTAATTTTATGCTGAAATAAAATCAAAATAGGGTCTTTATTTTTATTTTATCCACGTTTCCAAAAAAATGTTTACTTAATAAAAATATTATATTTGAATTTTTTTCCACACCATCTATACCAATAAAACATTATAAATGATACAAAAATTACACAATCTATCACACCCTCAATGAATGGAACATCAAAATAGAAATAATTAGATTCTAATTATTTTTTTATTAATCATTAAAATGATTTAAATCATCAAAATGAATAGAACATCAAAATAAACAATCAACAATCAGTATTATTCATAAACTGATTACTTCGTAATTGATTAGGAAAATAATTTAAATTACTTAAAATGAATGGAACATCAAAATAAATCCGATTTTGATGTTCCATTCATTTTAAATGATTAATTGTTTTATTTGGATTTCATTCATCAATGGTGTGAGACATTTTATTATGAAAAAATTATGTTTGAACTAGGGATGGCACGGTTTAACCGTGACATAAAAAATGAATGAAACATCATGAAAAATGTATTGAAAAACCGTGAGGAACGGTTTCGGTTTTTTGGAGACAGTTTTCAATACAAATACCAAGTCAAAAACCGACACGGTTAAACCGTCCCAACAGTGGTTTGAACAATGATTTAGATTAATCTAATTAATTCAAATTTAATTTGAATTAAATCCATATAAGATGTAGTATATGAATATCATTGGATCAATGCTTCACACCATAGAAAAAATTCTTTCCAAGACATACAAGATTTGATCAAGTTAAAAAATAGTATTTACCCATCATTTAAAAATCTAAAATTGTGTCAATTAAAACGCCAATTCTGTATTAGATATTCTTATCAGATTCTAAATAATGAGATGTGCTATATTCCACGCTTTGGAAAGAATTTAAAAAAGATATTTGAAATGCTCAAATACAAGTAAAAAAATTAAATATCTTTAAGTAGCGAAATAATTTCAAAATGGAACAAAAATCAAACATATTTAAAAAACAATCCTAAATCTGTTCCACCTTTTTTTGTTATCAAAAATATGAAAGTACCATATAATTTTAATTCTGTCGCACCTTTTTTGTTGAAAAAAATGGGGGGGGGTTAATCATGAAATCATATGATTATTATAGTAATCCTATGATTTTATTGTTTGATTAACTTTTGTATCATTTTCTAATAATGTGGTACTTAAATCT
>RFSG01000220.1 GCA_009924095.1 Sphingobacteriia bacterium
CTTAATCGCTAATACTTCTATGAAAAAGCTACTCACAACCCTTCTTTTCATGGGTATGTTATCTCAAGTATCATTTTCCCAAATCTGGGAAAGTGATACTTTACCATCTAAGCCCGGTAAGAAAAGATATGATGTAATGTATCCTGCAAGAGATTTCTCTTCAATCTTTTTTTTAAATCAAAAGTCAATTATACCTGATCAGTATTATCGTACTGCAACAACAAATTTTGGTAGAACTTTCCAAGTTGGTGTTGATAACCAATGTTGCTTAAATCTCATTTTGAAAAACGCTGACTTTAAAACAAAAATTATTGAAATAGCACCTGACACAATTGTTGCTAAATTTGATTTACCTGCATATAGCAACTATGGTCAATTAATTGACATTACAAATTTCGTACCACCCGGCTTGTACACAAATGGTGGTTCAAGTGTTTTGAGAGCTGTAAGTGCATCTAAAACCTTTAATTATTATTCAAGGAGTATGGGATATATTCCTACTCAAATCAATTTTGTAAGGAGCAGTTATTTATTTGATTCAAAATCTGCTGTTATTTCTTTATCCCAAGGCCTAAGTGATTACAGAAAAGAAAGAGATACAACCTCATACACCGGAATTTGGCGGGCAGGTCAGCCATTTATTACTTCACAAATAGAAACAAGATTTCCTATTTTAGATTTTGCGTTTCTTAATAATAACCGATTGGGCTTCTGCGCAGGCTATGCCGGTTATATTGGTAAATCAACGGACCAGGGGTTGAACTGGAGTAAGTTAACTCCTCCAATTAAGTCAGATTGGAGTGATTTGTTTTTTGCAGATTCTTTAAATGGTTGGGCTTATGGTTTCCTAATCAGGGATTCAACAAGATACAGAAATAGAATACCTGCAGCAATTTATACTCCTGATGGTGGTACTACTTGGTTTCAAATTAATTGTGATACATCCTATAATTGGAAAAAAAGATGGTTTAATTCGCAGGGTTTTGGTTGGGCTATTAGGGACTCAATTAATAATGGCTCAAGTCAATTAGTCAAAACAACGGATTACGGAAATTCTTGGTCTGTTCAGCTTTCTTCCCGTACTGAAAGGTTTGAGGATATGGCTTTTGCTGATACTGCCAACGGGCTTATTTTCTCCAACTTCAGAATCGTAAGTAATAACCCGCCCTCCAAAATCTATATCAAAACCTCTTCTACAATGGGTACTTTCAAAAAGTATTTGCCCAAATTAGAGTTATACCCCAACCCCACCTCCTC
>RFSG01000023.1 GCA_009924095.1 Sphingobacteriia bacterium
ATTTTTTCAGTTTTAGGAAGTACCGTTTCTGCACAGTCGAATTCCAAAAACCCGGATCCCAATACGATTATTGTAGCGGATGAAGAGCCTCGTCCCTTAAATATGGCCGATTTTAAAAGAAGTATTCAATATCCCGAGGAAGCTCGTAACGCAGGGATAGAAGGAAAAGTAATATTGAAAGTATTGATTGATACCTTTGGTAAGGTAAGTGATAACATCTTACTTAAGTCTCCTCATCCTTTATTAACGGCAGAAGTAATTCGTCAACTTCCCATGCTTCGATTTTCTCCTGCAATTGAAAAGGGTAAGCCCATTCAATTTTGGGTTGTGGTACCCGTAAGTTTTTCCTTTGCAGCATCCGATACTCCTATTTCTTTTGAGGATAAAATGAACCAACTAAATTGGAAATACACTGCTTCTGGTTTAGGATATGCTTGGATAGATTCTGTTGCTGGGAATCCGCCTGCCCGCAACAAAGAAGCCAGCATTTATTATACAGGATTTTTATCTGATGGAACTCAATTTGACGCCACTCAACCGGGTAAACCCTTCACAGTATTAGTAGGCAGGAGTTTAGTAATTAAAGGGTGGGAAGAAGCCTTAACTTTTATTCCTGTGGGCTCATCGGTATGTTTGAAGATTCCTCCGGAGTTGGGATATGGACTTGCAGGAACCCCAGGAATTCCAAGTAATGCAACTCTTTATTTTATCCTGCAAATCTTATCTCCTAAAAAAAAGTAAATCCTAACTAAATTTATTTTCCTTCCCCATTTTTTTCATAGGGATTAAATTGTTTTGTTAGTTCAATTAATTCCGAAACTACAAAAGCGCCGGGAAACCAATTTTTTACCCGTTGACAAAATAATTCGGCTTCTTGTCGGGTCATAAAATCACCCACTCGAATTTTAAATGTAGGCCTACTATAACTTTGATAAATACGAGTATCCGGAAATTGTTGTAAAAATTTCATCTTTACTTCATCTGAAGTATTTCTTTCAAGCCCTGCATAAATTTGAATCCGAAAGCCTTTAACCAGTCGGTCTTTGGATGTAGAATTTAAATTTTTATGTTTCGCTAATAATACTTCAATCTCTTCGGGATATCTTAATTCTACTGTAATTGCGGTATCCGAACCAGGGGTAGCAGAAGGGCGAATCAATAAAGTAGTATCAATATTTATTATTTGATTTGGAAAAGGGTCTTTAAAAGCTATTTTTTTTCTAAAAAATCCTAGCTCTTCGGTTTCAAATTTTTCATATTCCTGAGGGATTTCTTGGGCAAATAAAATAGTATTGGTTCCCAGATTTAATAATCCAGTGAAAACAAAAATAAATAGTGCGTAGAATCTCTTCACAAGATTGAGGATGTTCCAATACGAGATGCGCCGGCCTGAATAAATTCCCATGCAGAGGCTTCGGTTTTAATTCCACCAGATGCTTTTACACCAATATTTTCAGGCAATAAAGATCTAATTAATTTCACCTTTTCTAATTCTGCCCCTACGCCTGAAAATCCTGTTGAAGTTTTTACAAAATCAGCCATTCCTGCCAAACATAACTCACATAATTGTTGAATTTGTAGGGTATTCCATCTTCCCGATTCAATAATAACTTTTAATATCTTTTCTTTCTGATGACATTCAGCAGCAATGGTTCGAATTTCTTCTCCAACCCAAGTATATTCCCCATTTACAAAAGCAGCCTGATGAATGACCATATCAATTTCATCTGCACCTTCTTTAAGGGCTTGTTGTGTTTCTGCAAGTTTACTTCCTGTATTCGAATATCCTAAGGGAAACCCAACAACAGTACAAACCGAAACCAATGAATCTCTCAATTGTTCATGTGCAAGCGCAACATAATAGGGAGGTACACAAACGGCTTTATAGGAATGACTTTCGGCAACTTGGCATAGCTCTAAGATTTGTTCCCGGCTGGCGTCAGGTTGTAACAGGGTGAAATCTATAAATTCAGAAAGGGGTTTCATGTATTTCTAGGTAAAAGTAAGGAACTGTCACCAAAACTTAGAAAACGATACGGCTGTTCTAGGGCTTCCGCATATATTTTTTTCCAATCTGCTCCAACAAAGGCGGCCACCAAAGGAAGTAGAGTAGAGCCTGGTTGGTGAAAATTCGTAATCAACCCTTTTACCATTTTAAAAGAATAGCCCGGATAAATATACAAACTGGTTTCCCCGGATAGGTATTCTTGGCGAGTTTCCTCCAAATAGTTCATGATTTTTTCTAAAGCTTGGGTAGCAGATATTGGAGGATGATTTCTAGATCGGTAGGGGTCATTGGATTTTACTACAAAAGCGGAATTCGGATTTTCTTCTAGATTCGCAGCAAACCAATACAAACTCTCTACGGTTCGTATGGAGGTAGTTCCTACCGCAATGATTCTTTTTGGACTATGTAATAAAGCTTGCAGTGTTTTTTTCTCTACAATTATTTGTTCGCTATGAATATCATGGTCACGAACATCCAGCGTTTGCAATGGTTTGAAGGTGCCTGCTCCTACATGTAGGGTAACATAATCCATGGAGACTCCTTTTTCGGCAAGGGTTTCCAGAATTTCAGGAGTAAAATGTAATCCAGCAGTGGGGGCTGCAACTGCTCCTTCTTTTTCAGCATATACAGTTTGATATTGGGTTCGATCCTCAATCGTGTCGGGTCTTTGCAGATAAGGAGGAAGAGGAACATGTCCAGATTTATTTAATACTTCACAAAAAGGTAGTGTTTCAGGTACCCAGGTGAATTCCACCCAGCCTTGTTCCCGGTTGATGAGTTGGGCTTTCCATGAAAAATCATCGATCAAATCGTTCCCTAATAGAATCTCTCCCTCTTTCCATTTTTTTAGTCCTCCAATCATACATTTCCAGATACATTTCTGGTGAGCCTGCATTGCCAATGCCACAATCGGAGAGGGGGAAACTGGTTCTAACAATAAGAGTTCAATTTGGGCGCCTGTATTTTTTTTTGCAAATAATCTTGCCGGGATTACTTGGGTATTATTAAAAATTAAGTGGTCTTGAGGGGTTAATAATTCAGGTAATTCAAAAAAATGATGATGTGCAATTTCGTTTTGATTCCAAACCAACAATCTGGAATTGGAACGATCAGGTAAAGGAAACTTGGCAATACGCTCCTCAGGTAGGGGATAATCAAATTCTAAAGCTGGAAGTTCAGTTGGAAAATTCATCCCCAAAATTGAAAAATAATATAGAATGGTTTTAAGGATAAGAGTAATATACCTATTTACAGATAGATATAAATTTTTTAAGGGGTAATAAACCAGGATAAAATGATATCTGTCAATAAATTGGAATTGTATTTTGATTTACCTTTGTGAACCTCTTCTTTCAAAAAACGTTTTACAGATGTTAGTTTACTTTGGAAGGTCGGGTCGGCCTTCACATTGAAAAGCTGTTGTTCTGTTCTTTATAACATTTCATGATTATTTACATTTTCTTTGCTGCGCACTGGTATTTGTCCCTGTTTACGCAATCTTTCTTTCATCATCGGTATGCTGCCCATCGTCAATTTACGATGTCTAGAACTACTGAGAAGTTTTTTTACATTTTAACATGGTTGTTTCAGGGCTCGTCGTATTTAAGTCCAAGAGCCTATGGAGTGTTACATCGCTTACACCATGCACATGCGGATACACCCTTAGATCCTCACTCTCCAAAGTATGATAACAATTTGTTTCATATGATGTGGAAGACTAAAAATGTTTACAGTGATGTGTTTTATGAAAAAACGCAATTAGATCCTCAATACACCAGGAATGTTCCAGATTGGAGAGCGATGGATGATTTTGCTGATGGATGGTTTAATCGAATTTTTTGGATGGTAATTTATACCGCCTTTTATTTCTTCTTTGCTGAACATTGGTATCAATGGTTATTATTGCCCATTCAGTTTGTGATGGGTCCATTTCATGGGGCTGTGATTAATTGGTTTGCGCATAAATATGGATATCGTAATCATGAGTTGGAGGATACCTCCCGCAATCTTTGGTTTCCTGATTTGATTATGTGGGGAGAAGGGTTTCACAATAACCACCATAAATTTCCGGCTCGTTCCAATTTTGGTACCCGTTGGTATGAATTTGATCCTATGTATCCCTTAATTCGGATATTTGATAGTGTGGGATTAATTCATTTGGTAGCAAAACCTGCTGTTGCAAAGCAGCAAAAGTAAATCCTATAAAAAGGTAGATATTCAGCCTTTGAAGTAATATCTTTTTATATAATATATCAGTTATATAGTTGAGATTATGTCATCTGAAAATAATGATAATTTAGAAATATGGCTAGGGTTATTCCTAGCCATATTTGCTGCTATTCTGGCAGTAAATGAATTAGGAGCAGGTAAGTATGGAGCTGATGAATTAATTGCTCATAACAAAGCTTCTGAACAATTCAGTTGGTATCAATCCAAAAGCATTAAACAATCACTGGCGGAAGGTCAACGAGATTTATTATTATCCCTAGAAAAAGCAGGAGCCATTCAACCGGGAAGTCGCAGTGCGATGGATTCTTTTATTACTAAATTAGAATCCAAGGTAGATCGCTATCAGAAAGAGAAACAAGAAATCTTAAAAGGTTCTGCAGGGGTAGGTAAAGACAACTGGGCACAGGATGTGGATGGGGAATTTGGAAAAGTAATAGGGGCAGAAGAATGGCAAAAGGCAGCCGAGCAACTGGGAAATAGTGGAGATATATTTGACCTGGCAACGTTGTTTTTGCAGGTGAGTTTAGTTTTAGGAGCAATCGGGATTGTGGTTCGCAAACCAGCCTTTCGCAGAATGTTTTTAGGATTAATGATTTTATCAGGAGGATTAGGAACCTGGGAAATGATTCAGGCTTGGATCTCTGTGGCTTAATAGTATACTACAACTATAGTAACTAAGGTTACCATCCTAATAAAATATCCAGTTTAGCTTTTACCTTATCTGCAGAAGGTAACATCGTTTTTTCCAATAAAGTATTTAAAGGAATAGCAGGTACATTTTCCGCACCCATCACCATTATGGGAGCATCCAGGAATTGAAACAAATGCTGACTCACTCTTCCAGCTAATGATTCTACATAGGAATGATCGCTACATTCCTCCGTTAGGAACAATACTTTTCCGTGTCTCTTCACCGACTGCGTAATGGATTCCCAATCGAGCGGAGTTAAGGTACGTAAATCTAGGATTTCGATATTTCCCGGAAAACTTTTGGATGCATTTCGGGCCCAGTGAACCCCCATGCCATAGGTAATGACAACGCAGGAATCTCCCTGATCGATTTTATCCTGTTCTGCCTGCTGATAGATTCTAGCCTTCCCTAAAGGAATAATATAGTCTTCATCTGGCTCTATAGTTCTAGCCTCTAAGCTACCGGGAACCTTTGACCAATAAAGTCCTTTATGTTCCAGCATCACTACTGGGTTTGGGTCATAAAATGCTGCCTTTAATAAACCTTTAAGGTCGGCTGCATTGGAAGGATAAACTACCTTAATACCTTTAATGGATAATAGGGTAGATTCTACACTTGAGGAATGATACGGTCCACCACTGCCATAGGCACCGATAGGTACCCGGATTAGGGTTTGTACTGGCCATTTTCCATTCGACAGATAACAAGACCGACTAACCTCAGTAAACAGTTGATTTAATCCTGGCCATATATAATCCGCAAACTGAACTTCAACAATGGGTTTGCATCCGGTGGCCGACATCCCTACTGTGCTGCCAATAATATAGGCTTCTTGAATTGGGGTATTAAATACACGGGTATCTCCATACCTTTTTGCCAAAAGGGCGGCTTCTCTAAAAACACCTCCTAGTTCTCCTCCCACATCTTGGCCGTATAATAAAGCTTCGGGATGAAGTTTGAAAATTTCATCTATTGCATGTAAAGCTGCATCTACCATTACCACTTCTTTTCCATCAACAGGGTTTCGGTTTCCTTTTTCCTCTGTTATAGGAGTTGGTTCAAACACATGGGTAAATAAATCCTGAGGTTCGGGTTCAGGATCCAGCTTGGCTCTTTCAAAGTCATCAATGGCTCTTTGGCTAGCAGTATTTTTAATTTCTTCTAAACTTTCTATATCCACCCCTATTTTTTCCAATTCTTTCCGTAAGGCTATAATAGGGTCTTGAGCGTAGGCGGCTTCTAAATCTTCTTTGGGACGATACCATTCCTTTCTTACTCCAGAGGTATGATGCCCAATCAGGGGAACTTGTGCCTGCACCAAAAAGGGTCGTCTTTCGGTACGGATTTGATTCATTACCTGATCTAATGCAACATAGGATTCAATGAAATCAGCCCCATTAATTCTAAAGGCTTCCAAACCTTTAAAGCCTTTTGCAAAACTGACTGCATCCATGGCTCTCATTTCTTTACCGGTTGCTGAGATTCCCCAGTTATTATCCTGAACCAGATATAAAATTGGAAGTTGATGTAAAACTGCCATCTGCAAAGCTTCGGAAACTTCCCCTTCCGTCATAGCTCCATCGCCTAAAGAGCATACAGTTACAGGCGATTCCCCTGTTGGATAGGGGCTTAACCCCTGTTGTTCCTTATACTTCCAGCCTTGAGCAATTCCTGTAGTAGGGATAGCTTGCATTCCTGTAGCAGAAGATTGATGCAAAATTTTAGGCATATCCTCTCTTCGTAAACTGGGATGACCGTAATAGGTTCTTCCACCCGAAAAAGGATCGGTTTTTTTTGCTAATTGTTGTAACATAAGCTCAAATGGGCTCAGTCCCATTCCCAACAAAATGGATTCATCCCTATAATAGGGTGCTACAAAATCTTGAGGGCGTAACAACATACCCAAGGCAAGCTGAACTGCCTCGTGACCACGGGAGGTGGAGTGTACATATTTGCAGAGGTCTCGGTTTTCTTCATAAATATCTGCCATTTTTTGAGCGGTACACATCAATTCATAAGCTCGAATGAGTAGATCTAACTCAATTTTCACAGTTGACTGAATGTCAGGGGAAGTAATTGTTTTCATTACGGCAGAATTTGAACAACCAATTTACACAGGAATTTGCTCATTGTACCTTCTTCTCCATTAATCCGATAGATTGGTCAGTTCAAACCTGATTTTCTTCAGATTACACTTCGGTTTTGGAAATCGAAGCCCTGTGTATTACCTTTAAATCTTATAATGCTAGAATACTCTAATTCCTGTTTTGAAATAGGATTAATTTATTTTAGTATCTATAGATTCAATAATAAGCTGTATGAAAATTTATCCCTTAATACTCTTCTTTTCTTTTATGCTGGGTTCTGTTGTACAGGCTCAGATAATTAGTGGTTCAATGTCTGAAACAGGTTCTCGAATTCTTCAGGCACGTCCTGAGAGTCAAGGTTCCCGAGGTGTGAAGATGCCTGGCAGTCAGAATCAAACCTTCGCACGTCAAGGGAGTACAGGGTTTACACCTACACCTGTAACTTCACAAGCTATTACAAACTGTCCACAGGATACAATAGAATATACTTTATTGAAGATGGCAGTTGTTGACCAAAACGGAGTAGCAACTTATGATAGTGCTCGTAATGTGAGCATTGGTTTTGGTAGTGCTACCGGTATGGGTCAATGGTATCCTGCCCCCCAATCTATTACGGTAAGTGGTTTTACATTTATTGCTGTATTACCTGCATCAGCTGGAAATACCTTATTACCGGTTACTTGTTCTATTTATGCTGCGGGTTTAGACTCATTGCCGACAGGTGCACCCCTTTCATTGATTTCAGTAAATGTAGATACTGCTTATGCGAATGCTTTCCGTAGAGTTAATTTTTTAGCAGCAGTAACTATCCCTGCAGGAAATGGCTATGTAGTTGTGGTAGAAAATACAAATAATACTCCTGCAATCACATTCTGCAATGACTACACTACTACCAATCCATTTGGAGTTGGAAATGGCATTAACGATAACGCTTCCTGTGGGAAAACCACCGGTGCTTGGATGCATGGCTTGAACTTGACTGTGAATGGGCTTACTTTTAATGCAGATATGTTGTTTTATCCTCATGTTACCTATAGTTTAACTGCTTCTGCCACAACTACTACTACATGTTTTGGGAATTTAAATGTAAGTTTTACCAATACTTCTTCTCCGATTTATAGTAGTCGTTTTTATAATTTTTATGCCTTTTTAGTTTCTTTAAATGGCTTATTTGGGCCTCCTCCAATTTGGGGAGATAGCACTTTTGTATGGAACTATGGAGTTACTCCTGCGAATGACACAGTACGGAATGGTTCTAACAATTACCCTGGCGCTAACCCTTATACGGTTACGATGCGAGGAAATTTATTTAGATGGAGAGGACAGCAGTTTTGTACAGATACTTGGACTTTCAATTTAGGCCCAGATCCAGTTGCAACGGTAACCCCAACAGGTCCAACTTCATTCTGTAGTAGTAGTTCTGTGGTATTAACCACAGGGGTTGCAGCTTCCTATCAATGGTTTAATAATAGTGTTGCCATTTCTGGGGCAACAGCTTCTTCCTATCAAGCCTTTGCCGCAGGAACTTATACTGTCAGGCTTACCAATAGTTTGATTTGCGAGGATAGTTCCCTAACACCAATAGTTGTAACTCTATTACCTGGGGCAACTGCGAATATGACAGCAGCTGGAGCAACGACTATTTGTAATGGTAGTACAGCAACCTTAAATGTTTCAGGAGGAACCAGCCAACAATGGTATTTCAATGGAACCTTGATTCCTGGTGCTACCAATACCTCTTATGTGGCAGCCTCTGCCGGTAGTTATACTACTAAAGTATTTAATTCCTCCGGATGTCCGGATTCAACTTTAACGCCTATCGTTGTTACTGTATTAGCTGCGACAATAGTTCCGGGAGGTCCAACCTATACTTGTCCTCCCGGAGGAGTGGTATTAAATTCAGGTGCTGTTGGAGCTTCCTATCAATGGTTAAGCAACGGGGCGGTAATTCCAGGTCAAACCATAAACTTTTATCCAGCTACTGCTAGTGGAAGCTATCAATTAGCTATTGATTTTGGAGGAGGATGTTTGGATACAAGTATTGTTACGGTGGTTTACATAGGACCTATGGATGCGTCCATTCCAGTAACAGGTGCTACTACTTTTTGTCAGGGAAGTACTTTATCCTTAACGCCTGTATCTTCAGGAGCATCTTCCTATCAATGGTATAATAATAATGTTGCCATACCTGGTGCTACTGCTGCAACTTATCAAGCAGGATCATCCGGAACATTTACAGTAACTGTTGCAAGCCCTCCGGGTCCTCCGACCTGTTTTGACTCTACTACAACAGCAGTGGTTGTAACAGTAAATCCAACGCCAGTGGCTGCCTACGTTGCGAGCGCCCCATTAAATATTTGCCCTGCAGGAAGTGTAACCTTAACGGCAAGCGGTGGTGCGGGTTATCAATGGACTCGGAATGGCTCTCCTATTCCTGGGGCCAATACAAGTGTATATACAGTTTCGGGGCTTAATCCTGATTCCACCTATAATGTGATTGTTACCAATGGTCCTTGTCCGGATACTTTAAATACACCGATACGGATTGATACCGCTTCATTAGTTGCGAGTTTAGTAAATGCGGGTACCTACACAATTTGTTCGAATGCCCCTTTAATGATTTCTGCTTTACCAAGTGGTGCACAAAATTATCAATGGTACAATAACGGTATTCAAGTTTCCAGTGGTACCAGCAATGTGTACGCTGCTAATCAAGCAGGAAATTTCACTGTAAAAGTTACCAATCCTGGTTGTCAAGACTCTACTATAGCAACGGTAAGTTTAACCGTAAATCCAGCACCTACTGCTACCATAAATGCTTCAGGACCTTTAACCTTCTGTTCCGGAGATACGATTACCTTGACTACCAGTGGAGGAGTTCAATATCAATGGTACCGAGGAGGAGGAGCATTAGCAGGAGCAACCAATACAACGCTTAGGGTGCATACCTCCGGTATGTATGCAGTCAAAGTTACCAATGGACTTTCTTGTTCAGATTCTACCACTACCCCTGCAATGGTAACGGTTTCTCCTTCCCCTTCAGCTTCTTTAGTGGTTTCAGGACCTTTAAATTTCTGTGTGGGGAACAGTGTTCAACTTACCGCTCCAGGTACAATCCAATCTGGATATACTTACACTTGGACCAAGGACAACGGCATCATCAACGGGGCAACCGCTCCACAATTTAGTGCCCAAAGTTCTGGTACCTATTCTGTGATTGTTACTTTAGGAATTTGCGTGGATACCTTAACCAATGGCGTTGTTGTACTAGTAGATAGTTTACCTCCCTTGGCTGGATTTACGCCAGTTATTTCGGGTACTCAAGTACAATTGACCAATACCAGTAGAAGAGCAAATACCTATAGTTGGGATATGGGAGATGGAACCATTTATACTACTGTAAATATTCCAAGCCATACTTATCAAAATGGAGGCATTTACGATGTTGTGTTATATGCGTATAATGCTTGCGGTCAAGATTCCTTCCGCTTAAACCTACAAGTAGATCGTAGTGGAGATCTTACCGTATTTGAAGGCTTGTCAGTTTATCCTAATCCTTCCTCTGGAAAATTTTGGATACAATTGCCTGTGCAAGGAAGTGATTCTTATCAAGTATTGGTTAAAGATTTAGAAGGAAGAAATGTATATCAACAAGTATTGGACTTTAGAAATGGAAATGCCCAATTAATTGATATTTCTACTCAGTCCAGCGGATTATATTTATTGGAGATTATTCATCCTCGTGCGGTTAGTCGTCATAAAATTTGGATTGACTAATTCAACAACTACTTAAAACAATAAAGGGCAATGAATTTCATTGCCCTTTGTTGTTTTAGAAATGGTATTCACCATTCATAAATTTGGTTATTACTTTAGGATTGGCAAAAATTTTCAGAAATTTCAATACTACAATGGCATTTTTTCGGATTGTAGGGTTTTTTATGATATTTATATTTTCCTTTCACCTTCCTTTTTTTTAGCGAAACACATCCCGAATAACTAAGAAATGTTAAAGAAATAAGAATTAGTCCTACAGGATATAAAAGTCGTACTCTCATTTTGGTAAATTTGCTTACAATTTATAAAAAACCAAGATTCATCTTACTTTGATGACCTTCGAAGAGTTTATATTAAAAAAGAAAATTAATATTCAATTGTTTCAGGAGAGATTGCCTGAGGAATGGAATCAAATTCAAAATGCCTTTACTGAAATGGGTCCTAAATCCTTTGATCATTATTATAAATTCAGGTTTAATGAATGGAGACATGTTTTTCCGCTGAATAAAGGTGAAGGGAATTCGTAATTTTAACTTTTATCGCTTTTTAAATAATTCTCTTCATGAAGAAAATAGAATATCAGCAATTTCAATTGAATAATGGTCTTCGCATTTTGGTGCATGAGGCTCGCCATATTCCTAAAGTAGTGGTGAATTTATTGTATAAAGTAGGGGCTAGAGATGAAGACCCAAGCTTAACGGGCTTTGCGCATTTGTTTGAACATTTAATGTTTAGTGGTTCTAAAAATATTCCTTCTTACGATACTCCTTTACAAAAAGTGGGAGGGGAGAATAATGCATTTACCACCAATGATATTACCAATTATTATTTAAGTCTCCCGTCTAATCAATTAGAAACAGCATTTTGGTTAGAATCTGACCGTATGTTGGAATTAGATTTTTCTCAGCGCAATTTAGATATTCAAAAAAGTGTGGTAATTGAAGAATTTAAACAGCGATATTTAAATCAACCCTACGGAGATGCACATTTATTATTAAGACCCTTACATTATCAAGTTCATCCCTATCGGTGGCCTACGATTGGTATGGAACTTTCCCATATTGAGCAAGCAACTTTAGAGGATGTACAAAAATTCTTTTATGGTTATTATGCTCCGAATAATGCAACCCTAGTGGTAGTGGGAGATACAAAAGCGGATACAGTATTTAAATTAGCCGAAAAGTGGTTTGGCGATATTCCGCAAAGAGTTTTATTAAAAAAACCTTTACCCATCGAACCTCCTCAACAAGAAGCCAGAATAAAAACGGTTACTAAAGAGGTTCCTTATATTGGAGTTTATAAAGCTTGGCATATTCCCGGAAGAATGCATCCCGATTATTATGCCTTAGATTTAATTACGGATTTATTAAGTGGAGGCAGAAGTGGTAAATTATATCAAGCATTGGTAAAAGAACAGCAAATAGCGCATCAAGTGCAAGCCTTTTCTTGGAATGCTTATGATCCTGGAATGATTTCTTTGGATGGGAAAATCGCTCCCGGGCATACTATCGCTGAATATGAATTCGCCGTTCAACAAGTATTAGAGGAAGTGATGGAGGTATCCGAAAAAGATTTACAAAGAGTAAAAAATAAAGCTGAATCCTCCGCTGAAATGGAATTCACCTCATTAATGAATGTAGGATTGGGATTAGCCATTGGAGATAGTTTAGGAAATCCGGAATTAATTAATCAAACCTTACCCTCGTATTTACAAGTTACCAAAGCGGATATTCAACGGGTAATTTCTACTTATTTGATTCCAAAGAATAGTTCCACATTATATTACCAACCTCACCATGCAGCTTGACCGTTCAACGCCACCTTCAGCCGGACCTTTACCAGCGCCTAATTTTCCGGCGATTCAACGGTATAAATTATCCAATGGATTACCTGTGTATTGTATATCCTTTGGAACTGAAGATTTGGTTGAATTACAATTTAATTACGCCGCAGGACATAGTCGGGAAAGCCAAACTGGGCTGGCAAATTTAACCAGCAGAATGATGATTGAAGGCACGCGGAGTTATGATAGCCTTGCCTTATCTGAAATGTTGGATTTTTATGGGGCAAGTATTGATATTGAATCAGGATTTGAAAGCACAACCTTTTCACTTACTTCTTTAACTAAACATCTTACCCCATCCTTAGAATTATTAGAAGAAATATTATTTGGACCTACCTTTCAGGAACATGAATTTAAAATATATATCCAAAGGAGTTTACAACAATTAGAAGTTGAAGAACAAAAAACAACTTATATAGCCAGAAAGAATTTTTCTCGACATTTATTTGGAGCAGATCATCCTTATGGACGATTTACTGGAAAATCCGAAATTATTCAAATTCGACTTCCTCAATTAGTTCAATATTATGCTGAATATTTTGCACAAGGTCCCCAATTTATTTTAGCCTGCGGAAGATTTGATACCGAAGTATTATTAGATGGATTAGAACATTATTTTGGAAAGAATATTTATTCCGGAAAAAATATTCCTTCCGCTGCGCAAAGTAGCATGGTGTTGTCGGCTGCAGGAATTCATGAATATCCAATAAAAGATACTTTACAATCTACCATTCGAGCAGGACATCTGGCAATACCCAGAAATCATGCAGATTTTAATCGCCTGCAATTGGTCAATCTTATTTTTGGTGGTTATTTTGGTTCCCGATTAATGAAAAATATTCGGGAAGAAAAAGGATATACTTATGGCATTGGTTCTTCTTTAACTGGATTAAGATATTCCGGATATTTGGGAATTTCTACCGACGTGGCAAATGAATATATTGCTCCGGTTAAACACGAAATTATTTTTGAAATGCAAAGAATGCAGCGGGAATTAGTGAGCCGAGAAGAATTAGACACTGCAAGAAATTATTTTTTAGGAATATTATTATCGCGTAGAGAAACACTTTTTCAAATTGGAGAAATTGTAAGAAATGCTTTGTCAAATGAATTAGAATTTTCAGATATCGATAAGGCATTTCGTGAATTACCTAAAATGACACCAGAGGATATTCAAACCTTAGCTCGTAAATATTTTCATCCAGAACAATTGGTATGGGTAATTGCCGGAAAATCCGGTGCACTTACACCTACTTCAACCCCCAATTCTTTTACTTCAAATTAAAGTATGTTACAATCCATGACTGGATTTGGTTCTGGGCGCAGCACTTGGTCAAAAGGCCAAGTAACCGTAGAACTTCGTTCCTTAAATAATAAGTTTACTGAGATTAGCCTTAAAATGCCTCAGTCAGATTCTACTTTTGAACAAGAAGTACGAAATCTAATTAATAAGGAATTAATCCGGGGGAAAATAATGATTTTAATTTCTGAAGAGAATTCAGGAGAACCTCTTGTTCCGATAGAATTAGATTTAAATAAAATTAAAGCACTTCTCGCACAATTTGAAAAGGCAAGAAAATTATTTGATCTGGAAGGAAAGATAAAAATTAAGGATGTATTAAATTTTCCGGATATTTATTTACAATCTCCGACTACAGGAAAGGAAGAAAAATATCAAGCCTATTGGGAAGCTTTGCGAGAGGCAATCGTAGCTTTAAAGATTAATCGGGAGGCGGAAGGATCTATATTAGCCCAGGATTTAATACTTCGCTGTAAATTAATTGACGATGCATTAAAAGCAGTTCCTCCCTTCGAGGAAAATAGAATCAAACAAATGCGGAATAAATTCGATCAACTGCTGAAAGAACATATTTCTCAGGATGGAATAAATCGCGATCGCTTCGAACAGGAATTAATTTTTTACATAGAAAAACTAGATATTACGGAAGAAAAAATCCGACTAAAAACCCATTTGGATTATTTTAGGGAGGTAATGGAAAAGGAAGAATATCCTGGAAAAAAATTAGGATTTATTACCCAAGAAATCGGAAGAGAAATCAATACCCTCGGCGCCAAAGCAAACGATGCTTCTATTCAACGCCTGGTGGTAGGGATGAAGGATGAATTAGAAAAAATGAAGGAACAATTATCTAATATCGTATGAGTATTCCTTCGGCAAAAAAAGGAAAAATCATTATTTTATCAGCTCCTTCAGGCGCAGGAAAAACTACGATTGTGCAAGAATGTTTAAAAAGAATTAGCACCTTAGAATTTTCGGTTTCTGCTACCACCCGACCTAAACGGGATCATGAAATTAGTGGACGAGATTATTATTTTATGACCGCTGAAAAATTTCAATATTATATTGATAAAGGATCTTTTTTAGAATGGGAAGAGGTATATCCCGGAAGATATTATGGTACCTTTTTATCTGAAGTACAAAGAATAATTACCCATGGACATAGTGCCGTATTTGATGTAGATGTGATGGGGGGATTAAATATTAAAAAACATTATGGAGCTGAAGCTTTGGCCTTATTTATTATGCCTCCTTCTGTAGAAGTATTGCAGCAACGTTTAATTGCACGAGGCACCGAGACGCTTGTGGAAGTTGAGAAACGTATGGCAAAAGTGGAACAAGAATTAGCCATGGCACCTCAGTTTGATCAAATAATTTTAAATGATAATCTACCCGATGCGATTGACCAAACCTTATCCTGTATCCATAATTTTTTGCAAATAAATGCATGAAAACTGGATTGTTTTTTGGATCTTTTAATCCAATCCATCAAGGGCATTTAATTCTGGCTAGGCATATTCTGAATTTATTCCCCATACAGGAAATTTGGTTTGTGGTTTCCCCGCATAATCCTTTAAAAGAAAAACAAACCTTATTAAATGACTATGAGCGATTGCACTTAGTTGAAATGGCAATTGAAAATCATGCACAATTGCAAGCAAGTGCAATTGAATTTAAATTACCTCAGCCTTCTTATACCATCCATACGTTAACCCATTTGAGTGAAAAATATCCTAAAAGAGAATTTTATCTAATTATGGGTGCCGATAATTTGGAAGGATTGCATAAATGGAAAAATGCTGAATTAATTTTAGAACGATATTTTATTTTAGTATATCCCAGATTAGGGTATGAGGGTTCTGCTTATGAAAATAACCCGCATGTGTTTCAGGTGAATGCCCCGGTAATTGAATTATCTGCTACCCAAATTCGGCAATTTATTCGGGAAGGAAAACCGATTGATTTTATGGTGCCTGAAAATGTTAGGCTACATATTGAAAAGGAACAATTATACCGCTAAGGCTTTTGTAATTTTGTAAAATGAAAGTTGCTAAACCTACTTTGCCAAAAGGCACCCGGGATTTTTTGCCCGAGGAAATGCGGAAACGACAATATATTTTTAATATAATCGAATCGCATTTTAAAAAATTTGGATTTCTTCCGGTAGAAACACCAGCACAGGAAAACCTTTCTGTATTATCTGGCAAATATGGAGAGGAAGGCGATCAATTAATGTTCAGAATTTTAAATTCAGGGGATTTTTTAAAAGATATCTCTCCTGATTCCTTAACAGGTGGATATAAAAATGTATTACCTTATATTTCCGAAAAAGCACTTCGATATGATTTAACCGTGCCCTTTGCCCGCATGGTAGTAATGCATCAACATGAAATTAATTTCCCTTTTAAACGATATCAAATTCAGCCGGTTTGGAGAGCCGATAGGCCTCAAAAAGGACGATACCGGGAATTCTATCAATGTGATGCAGATGTAATTGGTAGTGATTCCTTATTATTGGAAGCAGAATTAATTACCTTATATTATGAAATATTCTCAGCTTTAAATCTGAAGGTTAATATCCTACTTAATAATCGAAAAATATTAACCGCACTTTCTATTTATCTGGGAATACCAGAACAACTAACGGAATTTACCATAATATTGGATAAATTAGATAAAATAGGAATAGCAGGAGTAGTAGAAGCTTGGAACGCAAAAGGATTTCCAGAATCCGTTGGGGAAGCATTTATAAACTTGGATATTAAATCTACTTCACATTTAGATTTCAGGAATACCATCAACCGATTTCAGGTGTTATTTTCAGATATTCCAGTTGGGCTTGAAGGATTATCGGAATTAATTACCGTTTGGGAATTACTTCCACATTTTAATAGAACTCTGCAGCAACACGTTTCATTGGATTTTACTTTAGCTCGTGGACTTAATTATTATACAGGAGCAATCTTGGAAGTTAAATCTTTGGATACAGAAATGGGCTCTATTGGAGGCGGGGGACGTTATGATAATTTAACCGGTTTATTTGGATTACCCGGTATTTCGGGTATGGGCATTTCCTTAGGGGCGGATCGTATTTATGATGTAATAGAAGCAGCTGGAAAATTTCCCGAATATTTAATTTCTGCGGTTCAGGTATTATTAATTTATTTTGATGATCAAACTTTACCAGCTACTCTAAAAGTATTACAAGAATTAAGAAATGCAGGAATATCCGCAGAAATTTATCCTGATCAGAAAAAAATCGGCAAACAATATGAATTTGCTGCTAAGAAAAATATTCCTTGGGTAGGGTTAATCGGTACCTCAGAGTTATCTACCCAAACCCTTAAAGTAAAATATTTGCCTACCGGAGCAGAATATTCCTGGGACATTCCTTCATTTATATCTGAAATTAAAAAAGCGAAATGAAATCCACTTCATTTTTAATGGGAACAAATCCCTTAACCTGGGAGGAAATTCAAGAAATAGAAACCCATTCTCCAGAACTCCAATTAACGCCCGAATGTTGGTCGAAAATTCAAGCAGCGCATGATTATATTAAAATAAAATCAACACAGTCTGACGCTCCGTTATATGGAATTAATACTGGATTTGGCGCTTTACATTCTGTAAAAATATCGACTGAGGATTTATCTCAATTACAAATTAATCTGATTTTATCCCACGCTTGCGGGGCTGGTTCTGAGGTTCCGGTT
This sequence comes from Sphingobacteriia bacterium, assembly GCA_009924095.1. Lineage (GTDB taxonomy): Bacteria > Bacteroidota > Bacteroidia > J057 > RFSG01 > RFSG01. Next base: position 17,649 of record RFSG01000023.1, read on the forward strand.
AAAATTGTAAGGTGGATGTTGTTCTTAAAAATTAGGTCATTGGCCTATGGAAATTCAGGTGTAAAGCCCGAAACAGTTCAACGTTTATTGGATATGTATAATTCAGGAATAATTCCGGTGGTATATACCCAAGGTTCTTTAGGCGCAAGTGGAGACCTCGCCCCCTTAGCGCATTTATGTCTTCCCTTAATCGGGAAAGGAGAAGTGTTTATTATAAATGAAAATAGAAAATGTAGCAGTGCAGAATGGCTACAAACAGTTGGATTATCTCCTATTATTCCCGGTGCAAAAGAAGGATTAGCTTTATTAAATGGCACCCAATTTATGTTAGCGTATGCGCTACAATTAGCGCTTCAGAGTAAACAATTAATTCAACAAGCAGATATATTAGGCGCTTTAAGTTTAGATGTATTTTGGGGAAAAGCAGAACCTTTTCATCCTTTAATTCATCAGGTTCGTCCACATACCGGACAAAAATTTACCGCAAATAATATTTTAAAATTTTTAGCAGAATCTGAATTACAAAATCTACCTAAAAAACAAACCCAAGATCCCTATTCCTTTAGATGTATTCCTCAAGTGCATGGAGCAAGTCAGGATACCTTTAATTATTATTCCTCCATAATTTTAACTGAGATTAATTCCGTTACCGACAATCCAAATGTTTTTCCTGCGGAAGATTTGATTTTATCTGGAGGTAATTTTCATGGGCAACCACTTGCCTTAGTATTGGATTTTCTGGCGATTGCCTTGGCAGAAATAGGATCCATTTCTGAGCGAAGAATTTATTTATTATTGTCAGGTCAACGGGAACTTCCTTTATTTCTTACCCCATCTCCCGGATTAAATTCAGGATTAATGATAGCCCAATATTTAGCAGCAGCTTTAGTAAGTAAAAATAAACAGGCTTGTATGCCGATGTCGGTTGATTCTATTCCCTCTTCTAATGGGCAAGAAGATCATGTGAGTATGGGCGCAAATGGAGCAGTACGGACCTATGAAATTGCGGAAAATGTAAATACTATTTTAGCCATTGAACTTATGCATGGATTGCAGGCATTATATTTCCGTAGACCATTAAAAACCGGAAAAATAATAGAAAATTGGATTTCTTCTGCCTTGGGTATATTTCCTTTTATTCAAGAAGATAGAATAATATCTGAGGATATTAAACGATTATCCGAGTGGTTACGGCTTAGTCCCGTCAGGAATTGAATCTTTTGAATGTTTAGCGGGGTTTGCCGTTACTTGCCCAGTTAAACGAATAATTTCAATTCTTTTACTACCATTGGTTTCTACAACAATTTCTTTTAATTGAACTCCCGATTTATCGTGTGTGGTAAATACTACTTCAATATTTCCGGATTGTCCCATTTTATAAGGTCCCGGTTTCCAATTTGCGGTAGTGCAGGAACAAGGTGTTTTCACTTTTAATATTTCTAAATCGGCAGTTCCTGTATTTCGGAAGGAATACATCTGACGAACCGTATCTCCTTCTGGAACAATTCCAAAATCAAATTCTTTTTTATCAAATTCTAGTACTGGATCTCCCCCTCCTGTGCCCGATCCCCAGGGGTTTTGTTGTCCAATTTGTGCCCAAATTGAATAAGTAGAAAAAGTAAGCAATAAGAAAAGAAGGTAGGAAAAAGATATAATTTTCATAGGAATATCTAAATTGGTTACATAACGTGAAGGATTCAAATTCTATTCAAAAATCTAGCCACGATTTTCAATTTGTTTTAAAAATCCCGGTTAAATTTACGATTGAGAAAGTTCGGAATTATTTTCGGCATACTTAAGTTAATGGATTTTACTTTTTTATTTATCCAACCCAATAATTACGAAATTTACGGAATATGAAAACCATGCAGTTCACCATTCCTTCTACCCCAACCGGAACAGATTTAATTTGTAAAGGATGGCAACAAGAAGCCGCTTATCGGATGTTATTAAATAATTTAAATCCTGCAGTTGCGGAAAGGCCAGAGGATTTAATTGTGTATGGAGGGATTGGTAAAGCCGCCCGAAATATGGAATCTTTGGAATTAATTCTACGCGCTTTAAAAGATTTAAATTCAGATGAGACCTTATTAATTCAATCCGGTAAACCAGTTGGAATATTGCCTACGCATCCCGATGCTCCTCGAGTATTAATTTCCAATTCCATGTTAGTGCCTCGATGGGCAACTTGGGAACATTTTCGGGAATTAGATAAAAAGGGATTAATGATGTACGGTCAAATGACAGCCGGATCCTGGATTTATATAGGTTCTCAAGGAATTGTTCAGGGAACTTATGAAACCTATGCAGCTATTGCTAAAAAATATTTTAATAATACATTAGCGGGTACATTGCATGTTACCGCAGGATTAGGGGGAATGGGAGGTGCTCAACCTTTAGCCATTACGATGAATCATGGGGTTTGTTTGGCTGCTGAAATGGAGAGTTGGAGAGTACAAAAAAGAGTGGAAACCCGATATCTCGATCGTATGACTTATTCCATTGAAGAAGGTATTGAATGGGCTTTAGCGGCTAAAGAAAATAAAGAAGCAATATCCATTGGAGTGGTAGGAAATGCGGTTGATTTATTACAAACATTAATTGATAAAAATATTACTCCGGATTCTTTAACGGATCAAACCTCCGCACATGATGAATTAATAGGATATTTCCCGGAAGGATTAAATGTAATGGAAGCAAATCAGTTAAGGGAAAATAATCCAACTGAATATTCAAAAAGATCCTTAGATACTATGGCCAAACATGTACGTCAAATGTTGACGTTACAAAAAAGGGGAGCAGTAACCTTTGATTATGGAAATAATATTCGTGGGCAAGCCTTTGATAAAAGAGGGGTGACAGATGCATTTGATTTTCCAGGATTTGTACCTGCTTATATTCGCCCTTTATTTTGTGAAGGAAAAGGTCCATTTAGGTGGGTGGCATTAAGTGGAAATCCTGAAGATATTCGAATTACGGATGAGAAAATAATTGAATTATTTCCAGAAAATGAAGCCTTGATTAGATGGATGAAATTGGCAAAAGAAAAAATAGCCTTTCAAGGATTACCTGCCAGAATTTGTTGGTTAGGACAAGGAGAAAGGGAAATTGCAGGATTAGCATTTAATGAATTAGTAAAAGAAGGAAAAGTAAGTGCACCTATTGTAATTGGAAGAGATCATTTAGATACGGGATCTGTTGCGTCTCCAAATAGGGAAACCGAGGGAATGTTGGATGGGTCAGACGCAGTTGCAGATTGGCCTGTATTAAATGCAATGATCAATATTGCAGGAGGCGCTACGTGGGTGTCCTTACATCATGGGGGAGGAGTAGGCATGGGATATTCAATTCATGCCGGACAAGTAATTGTTGCCGATGGAACGCCTGCTGCTGCTGCAAGATTGGCCCGAGTATTACATAATGATCCTGCAATGGGAGTTATTCGTCATATGGATGCAGGGTATGATATCGCATCTGATACTGCCCGAAAATTCAGATTAGATATTCGGGATAGATTAAATAATTCGGATTTATTCTAACTATCGTGCATTAACTTTTCCCTAATTGGGAATATAATTCTAAGGAACAGCTGGTATTATCAGCTGTTTTTTTTTGATAAATAGAGTTAGAATTTCGATGAATGTGGTACAAGGGTTACGCTTGAAAATGTAAATAATTAATAGAATAAGTTAGAATTGAGGTTAAAAAGGATAAATTTTTACAAATTCTTTAATTAATTATTTATTCCTATCAAATTCAAATAAACCCATCTGAAAGTATTAAAAACTGATTTTATCAAAGAATTGTAATGTTAGAATTACAAAAGATTTTAAATTTAAGATAAATGATTATTAGTATTTTTTGGTTTTTAGAAAAGAATTATTTTTTTTTGTACTAACAATTTCAATATCTTCAGTAAACAATACACATGAAAAATTTAAATCTGACAGAAACCCAAGCAGTGGAATTGAGAACTTTTTATGGCGCTGAGCTTTCAAAAACTCAAGACCGTATTGAAGAACTCAAAGAATTAATTCGTAAACTAGATGGAATACAAGATGGGTCAAATGCAGGATCCATTTCTTCTGGAAAAAGAAGAGGACGTAAACCAGGATTTAAACCTGCTAAATCTTCTGGTCGCAGAGGACGTCCTGCAAAAATTAAATTGTTTGAAGATTCAGCTGCTGAATCTATTTTATCTTCTGGCCCTAAAAAAAGAGGACGTAAACCAGGAACTAAAAAAGTAAAAGATCCATCTGCACCAAAAGGTCGTAGAGGACGTCCAGCAAAAATTAAAAATACAGTTAAGTCTGATGTTGTTGGAAATGGAGCTGTAAAGCGTAGAGGTCGTCCAAAACTTCAAGAGAATTCAGGATTGTAAAATCTTTTATAATTCATACTAATAATAAGGCTACTGTTTAGTAGCCTTATTTATTTATTGTCCCTTGATTGAGTTATAGAAATCCCTGTATATTTAAGGTATCAATTAAAAACGATATGTCGCATCAATTACTTAAAGGAAAAACCGGTATTATTTTCGGTGCATTGGATGAAAGTTCAATTGCTTGGAAAGTAGCTGAAAAAGCACATGAATCAGGTGCTCAATTTATATTAACGAATGCTCCCGTAGCCTTACGCATGGGCGCTGTTCAACAATTAGCAGAACGTACGCAGTCCCCTTTAGTAGGTGCTGATGCCACCAATGTTGAGGATATTAAAAAATTAATCGATACTGCTGAAAGTACCTTCGGTAAAATAGATTTTATTCTTCATTCCATTGGAATGTCTCCAAATGTTAGAAAAGGACGTGCCTACACTGACTTGAATTATGAATTCCTGAATAAAACCTATGATGTATCTGCAATTTCTTTTCATAAAGTAATGCAGGAAGCTTGGCAAAGAGATATAATGAAAGAAGGAGGTTCCATTCTTGCCCTAACTTATATTGCCGCACAAAGAACTTTTGGGAAATATAATGATATGGCCGAAGCCAAGGCATTATTAGAATCAATTGCCAGAAGTTTTGGATATCATTATGGAAAAAGAAATAAGGTTAGAGTTAATACCATTTCTCAAAGCCCTACGCCTACTACCGCTGGAAGTGGGGTTGCTGGATTTGATAAAATGTTAATTTATGCAGATAAAATGTCTCCCCTAGGAAATGCTTCAGCAGAAGATTGCGCAGATTATTGCATTGCATTATTTTCCGATTTAACCCGAAAAGTTACCATGCAAAATTTAATGCATGATGGAGGGTTTTCATCTGTTGGGGTAACAGAAGAAATTCTCGAAAATTTAAATTTATAATTTCTATTTAGTTCTAATTATGGCTTTAGCTAAGCCCCAGTCTAAAAAGATAAATAAATCTATTCCCCCTCCGGGAATTCAAGGATTTCTCAGCACCCCTGCGGGATATTCTTTATTAGCTTTATTGTTCCTCACTATTTTGGTGTATGCCAGAATGTTTACCCATGAATTCACCAATTGGGATGACCCTGAATATGTAACCTCTAATGCAGTATTGGTAAGAGGAACATTTGCGGATTTTTGGACTGAAATAGTGGCCTCTAACTATCATCCCTTTACACTATTATCTTTAAAGTTAGATTATATACTCTGGGGTCGAAAGCCCGCAGCATTTCTGGGAATGAACTTAGTTTTGCATTTGGGAAATATAATTGCAGTTTGGTATTTATTCCGTCATTTAACTACAAATAATTCTATTGTCTGGATGATCGCTGCTTTATTTGCGGTGCATCCCTTACACGTAGAATCAGTGGCTTGGGTATCGGAACGTAAAGATGTTTTATATACTTTCTTTTTATTAATATCTGCTAATCTCTATATACGCCAAATACAATCCTCAAAATTTATATCTACAGATTATCTGTTGGCAATATTATTTTTTGTGTTTGCTTGTTTATCGAAAGCAATGGCAGTGGTATTACCGGGTATGTTGTTGGTTTTTCAAATATGGAAAACCGGAAAATTTCAGTTGCATTTTTTATACAAACTAATACCTTTTGGAATAATATCTTTAGTATTTGGAATTGTTGCCATAAAGACTCAAGCTGCCTCGGGCGCCTTAGGCTTAAATCCTGATAAAATGGTGTTAAGTTTTTTTGATCGATTTATGGTAATGTTATACGGAAATGCATTTTATTTATGGAAGATGTTAATTCCCTATCCTTTATCTGCTTTTTATCCTTACCCGGTAAATTTCACACTTTATTATCCGATTTTATTTTGGATATTAAGTTTGTTGACGGTTGTATTAATCCCGATTGTATATATTATCGGGAAAAAACACTCTGTGGTGTGGGCAGCTGCAATTTTATATTTTTGGATATTATTACCCGTATCTCAAATTCTACCGGTTGGGAATGCAATATCCGCTGACCGATATTTTTATTTAGCTTGCTTAGGCCCATTTTGGATATTTGCCTATTTCTGGGATAAATGGAAAACTTCTTCACCACGTTCTGAACTCATCAATTGGATACCCATAATTATATTTGCAGCTTTTACTTTTCAAAGAGTACAGGTTTGGAAAAATTCCATTGCATTATTTGAAAATGTAATTGAACATTATCCAGAAGCGGCGGTTGCCTATCATGGATTAGGGGAGGCGTACAATGCAAAAAAGGATTATAATAAGGCAAAAACTATTTTTGAAGCAGGATTAAAATGGCGACCTGATTATGTGGAAGTTTTATATAATCTTGGCGTTGTGTATGATAAACTGGGAGAGCCAGTAAAATCAGTTCCCTTATATATTCAGGCTTTAGCTAAAAATCCAAAATATACTCGGGCATCTTATAATTTAGGAAATTCCTATTATCAATTAAAAATGCCAGATAGTGCATTGTATTGGTTTAATAACGCCATTTCTATAGAGCCTACACATATTGGCGCTTTAAATAATATGGCTAATATTTATTTTGATTCAGGGGCATTGCCCGAGGCAAAAAAGATATTGTTAAGGGTAATTGAAATTAATCCTAACCAAGAGGAGTCTTTATTTAATTTGGGGAGTATTGATTTGCAACAAGGAAATCCTGCACAAGCATTGGTTTATTTTAAGAAATGTATAGAATTAAATCCTGAGTTATCCGATAATTATCGAATGGCTGGAATGGCAGCGGAGGCTGCTGGTCTTGGAGCTGAGGCAGTCCCCTATTTTACTGCTGGCGCTCAAAAAGGAGACGCCTATTCTACCTCTCGTATAAATGCTATAAAAGGGGCTTCAGCAAATCCATAACACCGTAAATACTATTTCCTCCGGAATGAATTAATAGTATATCTCCAGAAAGATTATTTTCTTGAATAATTTTTTCTCCCTTCCATAATAATTTCGCAGAATATATCGGGTCTGTTATTACGCCCCATTCTCTTGCGTATTTGAGGATCGCAGATTTAATTTCTGTAGGCATTTTACCAAATCCCATATTTTTAGGTAAACTATATAAATAAAAGTTAGGTAGGGTATTTATTGGAATGGAGGATGAAATTTCAAATTGACGGATTAATAATTGAAAATTATCCATAAAATATTTTTCTTCACCTGCCATTAATACAATATGATAAGTTCTATGGATGCCAATGGCAGCATCCGAAAGAAGCAAGCTCATGGCGGTTAATCCGGTTCCTGCATCACAAATAATATGGGAAAAGGAAATGTTATGATTTTTTTCATTTTCAAGGATATCTAATTGCAATGACATTAATCCGGGTAATGCCCAAGGCGTATAAGCTCCTTCAGGAATTATAAATACTTTTTGACCTTGCTCTCGTTTTTTTTCAGCTAAGGTAGCAGCACGGGTATCTACTTCTTCCCACTCATTGCGGGGAACCCAATGCAAATGGCTAGAAGTGACTAACAGTCGGAGTAGAAATTGGTTTCCTTCAATTGCCAATTCAGGTTCACCTCTCAATAAATAATCCGCATGAATATGATGTTCATTTAGAAGTTGAGCAATAGCTACCAAATGATGAGAATAAGCACCCCCTATCAAAACCACAGAATGAAACCCTTGTTTTAATAGAAAAGGAATAAGAGATGCATATTTTCTTCTTTTGGAACCAGGCATTCCAAAGGCAGTTTCATCTTCCCTTTTTAGCCAGGTTTGGGTATTTATTTTTTGGGATAGCGGTAGGGGATGAACACGTGTATGCGTAATAAGATCCGGGTCGCAGGTAGATTTTACCCAGTGTCTTATTTTCAATAGCGCAGGCGATTCCTGAGAATAATTCATGATTATCTGCAAATTAGGAGGAAGTAGGGACTTCAAGTCATAAACAGATACAAAACCTTATTTATAAACAAGGTAATAGAAACGAGGTTGAAAAAAAAGCAATAAAAAACTTGTATTAGATTAAAATAATTCCTAACTTTAATATTATCGTTACTAAAAAGTTCAATCAATGAAGTATTATGGAAAAAGCGGTTAGAGCCCGCACACATGCGGGCGCACATTCACATTCACATCTGCACGGTCATGGTCACCATCATGGGCATGAGCGTCATACTTTTTCAGTATCTACTCCAGAAAATATAGATACCAAAAGAATTAAGCTTAAAGAATTACGTCGTCAGAAAGCGAGAGCTAAATTTTTGATGGCGGCAATATCCGTAATTGCAGGACTAGCCATGGGCTTTCTTGCATTTATGTATGGTAGTTAAAATTTGTATTGAATAACATTTGCTGATCGCAAATGAAGTGTTGGTTTAGGGTTAATTTCCTGTAAACAGGGGCTTACGTTTTTCATTGAAGGCAGCTACTCCTTCGCGGTAGTCATTTGAATTGCCTGCAATTTCCTGACAATACTTTTCCATTTCCAACATATCGTCTAACGTCGATTCAAAAGAACGATTGAGCATTCTTTTAATTAGGCCTACTGCCTTGGTAGCAGCAGCAGCGAATCTTTTGCTATATAAAAGCACCTGGGCATCTAATTCTTCCGGACTAACCAAATAATTTATCAGTCCTAAATCAAAGGCTTGTTGAGCATTTATTTTATCTCCCAAGGCGGCAATTTCAAATGCTTTTTGACGACCGACCAATCTAGGCAAGAAAAAAGAAGAACCACTATCGGGTACTAATCCAATATTTACAAACGCTTGTAATAATGCGGCATCTGTGCTGGCAATGATCATATCACAGGCCATAGCTAACGAGGCACCAGCGCCGGCTGCTACTCCGTTTAAGCGACAAATAATAGGCTTTTCAATACCCGTTACTTTTCGAATCATGGGATTATAGCGTCTTTCAATAGAATCTGCTAAAGATCTTTTTTGACCAGAGATATCTTTTAAATCTTGTCCGGAACAAAAAGCTTTTCCTGCTCCCGTAATTATGATTACCCTTACCTCCACATCTTTTTCCGCAAGTTTTAAGGCATCCATAAATTCCTTGCTCATTTCTTCATTAAAAGCATTAAACCGATCCGGACGATTTAAGGTGATGGTGCAGATATTTTCTTCTATCTGAAATAAAAGGGTTTGATACATAATTATGGTTAATAGATAAAACAAAAATACTCAGAAACCTGAGTATCCTGAATATTTTAAATATTTTCAGACAATTCTTTTTGTACTGTTTTGGGTAAAGATTTTTTAATTAATTCATAAGAATGGTCAATCCATTCGATTAATTCAGCATCTGAAAAACTACCATCCACATATACTGTATTCCAATGTGTTTTATTCATGTGATAACCGGGTACAACAGCAGAATAAGTTGCTCTTAATTCTTGGGCTTTTTCAGGGTCACATTTTAAATTCATTTGTAACCCGATAGTATCCAACGGAACCAATAAAAATATTTTTCCTTTTACCCGAAGGGCTAGGACTGTATCTCCAAAGGGCATGTCTTCCGTTACTCCGGGTTTATTTATGCAATAGGTTCGGAGCGCTTCTATATCCATTATTCTTTGTATTCGTTAATAAAGCAGTAATTTCAATAATAATCCGATAATTTCACAATCTGTGATTGAAAAAAGGTATTCCATATTATGTGTTTGTTTAGGAAACATATGTCGCTCTCCAGTTGCTGAAGCATTGTTGCAAAAACAAATAGAACAAGTTGAATTGCTTAAGGGAATAATTGTAGATTCAGCGGGAACTTCTGGTTTGCATGCAGGAGAATTACCGGATCCCAGAACGAGAAAAAATGCCTTACAACATGGAATAGAGTTGACGCATCGTTCCCGGCAAATAATAGAACAAGATTTTTTTACAGCGGATTTAATTTTGGCAATGGATTCTCAGAATCTTAAGGAGTTAAGAAAATTAAAACCTGTTGACAGCACTGCACGAATACAATTATTTACAGATTATGATCCAAGGAAGTCAGATGGCGTTCCGGATCCCTACTATCAATCGGAAAAAGCTTTTGAAGAGGTGTTTAAGATTTGTGAACGATGTTCAGTGGAATTAGTAAAAGAATTAATTTCTCAGCAAAATATTTATTAATTTTCAGAATGGCCATGAAAACCAATCTTGTAATCATAAGTTTATTTATAACCTTTTTTATCAGTTTAATAGGTTGTGAGCAGAAGGAATCGTTTCGACGCAAAACCTATTCTAAAAACGGATTTTATATCTCCTTAAGAGAAATTCCGGAATGGGTAGAATTATCGGCTGAGCAGTTGCCCTGGGGTCAGGCATTTTTACGTGTAGATAGTACACGACAAGGATTTATTACTTCCTATTTTCGAGATACTATTAATTTGTCGTTAAGAAGTTCACAAGTAAGAATAGAATATTTCTCACGGAAATTACCCAATTGTTCTACTAATGATTCCGTAACTATGTATATCGCAAAAATAATGGGGAGAAAATATAATGGAATGGAAATTAAGCGAGATACCGCAGCCTTTGAAACAAGTGATGGGAAAAACGTAGGTTGGGTGGAAGCGGTTTCGCGTATGAATCAAATGTGGATGGCATGGGCATATATTCCTAGAACTGACGGATATTATGTAGCGTTAAATCTTACTTGTTATAATGAAAATGATTTTAAGTTAATGCGAGATAAATTTAAAGATTTAGCCCTTTCGTATCGGGAGAAATAAAATTAAGGCGTAGCAATTTTTACAATAAATCCATCTTTGGATTCATATTGATTTCCATTTAAATTAAATCGGATATTTTCTTGAACGTTACCTGAAAAACGGACCTCATCTTTATGTGTTAAAAGAGAGCCTCCCGTTCTGAATGCAATGCTTAAATAATTTACATCCGGAGGTATTTCATTTGTTCCACAGAGAATAATATGAATGGGTCGTTTAATTCGAGTTAATAAAGACATGTCTCTTGGAGGTGCTTTATTATCAGCAATTAAAATAATTTCTTCACAATAAGAATAAAAACGGAGTCCTTTTAAAATAGCTTCTAAATTATTTTCAGGGGCATCTCCCCCATTACCGGCGCGCATAGCCTTATCTAATACCGAATAAATGTTAGACAAACTATATACGTCCATTGAATATATTCCCCCCGTGCGTCCAATTTCTTTGGTTCTATTTTGTCCTTTAAATTTATTATCGTCACCATCATTAAATAATACAATATGTTTAATTAAATCATTTTGAATATTTTGTTTATGCCATAAAATTAATTGAGCACTATATTCATACATACTGCCGGTCCAATCCATAATTACAAGCATTTTTTTCCAATCTTTTCTTTGGTGCAATGCTTTTAATACCATAGTATCTTTGGGCAACGAATCTCCTTCAACGATTTTATGAATGGACTCCATTTCTAATCCGTAACCATCCCTAATTTTTGCCACCCAAGGCTTTCGAGGTTTATATTTTATTACCACTCCATGATACATTTCTTTTGCTGTTTCAGAGTCGGAGCATTTGGTTTGTAGCACAATTTTCCAATGAATTGCGGGATCTAATAAATTAGAATCCAGTTTAAATAATTCAATTAGGCGATGTTCTAATAACCAATTATAATCGGTTAACCATTTTCTAAAATCTTTTGGATATTTGGTATAGATTAATTCGATTTCATAGACCTTATAATCTTTATTTTTTAGGGAAGACCAGGCCTCTGGATTTTGAATAAATGGGCTGGCATAAGACATTCTCAGGGATGCTTGCCTTTCTAACGGACTAAATTGATAAAAGGGGACTTCAACAATTTCACATTTAATTCCAAAAGGTTGTAAGGTATGCGTAGCAGGTAATGGGGTAGATTGGGCATACAAGGGATAACGGTAACCCATACAAAGCATCCAACCTAAAAATAGAAAAACAACACGCCCCATAATTCCGATGTTATACAAACATCAGATAAATATACTCAATCCTTGGGATAGGTTTAGGAATGGGGAGGAATAAATATCCACCGAGCGACTTCTTTCATTGACGGTTTTTTTCCATATAAAAAAATACCAATTCTATAAATCCTGGCAGCTACCCATATCATTCCAGCGACAGTACCTAATAACAATACCACAGATAATAATAATTCATACCAGGGTACTTCTACACTCGCCAGCCTTACTAACATAATGGTAGGTGAGGAAAATGGGATTAAGGATAAAGCAATGGCTAGTGGGCCATCAGGTTGCTGAATTACATTACCTAAAAACAACATCGGAATTACCAATGGAAAAGTAATGGGCCACATAAGTTGTTGGCTATCACTTTCCTGATCAACTGCAGAGCCTACGGCAGCAAATAAAGAACCATATAATAAATATCCTCCTAAAAAATAAAATATAAACCATACTATTAGCCAAGGATTAAATTGTTGTATTCCTGCTGCAATTTCTTCTGCCATTACATTAGATTTTGAATCTGCCATTGCAGTTACCGCCATCGTTTGGGAGGTAGTAGTATTTAATTCAGATAACATTGGACTTGCAATTGCAAATAGGGCTGTCAGCGTAATTATCCAAATTAAAACTTGTGTTAAACCTACTCCTCCAATACTGATTATTTTTCCCATCATTAATTCAAATGGATTAACCGAAGAAATAATTACTTCCACAATTCTATTTGTTTTTTCTTCCATTACCCCTCGCATTACAATCATACCGTAGGTAAACATAAAAATATAGATCAGGATACCCATGGCGTACCCAATCATGGCAGCCACTCCAGTAGAAGATCGCTGGGTTCCAGCCTCTGTTAGTTTTAATGTTTTTAAATGCGCTTCTCCTTTTAATAATTGCGCTTGTTCTGGAGCAATGCCTGCTCTTTCCATTCTTAAATTTCGAATTACTCGGGTAAGACTGTCTTCAATGGTTTCTTTCATATGAAGACCTAAATTATTTGCAGAAACCAATTCCACCATGGGCTTATTAGATATCCAAGCAGTATCGCAAATAATATATCCTCTTTGTTTTTCTGCCTTTAACCAGTTGTTTTTTTCTGCTTCTGATAACCCTTTACCTCCGGTAAAAGATAAATCTCCTCGTAATCCTTGTAAGGGTTCTAAAAATACTCCGCTGGTATCTTCTAAATATATTTCAAATTTTTCAGCCTGATTCCAAGTGGAAGCAAGAATACTGATTCCCATAATTATAATAATTCCTAATGGGGTAAGAAAAGTCGATAATAAAAATGTACGTGATTTAACACGAAACAAATATTCTTTTTGAATGATAATTTTTATTTTATTCATTTTCGGGTTGAACAGTTTGAATAAAGATTTCATTTAAAGAGGGGAGATACAATTCAAATTTAGTTAACTGAACCTTTTCATTAATCCACTGAATAAATTCTCGGGCAGAAAAATTGGGTAATAGTTCTATTAATAATTCATCCGCATAATAAGAGAGAATTTTTAAATCTGGATGTTCAGCAACAAATTGTAAGGACTCGTCGGCAGCAATTTTGTATCTATTTCTATGAAATTGTTTTCTGATTTTTTTAACATTTCCATTTA